>JANMHH010000387.1:0-20177 GCA_031375065.1 Rubrivivax sp. | reverse complement strand
GCCACCGTCAGCGTGATGCCCCAGAAGGCGGCCAGGAAGGGCGTGTACTGCATCAGCAGCAGCGTCACCATCACCACCAGCGGAATGAACAGGTGCCAGCTGCTGCGCAGCACCAGCCACAAGTTGGGAATCTCTTCGGGCGGCATGCCGGCCAGCTTCAGGCGCTTGGCCTCCAGGTGCACCATCCACAAAATGGCCAGGTAGTGCATCAGCGCGGGCACGATGGCCACCAGGATCAGCTGGTTGTAGGGGACGCCCAAGGTCTCGGCCATGATGAAGGCCGCCGCGCCCATGATCGGCGGCGTGACCTGCCCGCCGCACGACGCCGAAGCTTCTACCGCGCCGGCAAAGCGCGGCGAAAAGCCCACCTTCTTCATCAGCGGAATGGTCATCACGCCGGTGGTCACGGTGTTGGCGATGGCCGAGCCCGAGATCATGCCGAAGAGGCCCGACGACACCACGCTGACCTTGGCCGGCCCGCCCGCAAAGCGCCCCGCCGCCACCGTGGCCAGGTTGACAAACAGCTGCCCCAGCCCGGTGAGCTGGGCCATGATGCCGAACAGCACGAAGTGAAAGACGAAGGTGGCCACCACGCCCACCGGAATGCCATAGATGCCTTCAGTGCCCTTGTACAAGTGCGCCACCACCCGCGGCACGCTATAGCCACGGTGGGCCAGGTCACCGGGCAGGTAGGGGCCGAAGATGCCGTACAGAACCGTGGCCACCGCCAGCAGCGGCAGGAAGATGCCCATGGTGCGGCGTGTGGCCTCGATCACCATGGCGATGGCGATCACGCCAAACATCAGGTCCACCGGCGTGTGCTGGCCCGGCCGCTCGATGAAGATGCCGTCAAAGAAGAACAGCAGGTAGAGCGAAAAACTCGACGCCAAAACCGCAAACAGCCAGTCGCGCCAAGGCACCCGGCTGTGGCTGCCGTCGTACAACTTGAAGGGCAGCGACAGGCCCGCGATGGCCAGCAGCACGCCGTAAAACACCAGCTGCGCACCGGGCGGCGCATCAGCCCCCACCGACTGCACCAGGCTGTAGCCCAGCACCAGGTAAAACAGCGCCAGCGCCAGCGACACCACCCACTCCCAATGCCCGGGCAGGCGACGCTGGCGCGGAAAAACCAGGAAGCACAGGCCCAACACCACCGACAGGTGAATGGCGCGGTGCGCGATCTCGTTGTGCAGCCCGAAGCCGGCGGTGTAGTAATGCCAACCCGACAGCGCCACGGTGAGCACAGTGACGATGCCGGCCGCCACGCCCACCAGGCGGCGGAAGCTGGACTCGGGGTCAAACTGCTCGATCAGGCGGTCGATCTCGGCCTGATCGGGTGTTGCTGTCTGTGCAGATACCTGTGCAGACGTCTGGGCGGGTGTGGTCATTCTTGCGCTTCAGCGGCGGTCAGGGCTGGACAGCCCAGCACGGTGATGAGGATGGCCTGCGGGCTGAAGGCGGCCAGTGGCCATTCACCACCTGGCAGGAGCAAGCGCATGCGCTGCTGCGGCAGTGGCCGCACCACCAAAGGGTGCACCACGCGGTTCAACTGCAGACGCCAGCCGTCACCGTCGCGCTGCAGGGTTTCGCCCGGGCCGGCCCCGTGCGGCAGGCCGTAGCCCTGGCCTTCAAAACGTTCTTCGATCAGATGGGCCCGGGGCGTGAAGCGGTAGCGGTCAACCACCGGTGTGCCCAGCACCGAGTGGTCAAACGCGATGCGCACTTCGGGCGCAGCGGCATCGAGCGGCAGGCGCTGCAGCTCGGTGCCGCTGCGGTGTTCGCTCAACACCAGCTGGCAGGGCGCGGCAGCCGGGCTGCCGCCAGCCGCGCCTGCCACACCCACCACAAACGCCAGCCAGACCGTGCGCGCCGTGGCCAGCACGGCGCGCCGCCGGCACTTCACTTGACGATGCCCTTTTCCTTGAAGTACTTCAGCGCGCCGGGGTGCAGCGGCGCGGTGCCCACCGCGGTGGCGGTGCTGAGCGAGATGTTTTTGCCCTGCACATGCACCTGGCCCATGATGGCCACGTTTTCATACAGGGCCTTGGTCACTTCGTAGGCCACGTTGTCGGACACGCCGTCGTGCGCAGCCCAGACGGCCATCACGGCCAACGTGGGCACCGCCGCGGTCTGGCCCTTGTAGGTGTTGGCCGGCAAGGGCACTTCGGCGTAATAGGGCTGCTGACGGCGCAGTTCGGTGATCTCGGGGCCGCTGAGCGGGATGACCTTCAAGGCATGGCTCTGCGCAAAATCGGTCACCGCCGAGGTGGGCACGCCCGCGGTGATCAGCGTGGCGTGCAGGTTGCCGTCCTTGATCTTGTCGACCGCCTGGGTGAACGACGACAGGTCTTCTTTGACGTCGTTGCGGGCCATGCCGTAAACCCGTAGCAGGTCGGTCAGCAGCTGGTACTGGCCCGAACCCGGGGCGCCCGAAGATACGCTCTTGCCCTTGAGGTCGCGCACGCTGTTGATGCCGGAGTCGGCGCGCGTGATGAGTTGCACCGTCTCGGGGTAAAGCGCACCCAGGGCACGCAGGTTCTTCAGCGGCGCCTTGTCGAACTGGCCGGTGCCGTTGTAGGCCGCGTCCAGGATGTCGGCGGCCACAAAAGCCGACTCGATGTCGCGCGTGCCCAGCAGCTTGGCGTTGCCCACCGAGGCGCCGGCGGCTTCGGCCGTGGCGCTGAACTTGCGCCCGTCGACCGTGGCCTTGTTGGAAATCAGCTGGGCCAACATGCCGCCCAGCGGGTAATAGGTGCCGCCCGTGCCGCCGGTGGCGATGCCAAAAAACTGGCGCTGCTGGGCCAAGGCGGCGGTGGCCAAGGTGCCTGCAGCGACCAGGGCGAGGGCAAATTTCCAGTTGGGTTTCATCAGGGGCGCTCCATGTGGGGTGGCTGAAAGAGCAGCGTGGGGACACCCGCTGCCGGTGAACGGCACCTTAGCCGCTTGCCCGCGCTCGGCCCATCCAGTCATGCCCGCAGCCGCGGGATCAAAGCTCGCTGTCTGCTGGGGCTGCTTTCCCCTGAAGAGGCAACGACCACAGCCGCAGGCCCACCCCCACGAACTGGCTACGATCGGCCGATGAGTTCAGAACCGCACAGCGCAGACGTGATCGTGATTGGCGCCGGTGTCATCGGCTGTTCGGTGGCCTGGAACCTGGCCCGCCTGGGTGCCGGCCGCGTGCTGGTGCTGGACCGAGGGCGTGTTGCCGAAGGCACCAGTGCGATGTCCAGCGGCATCCTGCGCACGCACTATTCGGTGGCCAGCAATGTGGAGTTGGCACGCCGCTCATGGCAGGTCTTCGAGCACTTCGCTGCGACCCTGGACGACGACGAAGCCAGTGCCGGATTGGTGAAATGCGGTTACCTAATCGCAGCGCCCAGCGGCGACAAGCTCGAAGCCCTGCGCGGCGCGCTGGCCACCCAGCAGGCCATGGGCATCGAGGTGCAGATGCTGGACGCGCGCCAAGCCCAAACGCTGCTGCCCATCGCGCAATTCGACGACGCGGCGTTGATCGGCTTCGAGCCGCAAGCCGGCTTTGCCGATGCCACCCTGGTGGCCACCAGCTACGCCCGCGCCGCGCGGCGACAGGGCGTGCGCTTTCTGGAAGGCGTGGCGGTCACCGGACTGGTGCAGCAGGCGGGACGAGTCACTGGCGTGGACACCGTGCAGGGCCGTTTCACCGCCGGCACGGTCATCAGCGCCCAGAACATCTGGGCCACCGAACTGGCGGCGTGGATCGGCCTGGACCTGCCGGTGGTGGCCGAGCGCCACCGCGTGCTGGCCCTGCAAGGCCCGCAGGCCTACACCCGGACCATGCCGGTCTTCAAGGACCTGGGCTCGGCCGGCATGCTGTACTGCCGCAGCTACGGCGGCACGCAGATGCTGGCCAGCGAGGGAACCACCGGTGAACGGCTGAGCGCGCCTTCCAACGAACCGGGTGAGGTGTCGATGGACCATGTGCTGGAGGTCGGCGCGCAGGTGGCGCAGCGGTTTCCGTCCTTCGAAAGCGCCGGCCTGGCAACGGCCTGGACTGGGGTCTACGACGTCACACCCGATTGGAACCCGGTGCTGGGCCGGGTCAACGACCTGCCCGGTCTGATCGTGGCCTGCGGCTTCTCGGGCCACGGCTTCAAGCTGTCACCGGCCGTTGGCCGCGTGCTGGCCCAGGAAGCGTTGGGCCTGCCCACCGACGTGCCGCTGGCCCCTTATGCACTGGCGCGCTTTGAGCGTGGGGAATGGCTGACCGGGCGCTACGGCAGTGGCGCGGTGTCGTGACGGCTGGCCTGGGCGCGAAGATCAACCCCGAAGATCAATCCCAACAGCGACTGCACTGAACTCCTCGGGTGGGTTCACGGATTCGATCCGCCAAATCCGGACCGGCTGGGCGGGCTCGTGGGCAGGTTGAAGTTCAAGACCGTTGGCAACGGCCGCGATCTTCGGTGTCCGTATCACCTTGGACAGAACCGACATCTGTACCGCTTCGAGCACGTTGCGGCCGGCCAGATCGGCACCAGCAGGCCAAGGGGTGTCCGGTCACGGCAGCCGGGCTCTTGGCTTGCCGATCGGCGCGGCCGAGGTGTTGGGGCCGGCATCAACAAGCAGGGCATCTCCAAGCAGGGCATCAACGGGGACCGCGCCAGCGCGCTGGTGCACGCGCCCTGAGTCAGCGCCTCGGCGCAAAGCACGCATCAGAAACCGCACGGCCTTGGCCAGGGCCTGGTTCAACGCTGCATGCCAGCCACTCGCCACGGAGGCGACGACCACCGACCCTGCGCCATCGGTCCGCAGTTCCACTTGGCAGCGCTTGTCGATGCCGCCGCGCGGTCCGTTCAGGTCCGACATCTGCACCTCGGCGCGTGACACCCGCCAGCCCAGGCGGCGCAGCACAAAGCGCACGCGGCGCTCGGTCATGTCGCGCAAGTCGGTGGCTTGCGGATGGCGGGACTTGAAGAGCACTTGCATCACGGATCTCCATCGGTTGGGGGCCGGACGGAATGTCGAGCGCCGTGCGGTTCTGGGAAAGCAGCCTTTCAAGAACTCGAACATCGGATAAACCTGAACACAGGATGGCGCTTCGGCCGCAGACTTCGCGGTTTGGCGGTGCCAGCTGGCAAACGTTGCCACGTGCAAGCCTTCCTGGCACCTCATCCCCTGGAGAATCACCCGATGCCCAACACGCGAACCGCCAATGCCGCCCGTCTGGAGTTCGCGCCTGACTCGCTGGTTCAATCCAATCTGTCAGGGGCGGCCTTCACCGGAGACTGGCTCTGGGTGGCGGGCGACGAAGCCTGTGGCCTGGACCGCCTGCGCCTGCTCGACCCCGTGGGGCGAGAGGCCTTGCGCTTCGGCGACGCGCGCGACTTCCCGCTCTCCGATCTGCTGGACCTGCCGGGCTTGGCAGACGAAGAGGCCGACCTGGAAGGCATGGCCGTGGCCGACGGCCTGCTGTGGGTGGTGGGCTCGCACGGCCTGAAGCGCAAGAACGTCAAACCGGACCGGGACCACGCCGACAACGCCAAGCGGTTGTCGAAGTTGGCACTGGACGGGAATCGGCGTCTGCTGGCCTGTCTGCCCATCGAGCCCGATGCCAAGGGCGAGCCGTGCCTGGTCAGGC
This sequence comes from Rubrivivax sp., assembly GCA_031375065.1. Taxonomy (GTDB): domain Bacteria; phylum Pseudomonadota; class Gammaproteobacteria; order Burkholderiales; family Burkholderiaceae_C; genus Rubrivivax. Next base: position 14,563 of record JANMHH010000387.1, on the reverse strand, counting down.
AGGCGCAGGACGGCAGGCGGGCGATGCGCCTGAAGGGCGATGCGCAAACCAACCTGCTGACCCGTGCGCTCGTCGATGACCCCCACTTCGGCCTGTACATGGCCATCCCGGGCAAAGACAACGGCTTCGACATTGAGGGCCTGGCGGTCGACGGCCGCCGCTTGCTGCTGGGTCTGCGCGGCCCGGTGCTGCGCGGTTGGTCGGCGCTGCTCGAGATCGCGGTCGAGGCGCGCGGTGACGAGCTGCGACTGGCGCCGCTGGACGACAGCGGCTTGCTGGTCCGCAAGCATTTCCTGCAGCTCGACGGCCTGGGCGTGCGCGACCTGCACTTCTCCGGCGACGACCTCTACATCCTGGCCGGCCCGACGATGGTGCTGGACGGCGACATCCGCGTCTTCAAATGGCCTGCGGCCCGGCCCTTGCTGGCCGCCAACCGCGAGCCGGTGCGCTTCGAATCGGCGCTGACCGAGTCGGCGGCCCTGCCGCACGGCCGCGCCACCAACCGCGCCGAAGCCATCTGCGACCTGCCGCCGGCGCTGTCGGGCGGCAAGGCGCGCTGGCTCGTGCTGTACGACGCGCCTGGCGCCGATCGCAGGGAGGGTGAGCACACCGTCTTCGGTGACCTGCTGCGCCACGATTGAGATCGGCGGCTCCGGTCTGTCCCAGCCGCCTGAGGAAACGGCCCCGCGCGACGCAGAACGTTGCGGCCAGGTCGCCGTTCGATGTCACTTTCTGCTCTGTTTCACGGTCATCAAAAATGGAAAAAATGCTTTCAGGGGTTGGGTCGCTGCTCTACGGCATGAGATTCACGATGCTCTTCTTCTATGTGGGTCTGGTCACGATCATCTTCGGCATCCTGGGCAAGTTCCTGCTGGAAACCTACAAGCTGATGAACACCTTGCTGTTTGGCGAACTCGAAAAGATCGACCTGATCATCAAGGTGCTCGAGCTGGTGGACATGACGATGGTGGCGCAGCTGGTTTGGGTGGTGGCGCTGGCGGGTGTATCGCTCTCGCATTCGCCATCATCTCCATTTCAGGCGTTCATGCGTTGAAGACCTATTTGAGTGGCGACTTGAGTTTGGAGAACATCCAGGTGGTGACGATGGTGGCTGTCATTCACTTCACTTTCGTACTCTCCGCCATAGGAATCTCCTTTGCAGAGCGCTTGACGCGCGAAAAAGCATAAGCCGCCTCCCGTCTCAACCGCCCCGATGGCCGCTATCCCCGAAATCGACCGCGCGTCAGCGCTCCAGTTCGTCATCAACGCGGCAGCGGGCAGCAGCGACGGGCAGGCCAAGCGCGACGTCATCGAAACCGCACTGCGAGCTGGTGGACGGTCAGGTGACTTGCTGTTCTGCAGCCCTACCGAACTGACCGGCGTAGCGCAGCAGGCGGCAGCAAAGGCCATCGCTACCCGCACCGCCGTGGTCGCTGTCGGCGGCGACGGCACGCTCAATTCGGTGGCTCAGGCCGCGCACGCCGTGGGCTGCGCCATGGGTGTGGTGCCGCAGGGCACGTTCAACTATTTTGCTCGCACGCATGGCATACCCTCAGACCCGGCAGATGCAGTCCGCCTGCTGCTGCGCTCGCTGCCGGCGCCGGTTCAGGTGGCCGGCGTCAACGACCGTGTGTTCCTGGTCAACGCCAGTCTCGGGCTCTATCCCGACCTGCTGGAAGACCGGGAGGCCTACAAGGCCCGGTTCGGCCGCAGCCGTTGGGTGGCGTTCGTGGCGGCCTGTGCGACGCTGCTGCGCGCACAGCGCCGGCTGCGTCTGCACATCCAGATCGGTGGCACGGCTCGCGACGTGCAGACCTTGACGCTCTTCGTGGGCAACAACCGCCTGCAGCTGCAGCAGTTCGGCGCGGAGCCAGCAGACACCCTGGCCGGCACACCAGGCGACGGCAGCATGGCCGCGCTGGTGTTGCGGCCGATCGGCACGCTGTCGATGATCGGGCTGATGGTGCATGGCGCCATGGGCAGGCTGGGTGAAGCCGCTGGCGTGGAGCGCTTCGAGTTCGAGCACTTGGTGGTCCGGCCCACGCTGCCGCAGGGCCGCCGCGGGGTGAAGGTGGCCTTCGACGGCGAAGTGGCGATGATGCACGCGCCGCTGGTCTTTCGCGTACTCGACAAGCCCCTGTACCTGCTGGGGCCGCAGCGCTGCCCTGCCGCGATCGACGCCGGATCTGCGACCGAAGGAGCAGGCGCATGAGCATCCTCTTGCAGATCTCGGACTCGCACTTCGGCACCGAGCAGGCACCGGTCGTCGATGCACTGGCCTTGTTGGCTCGCCAACAGCGGCCCGACGTGCTGGTGTTGTCGGGGGACATCACGCAGCGCGCGCAGCCGGCCCAATTCCGAGCCGCACGCGCGTTTGCGGACCGCCTCGGAGCGCCTGTGCTGGCCATTCCAGGCAACCACGACATTCCGCTGTTCGACCTGTGGACGCGCCTGCGCAGCCCGTACGCGGGTTACGTCGCGGCGTTTGGCGTAGACCTCGAGCCCGTGCACCGCTCGCCCGACCTGATGGTGGTGTGTGTCAACACCACGCGGCCCTGGCGCCACAAGCACGGCGAGATATCCGCGCTGCAGATCGACCGCGTGGCCCGACTTCTGGAGCGCGCAGAGTCCGCGCAGCTGCGCATCGTGGTGGTGCACCAGCCGGTGGCCGTGACACGCGCGGACGACCTGTCCAACCGGCTGCGCGGGCACGCGGCCGCGCTCGACCTCTGGGCGGCGGCGGGGGCCGACCTTGTCATGGGCGGGCACATCCACCTTCCTTACGTCTTGCCGCTGCAAGACCTGGCGCGTCCGCTGTGGGCCGTACAGGCGGGCACGGCCGTTTCGTCCCGGGTGCGCGACGGCGTCCCCAACTCGGTGAACCTGCTGCGTTGGGGCGCGGATTCGGCGCCAGGATGCTGCCTGATCGAGCAGTGGGACTATTCGGCTGACGAGCGAGCCTTCTTGCCCGCCAAGGTCAGCGAGGTCCGGCCGGCCAGAGAATGAATGCAGCGTCACCGCCTGCGCTGCGGGTGACCGAGAATTCGTATTTTCCTGAGTCAAAGCCTCGAAAAGGCTGCTTCTTCCGAAGTCGCGCCGGACCCATATTCCGTCGTGTCGACACGCTCAGAGAAGTCAGCCATGAAGTTCCCCTTGCGTTCCGCATCCCTGGTATCCGTTTGGCTCTTGCAGAGCCTGAGGTCGCTGCCGGAGTCGCTCATGCGCTGGGTGCCGCAGCAGGCACCGGCGCTGGTGCCCATCCCGATCCGGGCCGACCGCAGCACAAGCGGGCCGGTGAGCCGGCGCCCATTTTGCGGACGCTGAGCCCCGCACCCGTCTTTTTCACGCCCAACCCGATTGACCTTTGAGGAAATCCACCGTGCGCAGCTACCCCCGCAACAGCCCTGAAGCCGCCGCGCGCATCGTCGCGCTGGTTCTCATCTCCGACGGTCATGTGTGCAGTTCCGAGTTCGACATCCTCAAGCAACTGGGCGCTGAGCGCGAGCTCGGTCTGGAGCCCCATCTGCTGCCGCACATCGTTCACACGCTGTGTGAAGAACTGCTGCTTGGCGCGTCCGCGACAGGTTCGCTGATGGACAACGTCGATGACGGCACGCTGGCGTCATTGATGGCCGAGATCTCTGATCCGGCGTTGCAAAGGACGGTCCTGCGCTTGTCCTTGGCCGCCGCGCGGGCGGACGGTCACCTGGCCGACGCCGAAACCGTGGTCGTGCAGGCCGCCCGGCGCCATTGGCAACTGGTCGATGGCGAGGGATCGAGCGCCCCCACACCATTGCACCGTCACGCCGCCTGACCGGCGCCGCCCAAACGCGTTCAAGGGCGCGCCGCAGCCACCACCTGGGTCACCAAGGGGTGGTGCTGGCCGCGGCGCGAGCGAATGGCGTGGATCTCTTCCTTCACGCCGTCGCTGCTGCCGAGCAAGCGAAGCCCGCGCATCAGTCCCACGTCGCCCGCTCCGAGCCGGCTGACCGGGAACACGCCCAGCCCGCGGGCCGCAAACACCGCCAGCAGCGCACTGTCTTCGAACTCACCGACGATACGGGGCCGCAAGCCCTGCGCCTCGAACCAGTGGTCCAGTGTCGGGCGCAGGGCCGAGTGCCCTGTGGGCAGCAGCACCGGCAGATCGTTCAGGCTTTGTGGAAACCGGTCGCGCTCGATCTTGCCGACCAGCCGGGCTGGTCCATACCATTCGACCGGTGAATCAACGAGGCGCTCGCTGGTCAGGCGCAGGTTTGGATTGCGCGGAGCAGCCTGACCGGCCAGCACCAGGTCCAGGTGATGCAGCGCCAGTTCGCCGAGCAGCTGTTCGAACTCGCCCTCATGGCAGACAAGCCGAAGGTGGGGTGTGCTCAAGACCGGCTCCAGCAGCGCATGGGCGGCCAGCTTGGAGATGCCGTCGGAGAGCCCGACCGCCAGCCGGGCCACCTTGCCGCTGGCCGCTTCACGCACCTCGTCGGGAATGCCCTGGCCCAGCTGAAAGATCTCCTCGGCGCGCGCGAAGGCGGCCTGGCCAGCTTCGGTGAGGGCCACCCCGCGGCCCGAAGGCTTGAGCAACTGGTGGCCCAACGTCTTCTCGAGCTCGCGCACCTGCGCGCTGATGGTTTGCACCGCCATGTCCAGCCGTTCGGCGGCACGGGCAAAGCCACCTTCCTTGGTGACAACCCAGAAGTAGTGGAGATGGCGGTAGTTCAGCATGCATCCTCCAGTTCGGGAAAACCGAAGTTTAGGTGCGTAGCCATGTGGTTTGTTCGAAGCGAATTCATCCCCACACTCCAGGCTGTCCGAATACCAGAGAGAGTCCGACCATGTTCTACGCCCTCAGTTGGTTTTTTGTCGTCGCGCTGCTGGCGCTGTGGTCGCTGGCCGCCTGGGCGCTGCATGCCGTTGCGGTCTGGGCGGTTTCGAGCGCGGGCTCGCTCACAGGGGCTGCATCAGGCGCCAGCGGCATCACGGTGCCGGATGGGCTGGCCCCCTGGGTGCCGCCCGAAGTCGCGCAGTGGGCAAGCCAGCTGATGGCCGGCATGGCGCCGTTCGTCGACGGCCTGCTGCAGGCCGCACCCGCACTGGCGGGTGGCTTGACCGTGGCAACCTGGGTGATCTGGGGCATTGGCAGCGTGCTGCTCATGCTGCTGGGCGCCGGCCTGCACCTGCTCATCGCGCTGTGGCGCCACCGCGGCGGCAGCGACTCCGGTCCCCGCACCGGCTCATCGCTGGCGGCAGGCTGATGGCGCCGGCGTCCGACCTGGCGCAGGAGCAGGTGGTGGACATGCTGCGCAGGCTTGTCGAGCAAGGCAAGGGCCGCACTTCCAACAAGCTGCGCACCTACCTGCGCGCGGCCTACCAATGCGCCATCGACGTGCGCGTGTCGGCGTCGATCCCGGTCGCATTCAAGGCGTATGGCGTGCAGAGCAACCCTGTGGCGCTGACCAAACGCGACCGCCAGTTCGACAGCGCCGACAAGCGGCCGCTGACGACCGATGAGCTGCGCGCTTACTGGCGGCTGATCGAAAAGCTGCCAGGCCTGCGCGGGCGGTGCCTGCGCATGCATTTGCTGACGGGCGGCCAGCGCATCGAGCAGCTCGTACGCCTGCGCTGGGCCGACGTGCGCAGCGACTCGATCACGATCTACGACGCCAAGGGAAGGCCAGGCCAAGGCGCGCGGGCGCACACGGTGCCGATCACCAAAGTTGCTGCGCGCGACTTGCGGGCATTCGAACGCACGGGCGACCATCTTTTCTCCACGACCGAGGGCGTCAAACCAATCGCCGGCACGACCCTGTCGGGCTGGGCGACCCAGGTTGTCGGTGACGCAATCGAAGCCTTCCAGCTCAAGCGTGTCCGGTCGGGCGCGGAAACACTGCTCGCCGCGAACCGCATCAGCCGAGAGATCCGCGGGCATGTCCAGTCGCACGGGCTCACGGGCGTACAGGCACGGCACTACGACGGGCACGACTACATGCTGGAGAAGCGGGAGGCGCTCGAGGTGCTGGCGCGCGAGCTGAGCCGGAGTCCAACGCGGTCGAAGGCCGCCAAGCCGTGGCCCGGTCTGGTATTTGCGAAGTCGCGTACTCCGCGGTGATCAGGCGGGTCCCGCCGGAACGCTTTACCTTTTGAAGGACTACTCTGCAGCGTAAGGGGCCGGCCGCCGTCTTCTGACCTGACGCTGGCCTCTGGGTTGGAGCTGAGTTTGTGCAAAGTCAGGATTTGTTCCGCGCTGTGGCCTGCTTTTTTGTAGCTCCTCGATCCGTTGTTGTCGCCATGGCCTGCGACCACCACTGGGCAGCGCGTTGCGCCAGCGTCAGCGCCAGACCCGCCGCCACAAACCCCAGAACCAGACGACCTCCGGCGCCCAAAAAGGTGTTCCACCACAGCCGTGGCGACATCGCACCCGGTTCATGCTGCTGCACCTGGGAAAACCACAGCCCGGCGGCCATCGACATTGGCGTGTGCAACATCAACACCAGCGCCAGCAGTGGCACGGCAAGCACCCACCGCAAGGGCCACTCCAGCCAATGCCGACTGGGTCACGCCAGCAGTAACACCAACGCCACCATCAGGGGCAGCAACACCGTGCCCGCCGTGGCGCCCGTGACCCCAATCGAGTTTGCCTCTGGCACCACCGCACGGCCCCCCCAGGACCAAGGTGCGCTGTTGACGGACGACCGCACCCAGCACCGTCTGGTTGCGATCCTGGCCCAACTGAAAGCTCAAGAACTGACAGTCGGGTGCCGCCTTCGTCAACCCCCAGGCCAGCGCGGGCTTCAAGGCCGTGATGGCGGCATTTGAAAAGTGTCCGGCCAGCACCAGCGCAACAGCCAGCAGCACACGCAGCGCCAGCCATCCCCAGGCCTTGGCGGACCCGTCCAGCATCACCCTGGCACTCCGACGTTGGCCTACCGGGACGCGGCTTGCAGCAGCCAAGCATGGAAGAACAGACCACACAAGGCCACCATCAACAGCGGCGCGCCTGCGGAATGCAGGTGGTGAGCTGGCGCGCTTCGGTCAAGGCGTCTCTCGGTGTTTGGGGGGTGGCCAACCAGAAGGCACTGCCGGCTTGCAATGCACCGTGGTCGGCACGACATCACCGTAGTGGGCGCTGATGAAGTTGGACCCACCCGTGACAACGCCTGTGATGATCCGTTCGGGCTAAAGCCGGGGTAAGGCCCCCCTGTTCAAGGGGGCATGGTTGTCAGCGCATCTAATTGGGCTAACGGCTGAAGTGTGCGGCCATCGCACCAGGCGCCAAGGCGACGCCAGCGTCAGACCGGACGCCCGCGCCGATGCGCCAACAGCGCGATGACCGCCAATCCAGCCAAGGTCAGTGCGGCGCTGGGCGGCAAGGGCACGGCGGCTGGCAAGACGGTGACCTGCACGCCCACACCGACAAATTTCTTCTCGATGAACGCTTCCCTGAAACCCGAAACCGACGGATCGGTGTAGGCGGTCAAACGGTTTTCGATGGTGAGGTCAACTTCCTCGGGCATGGTGCTGATGACATTGAACAGCGTCGGCAAGGCCATGGACGTCGACGCGTCGATGCGTGCGCCTGCCACCCAGTTGTGGTTGTTGCCATCGTTGATGTTCAACGGCGTGAGTGGGTTGACCATCAGGTTGGCGCTGGTCTGCGTGGTCAGCGCCTGCGCGGTGTTGAAGGCCCTCAGCTGCCCCAACACCCGCACAAAGCTGCCGCTGCCGCTGAGGCTGTAGTCGCCAAACTCCACCAGGTCGAAAGCGCCAAACTGAAAGCCGTTCTTGGCTGTCAACAACAAACCGGAAACGGTGGAGAAGGTGCTCACAGCGCCCTGGCCATTCAAAGATTGGGCCGCAAACGTGTTGAGCGTGAAAGACAAGGTGTTGCCCACCAACGAAGGCGTTCCAAACAGGCCCAGCTTGGTGGTGTCGTAGGTCAGGTCGAACTGTGTCCCGCTCAGGGTGACCAGGGCCGCATGCGAGGGCGCAGCCCCCCACACCAGAACTGCGCAGACAGTCAGCAGACGTTGTTTCGCGTTCACGGTGCAACTCCAAAGAAACTCACAGGGCCAGAGACAGCGGCACCCCAGCCAACCCGAGTGGCCAGCCGATGGGGGTGGAGACTAGCTCCAAGGTATGACCCGCATGCCTTCGCCGTCTAGCCCCATCGGACCAGTCAGCTGGGCAGGAAAAGTTGCTTTTGCTGCGCTGGCAACGTCACGCGTTCGTCATGTTCAGCGCAGCGTGATCGCGCAGAATTCATCTGCCAAGAATTCAGCCCCAAAGCCACCGGTGAAGTCCGCCGGCCACCGGGCGAGACAAGACATGCGGTTCGCTCCGCCCACCCTGATTGACCTGTGCCGCTGCAAATGATGTTCGAGGACCGAGCGCACAAACGCACCTTTTCTGGCGCACCGCAATCGGTGACGTCGCTGGTGGCCGCTTTCATGGAACCCGCCATCGCGGTGCTGGTCTACCTGGCGGTCAAGGCTTGGTTCGACATGGCAGTCGACCGCGCCGACCTGACACTTTGTCTTCTGGTCTTTGCGCTGACTTTTCCGGGCCCGGTCCGCTTTCGCGACCGCCAGCTCGACGCAGCGGTGGACATCTCGTCGTCCTGGCTCAGCGTGCTGTTCATCCTGGGCCTGTGCGGTTATGCCACCCAAAGCTTGGAGTTCTTCGACCTGCAGGTGCTGCTCTGGTGGGCCACCCTGGCGCCGGTGTTCCAGATGCTGGCTTGCATGGTGGGTCGCCGCGTGCTGCAGCACCAGGCCGGCCTGGCGCAAAACCACCGCGTGGCCGTCGTGGTGGGTGCCGGGCCGCTGGGCTTGCGGGTCGCCCAGTCGTTTCAGGCCCGCATCGACACCCGGGTGGACTTCCGTGGTTACTTTGACGACCGCACGGCGTCGCGCCTGGAGCCGAACACGGCCGACCATCTCATCGGCAACCTGAACCGGTTGTCGTCCTACATCGCCGAGCATGGCGTTCAGGAGGTCTACATCACGCTGCCACTGGGAACCCAGCCACGCATCATCGAATTGCTGGCTCAGTTGCAAGGCACCACCGCCAGCGTCCTGTACGTGCCCGATGTGTTTGGCATCACCATCATCCAGGGCCGCATCCAGGACATGAACGGTCTGCCCGTGGTGGGGCTGTGCGAGACACCGTTCACGGGCACCAATCAACTGGTCAAGCGCTTGTCGGACGTGGCCCTGAGCGCCACCATCCTGGTGCTGACGGCACCGCTTCTGCTGGCCATTGCCGCGGCCGTGAAACTGAGTTCGCCCGGCCCGGCCATCTTCAAGCAGCGCCGCAATGGTCTTGGCGGCGAAGAGATCGTGGTCTACAAATTTCGTTCGATGACAACCGGCGATACAACCGGCGATGACGGCGCCGCAGTGCCACAGGCTCGACGCCAGGACCCCAGGGTGACCCGCCTGGGCGCCTTCCTGCGCAAGACCTCGCTCGACGAACTGCCGCAGTTCGTCAATGTCTTGCAAGGGCGCATGAGCATCGTCGGCCCGCGCCCGCACGCGGTGGCCCACAACGAACAGTACCGCCAGCTGATCAAGGCCTACATGGTGCGCCACAAGGTCAAGCCGGGCATCACGGGTTGGGCCCAGATTCACGGCCACCGGGGCGAGACCGACACGGTGCAGAAGATGCAGGCTCGCGTCGAGTACGACCTGGAATACCTTCGCAACTGGAGCCTGGCGCTGGACTTCCAGATCGTGGCGCGCACCATCAAGCTGGTGTTCTTCGACCGCAACGCTTATTGAGCCCGCGAAGTGACAGGAAAGTCTGTCAAGGCGGCCTGATGGGCAGCCCCGACGGATCATCTGTTGGCCTGTTTCAAAGCAAAGACATAGTCCGTTCGGACCCCTCTCCATCAGACGCCGCCGTCCCGGTCTTCACGTCACGGTCACAGGCCCACCGTAACCTGCCGGTTCTGATTGATCCCGTGCACCTTGAGGCCTTCTTCGCATGCCCCGTCCATTTGTCCGCGCCCCTTGGCCACGGGGCTTCACGCTGTTGGAACTGCTGGTGGTCATGGTCATCATCGGGCTGCTGGCAGCCTATGTGGGCCCGAAGCTGTTTGGCCAGATCGGCAAATCGCAGTCCAAAGTTACCCGGGCCCAGATCGACGCCTTGCAAAAGTCGCTCGACCAGTACCGCATTGACACCGGCCGCTACCCCAGCACGCAGCAGGGGCTGAACGCGCTGAACACCCGCCCCGCCGACGAACCCAAGTGGCAGGGCCCTTACCTGGCCAAAGCGGTGCCGCCAGATCCTTGGAGCAGGGCCTACCTCTACCGTTCACCCGGCCAGCATGGTGAATACGACCTGTCTTCTTTGGGCAGCGACGGCGCCCCGGGCGGAACCGGCGACAACGCCGACATCACCAGCTGGTGAGCACGATGCCCGAGTTCCAGGCCCAGGTCTACGAGCCGCCCAAGGGCCTGCAGTGGCTCAACGTGCGCGCCGACAACGCGGCTGGCGTTGCGCAAGCGCTCGGCAAGCCCGCCTCGGCCATCATCGCGGTGCACACCGTGCGCAGCGTTCATGGGCCCCAGCCATTGGCCGGCCGGCCAAGCCCATTGCGCCTGCGCCAGTTCAGCCAGGAGTTGGCTCTGCTGCTGCAGTCCGGGATCCCTTTGCTGGAAGCGCTGGAAACCCTGCGCGAGCGAGACACCGCCAGCAGCGCGCTGGTGGCCGTGATCGCAGCGTTGCGACAAGGGCAGCCGCTGTCGGCAGCGCTGGCACAAGACCCGCAGGCCTTCGACCCCTTGTTTGTGGCCATCGTGACGGCCAGCGAGCGCAGCGGGCAACTGGTGCGCGCCTTGCAAGACCACGCCAGCTACCTGGCCTGGAGCGAAGGCTTGCGCAGCAAGCTGGTGGCGGCCATGGTCTACCCCTTGCTGCTGCTGAGCGCGGGGCTGGCCGTGGTGGTCTTCCTGCTGCTGTATGTCTTGCCGCGCTTTGCGGCGGTGTTTGACGGCTTGGGGGACTCGGTGCCCGATGCTTCGCGGCACTTGATCGCTTTTGGTGTCTGGGCCTCGGACAGCCCCCTCGTCACCGGTGCATTGCTGGCGGCACTGCCATTGGCCGCTGTGCTGTGTTGGCGCTGGCCCGCCGCTCGATTGGCCGCAGCCCAACTGCTGTGGCGTGTACCCGGCCTGGGGCCGCGGTGGCGCGTGGTGGCCTTGGCCCGCCTGTACCGGGGCCTGGCGCTGCTGCTGGCGGCAGGCGTGCCGGTGTCGGCGGCCCTGCGGCTGCTGCGCGGCGCGATGCCACCACCGCTGCAACAGCCCTTGATGGACGCCGCGCGGGCCGTGGAAAACGGCCAACGGCTTTCGCTGGCGCTGCACTGCCAGGCGCTGGCCACACCGGTGGCCCAGCGCATGCTGCGCGTGGGCGAAGGCAGCGGCGAGCTGGCCTTGATGCTGGAACGCGCGGCCACCTTCCACGACGATGAAATTGCGCAGCTCAGCGAACTGGTCACGCGGGCGGTCAACCCGGTGTTGATGCTGGTCATGGGCGTCTTGATTGGCGGCATCGTGATCCTGATGTACCTGCCCATCTTCTCGTTGATGGAACGCGTGCAGTGAACGCCTTGGCCGACATCCCGTGGCGCGTCGATTTCAGCGCCTGGCCGCTGACCCGTGCCACACGGCACCGGGCCGTGGTGGCCCTGGACCCCAACGGCTTGGCCAGCCTGCTGTCAGACCAGGCGCTGGACCCCTTGCTGCTGGAAGCGGCCGAAGCAGCGTTGTCCAGCCCGGTGCGCTGGTTGGCCTGCGACACACCCACCCTGGACCAGTGGCTGGCCCAGGAGCAAGCCCAAGGGCGCGCCTTGGACGGCCTGGCGCTGCAAAGCCACAGCGAGCACGCCGACCCCGCCACACCGGAGCTGACGCTGTCGGGCCTGCCCGGCGAAAACAGCGACGCCGTGCGCTTGCTCGACGCGGTGCTCTACGACGCGCTGAAGGACCGCGCCAGCGACGTGCACATCGAAACCCGTTTAGGCGGCGCCCAGGTGCGCCTGCGCCTGGACGGCGTGATGCTGCCGATGCGCCAGGTCGATGGCCGCGAAATGGCCGAGCACATGGTGTCGCGCTTGAAGGTCATGGCCGAGCTGGACATTGGCGAACGCAGGCTGCCGCAAGACGGCCGCTTCAAGTTGCGGGTCAACGGGCGTGACGTGGACTTCCGCCTGTCCATCATGCCCAGCGTGCATGGTGAAGATGCCGTGGTGCGGGTGCTGGACCGGGCGGCTGTTGAACAAGGCAAAAGCGATAAAAGCGGCGGCCTGACCTTGGCGTCGCTCGGCTTTTCAGCACAGCGCTGCGAGCAGATTCGCGCACTGGCCCGCCAACCGCACGGCATGCTGTTGGTCACCGGGCCCACCGGCAGCGGCAAGACCACCACGCTCTACGCCGCCATCACCGAGATTCATCAGGGCAGCGAAAAGATCATCACCATCGAAGACCCGGTGGAGTACGAGTTGGCCGGCGTGGTGCAGATTCCCGTCAACGACCGCAAGGGCCTGACGTTTGCCCGCGGTCTGCGCTCGATTCTTCGCCATGACCCCGATCGGGTGCTGGTCGGTGAAATCCGTGACACCGAAACGGCGCAGATCGCCATTCAAGCGGCATTGACCGGGCACCTGGTCTTCAGCACCGTGCACGCCAACCACGCGTTCGACGTGATTGGCCGCTTCATGCACATGGGGCTGGACCTGTACAACGTGGTCTCGGCGCTGAATGCGGTGGTGGCGCAGCGCTTGTTGCGTCGGTTGTGCAGCCACTGCGCCGTGCCTCACACCGCCAGCATCGAGCAGTCGGCAAAACTGGGCCCGGGCCCGCACCGTCTGCGCCAAGCCGCGGGTTGCCAGCACTGCCGGCACACCGGCTACCGGGGCCGCCTGGCGGTGGCCGAAATTCTGGTGCTGGACGACGAACTGCGTGACCTCATCGCCGCACGCGCGCCCATGCAGCGCATCAAGCAGCTGGCGCGCGAACGCGGCATGCAACGGCTGTCCGAGGTGGCGCTCGACCTGGTGCGCGAAGGCGCGACCGACTTTGCCGAACTGCAGCGTGTGATGTTCGATGACTAGCGTACGCCTGAGTCTGCCGTTCTTCGCCCCCGCCCACACCCTGGTGTGGTTGGCCGACGGTTTGTGGGCCCCGGCTTCGGGCCAGCGCCATGCTGACTTTGCGGCCTGGTGCGCGGCGCACCCTGGCCAGAGGTGCACCTTGTGGGTGGGTGGATCCCGGGTCACGGATCTGGTTTGCGAAGCCGGCGCGCCACTGGCCGCCGCGGCCACACGCTTGGCTTGGGCCCGGCGCGTGCTGGTGCACTACCGTGGCAACGCGGCCAACGTGTGGCCCTTGTTGCCATGGCGGCAGCAGCAGGCCTGGGGCGCTTGCGCCTTGGACGGCCTGGCTTTGGATGCCCTTCTGCAACAGGCCCAGGAACACCGGGTGAAGCTGTTGGCTGTGCGTCCGCTGTGGCCGGTGCTGCTGCAGCGTTTGCTGGCGGGCCAACCCGAATTGCGGCGGGCCAAGCAAGCCCAAGCCTGGCTGCTGGAAGCCAACCCGGCGGTCGACCATGAAGCCGCGGCCGAGCGCAGCGCATGGCTGACCTGCGTTTCGCTGTCCAAGGGCCGCCTGGTGGCCCTGCACCGCAGGCGTCTGCGCTCGCCCTGGAACACGCACTTGCAAGCCTTGATCGACGAGGACAAGGCCCTGCCCGGCCAGGCAGCGATGTTGCTGTGTGTGGGTGCGGGTGCAGGTGTGGAGGCAGGCGCAAATGCCAGCCAAGGACTGCCGCTGGGCGTGTCCGAAACCCTGTTGCCGCCCTACCGTGACCTGGTGCCACGCACCGCCAACCAGGGCCCCGACTTTCTGGCACCGCTGCCACGCACCGGTGCGCTGGCCTGGGCCTGGTTGGCCACCACCGCCTTGGTGCTGAGCCTGGCCGCATCAGAGGCGCGCCTGGTCTGGCAGGCCGGCCAGATGGCCAACAACCTGGCCTTGCCCAGCGCACCCCGGGTGGCCGTCGCGAAACCCGTCGCGCCGCCCGACCGGGCTCAGCAACAGCGGCTGGCCTACCCGTGGCAACAGGTCTTCAAGGCCAGCGAAGTGCCCACAGGTACAGGCCTGAACTGGCTTGCGCTGGATCACCAGGCGGGCGGCGACCTGCGGCTGCAAGGCCTGGCCGTGGACGCCGCAGCGGTGCAACGCGTGGCCGCCCGCTTGCGGGCGCAAGCCCCGTGGCAGCAGGTGCTGGTGGCACGCCTGGAGGTTCAGCCCGTGGGGCTGTCCTTCGAGATCGTGGCCCGCATGGCCAAGGTTGCGCCGTGAAGGCTCTGCTCGGGCTGCGACGGTGGTTGCCGCAGTGGGCGCAGCGTTCGCAGTTGCTGGCGCAATGGCCTTGGTGGACCGGCGGCTTGCTGTTGACCTTGGCCGCCGGCCTGCACCTTGGCCTGACCACGCCCTGGCAAGCGCAGGCCAGCGAACGCTTGACGCAGCATGCTGCGGCGGTGAGTACAGCGGGCTTGGATTCCAGA
>JANMHH010000381.1:0-2021 GCA_031375065.1 Rubrivivax sp. | reverse complement strand
CACGGCATCTGGCTGGACGCCGACGACCGCGCCGCGCTGCACGCGCAAGGCTCGCAAATCGCTTTTTGCCCCAGCAGCAACCTGTTCCTGGGCAGCGGCCTGTTTGACTGGCGCGCCACCGCGCAGGCCGGCGCGGCCGTCAGCATGGCCAGCGACGTGGGCGGCGGCACGTCACTCAGCATGCAACGCACGCTGGCCGACGCCTACAAGGTGCAGGCCCTGGCCGGGCAGCGCCTGACGGCCTGGTGCGCGCTGCACAGCGCCACCCGCGGCGCCGCCCAAGCGCTGCACCTGGGCCACGAGATCGGCAGCCTGGACAGCGGCTTGATGGCCGACTTCTGCATCTGGGACTGGACCCGCAGCGCCGTCGACAGCCACCGCCAGGCCGTGGCGCGGGACTTGCATGAAAAGGTCTTTGCCTGGATGACGCTGGCCGACGAACGCCACCTGCACAGCGCCTGGGTGGCCGGCCGTGAACAGCACAAGAGGAACTTGCCATGAGGACGACGCCATGAGGAGCACGCCATGAGCGCAGACACCATCCGCAGCAGCCTCGCCACAGACCCCATCCCGGTGCCAACAGCAGCCCTGCGCCTGCAACTCACCGGCATCAGCAAACAGTACCCTGCGGTGCGCGCCAACGACCAGGTTTCGCTGCGCGTCAAACCGGGTGAGATCCACGCCGTGTTGGGCGAAAACGGGGCGGGAAAAAGCACCATGATGAAGATCATCTATGGCGCGGTACAGCCCGACGAAGGGCAGATTCTGTGGAACGGCCAGCCGGTCAAGATCACCAGCCCGGCCCATGCGCGCAAGCTGGGCATCAGCATGGTCTACCAGCACTTCAGCTTGTTTGACACGCTGAACGCGGCTGAAAACGTCTGGCTGGGCTTGGACAAAACGCTGACCCTGCCGCAGGTGGCGCAGCGCATCCTGGACGTGGCCCACACCTACGGCCTGGACGTGGAACCGCAGCGCCCGGTGCACACGCTGAGCGTGGGTGAACGCCAGCGTGTCGAGATCGTGCGCGCCTTGCTGACCCACCCGCAACTGCTGATCCTGGACGAGCCCACCTCGGTGTTGACGCCGCAGGCCGTGGACAAGCTGTTCGTCACGCTGCGCAAGCTCAGCGCGGGCGGCTGCAGCATCCTCTACATCAGCCACAAGCTCGACGAAATTCGTGCGCTGTGCCATCACTGCACGGTGCTGCGCGGTGGCAAGGTCACCGGTGAAGTGGACCCCACGCTGGAAACCAACGCCAGTTTGTCCAAGCTGATGATTGGCGCCGAGCCACCGCAACTTCGCCACCAGGCCCACGCGGCCGGGCCGCTGGTGATGGCGGTGCGCCAGCTCAGCCTGGCCAAACAAGACCCCTTTGGCATGGACCTGCACGACATCAGCCTGCAGGTGCGCGCCGGTGAAATTGTCGGCGTGGCGGGGGTCTCGGGCAACGGTCAGCAAGAGCTGATGGCCGCGCTGTCGGGCGAAGACCCGCGCGCACCCGCTGGCAGCATCCAGATGAGCGGGCGCGATGTCTCCAGGGCCAGCCCGGTGCAGCGGCGCGAACTGGGTCTGCACTTTGTGCCCGAAGAACGGTTGGGCCGCGGCGCCGTGCCCACGCTAAGCCTGGCGGAAAACACGCTGTTGACGCGCACGGAAACGGTGTCGCGCCAGGGCTGGATCCACACCGGCCGGGTCGAACGCTTGGCGCAAGACCTGATCGCCCGCTTCAACGTGCGGGCCGGCGGCGCCCGTGCAGCCGCCAAGAGCCTGTCGGGCGGCAACCTGCAAAAGTTCATCGTCGGACGCGAGATCGCAGCCAGCCCCAAGCTGCTGATCGTGAGCCAGCCCACCTGGGGCGTGGACGTGGGTGCCGCGGCGCAAATTCGCGGCGAACTGCTCAAGCTGCGCGACGAGGGCTGCGCGCTGCTGGTGGTGAGCGAGGAGCTGGACGAGCTGTTCGAGATCAGCGACCGGCTGATCGTCATCGCCAAGGGCCGCGTGTCGCCCAGCGTGCCCAC
>JANMHH010000376.1:0-25658 GCA_031375065.1 Rubrivivax sp. | reverse complement strand
TGGGGTACTTCTGGAACAGCGGCGAGTTGTGCGGGTCCTCGACATCTTTTTCGATCGACATCAAGCCTTCCTTGCGGGCTTTTTGCAGGATGTCGAACAACAGGGCCAGCAGTTCCATGTAGCGGGCCTTGCTGTACTTGCTGCCCTTGAAACACTGCCCCAGGCCCTTCAGTGTGGCCTTGATGACCTTCATCTGGTTGTTGGCCAGGAAGGCCCCACAGGCCGCGCCAAAAATGGTCAGCATCTCGAAGGGCAAGGCCTTCAAGATGACACCGATGTTGCCGCCGTGCGCGATGTAGACGCCAAAGACGCAGCCCAGGGCAACCAGCCAACCAATGATGACGAACATGTCCAGTGTTCCGCGAAGACGGCCTCAGGTGGGGCCCCGCCCGACAAGCCAAACGGCTTGCGCCCGGCGGGGCATAGGAGGGTTATCGGCCAAGCGCAGGCGTGGTTGAGCCGGGATTGGCCGCTTCGACCCGGTAGATCCACACCGGACGCTGCCCGGCGCGCTCCAGGCAGCCAACCGGCTTTTGTCCGGGCACCGCAAATTCCAGGCTGATCAGCCAAGCGCCCGGGGCCATGTCGGCGCAGGCTTTGGCCCACACCCGGACCATGCTTTCGGGCCGCTGAAACACATAGACCAGATCGTGCTGGGCCCAGCTGATGCGCCACATGTCGCCGCGCTGAACCCAGGCCCAGGGGCACAGGACGCGCGAAACCCAGGCCAGCAACGGGCTCCATTCCACGCCGCAGATCACCGCCTGCGGCCACAAGCGGCGCAGGGCGCGAAGGCCATGGCCCAAACCACAGCCGGCATCGAGCAGGTGCTGGGGTCGCGTCACCCATTGCTCCAGTCCCACCAGGGCTTGGGCAGGGGTAGGAAAAAAGGGGGCATCACGCCAGGCGCGCAGTGGGTAAGCCAGCAGCAGCGCGCACAGCAACAGCGGCCAGCCCCAGCTGGGCCACTGGGCAGCGGCCCCGTGGGCCCATGCCGAGAGCGGAAAACCCACCGCGCACAGGGTCTGCCGCCACAGGCCCTGCACCGTCAGCGCCACCGCTGCGCCCGCCAACACACCGAGCAGGACCGAGACCGTTGCCGCACTTCCCCACGACAGCGTCAGGTGCCAGAGGCCCCAGGCGCAAGCCCAGGCGGTCAACGCTGGCAATGGCCAGGGCAGCTTCAAGACAGGCCAGGGGCGGGAGGGGGTCATGGCGGGCGCGTGGAGGGGACTTGGCCGGCATGGGCAACACCAGCGCGGCAGGGTCACAGTGTCGACTGCCGAACCGCGGCACAAAGCCTTGAACAAGCCGCCCAAAGCGGCGGTTTCGCGTTGACGCAGCGACGCCAGGCCAAAAAAACGGGCCCCGAGGGACCCGTTGAAAGCACAGCGGACTGTGCCAGGAGGAGACGTGCAAAAAACAGTCGGTACACCCGGGTTGTCGGCCGCGGCCGCGCGGGCTTGAGCCCGCCCGTGCATCTGACGCGCTGTTTCTGCGCAGCCGGTCAATGGGCGTCAACGGCCAGACGTTGAGGTTGCCCGAGTTGCAGGGAACCGGCCTGCTTGCCTTTGCCGGCGCGGGCCGGCGGGTTGCACAGGCCACAGACATAGTGGCGGGCGATTTCGTGCGGATGGGTGACGTAGTGGCCGCCGCATTTGCTGCAGGCGGTCATCGACAGCATGCCGTTGTCGACGAACTTCACCAGGCGCCAGGCGCGTGTGACGCTGAGCAGCGGCTCCAGGCCCTGCGACTGCATCTGCTCCAGATAGAGCTGGTAGGCCTTGATGACGGTATCGATCTCGTCCAGCGCGGCGGCCTTGTTCAGGTACTCGTGCATGTTGAGAAACAGGCTGGCGTGGATGTTGGGCTGCCAGGTCATGAACCAGTCGGTGGAAAACGGCAACTGGCCCTTGCTGGGGCTCTTGCCAGCCACCTCCTTGTACAGGCGCAGCAGGCGTTCGTAGCTGAGGTCGGTTTCGCTCTCCAGAACCTGCAGGCGGGCGCCCAGGTTGATCAGCGTCACGGCGCGCTCGATCTGCTTGGCTTCGGTCAGGATGCTCTTGTTGCGGGCCATGGGCTGTTCTCCGTCCTGTGTGCGCGGGTTTCTTATGCAGCTTCCTGATGGCGACCGGCCATCAGGATGGAGGCGTGAAGGCGGCCCATGCCGTCGTTGGAAGCACCCTTGCCGTGGCTGGTGAGCAGGTTCCAGACCAGGTCATCGTCCATGCGGAAGCGGCACAGCAGCGTGTTGCCACCTGCGATCTTCATCATCTGCGCCGGACTCAGGGTGCCAATGATGGCCGCCGTGTCTTCGCTGACGCCCAGGCGAAAGAGCGCTTGGTCGCGGTCGGTGCGGATGAGGCTTTGCGCCAGCATCAGGTAAGACAGGTTGGCTTCACGGATTTCAGCAAGGATCTGGTCGGAGGTCATGTCGGTGTTCCTGGCAGTGGGGGGGTGGAGTCAGAATCGATGGGATGGACTGTAGAGACGACAAATGCGCCCGCCCATCAGCCCATTTCCGTGGCTGGAGTCCAGCTTCTTCCACAGCGCGTGTCAGGCAAATTCCTACACGGGCCTTCAGGCGTGAAGCAAGTCACGCCGCGCGGCAGGCCGCGCCACCAGCCGGTCCGACTCAGCCGCGTTCGATGCGGGCGAACGCGCTGTGGTTGTGGATGGACTCGAAGTTCTCCACATCCACGCTGTAGCGGCCCACGCGGGGCTCGGCATCGAGGGCCAACGCCACATCGCGCACCAGGTCTTCGACGAATTTCGGGTTCTGATAGGCCCGTTCTGTCACCCACTTTTCGTCGGGCCGCTTGAGCAGCGGCCAGATCTCGCTGGAAGCGGCGTTTTCCGCAAAGCGCACCAGTTGTTCCCAGGCCAAGGGGTTGGCGGCCTGCGGCTGCAGTTCAACGCGAATCGTCACCAGCGAGCGCTGGTTGTGCGCGCCGTAGTCCGAGATTTCCTTGCTGCAGGGGCACAGGCTCTTGACCGGCACGGCCACTTCGGCCCAGACCGAAGTTACTCCGGCCAGGGTCTGCGAAATCCAGCGCCCTTGATAGTCGAGCAGGCTTTGCACGCCCGACACCGGCGCGCGTTTGCGCAGAAAGAAACTGAAGGCGGCTTCGATGCGCCCTTCTGTCGCGCCCAGCTTGTCCAGCATTGCAGCATGGCCACTGCGCAGGCTGACAGCGTCGACCGGTGCGCTCAGCGCGTCCAGCCACGCCACAAAACGGGACATGTGGGTGCCCTTCTTTTCGGCCGGCAAAGCGACGTCCAAGGACCACAGCGCCGCCGTCGACTGCACCGCACCGGCCACCCACAGTTGCAGCGGATAGCGCAGGTCCTTCACCCCAACGCGTTGAATCGCCATGTGGCGACCGTCGGGCGCGCTTTGGGTGTCCGGGATGTGCAGAGCGGGGGTCAACTGGGTCATCAGGATCGGGAGAATGCCACCGATTGCACAACAACGGCGTCGCGGGGTTTACAGCTCTGCGTTCGTGGTGCCCGCAGTGGGGCGAAAGGGGGTCAGGCGTTCACGGCAGCCAGCGCAGGCCGCCCACCAAAACGCTGCAGGATGGATTTTTCGATGCCCGCTGCGTCCAGGCCGCACATCGACAGCAATTTGCCGGGGTCACCGTGTTCGATGAACTCATCGGGCAAGCCCAGTTGCAACACCGGCGCCAGCACGCCGGCGGCGGCCAGGCACTCCAGCACCGCACTGCCGGCGCCACCCATGGTGCAGCCCTCTTCCACCGTGATCAGCGCGTCGTGGCTGCGGGCCATCTGCAGCACCAGGGTCTCGTCGATCGGCTTGACAAAGCGCATGTCCACCACCGTGGCGCCCAGACGCTCGGCAGCGGCCAGCGCGGGGTGCAGCAGGGTGCCGAATGCCAGGATGGCCAGGCGTGAGCCTTGGCGCCGCAGCACGCCTTGGCCCCAGGGCCAAACCGTCAGTTCAGGCTCGATGGTGGCCCCAACACCCGCGCCACGCGGATAACGAACGGCCACCGGGTGGTCCTGGCGGAAAGCAGTCGTCAACGCCTGTCGGCATTCGTTTTCGTCGCTGGGCGTGAGCATGCTGCAGTGGGGAATGCAGCGAACAAACGCGATGTCATAAGCGCCTGCATGGGTGGCCCCATCGGCGCCGACCAGACCACCGCGATCCAGGGCAAACACCACCGGCAATTTCTGCAATGCCACGTCGTGAATCAGCTGGTCGTAGCCACGCTGCAAGAACGTGCTGTAAATCGCCACCACGGGCTTGAGCCCTTCACAGGCCAGGCCGGCCGCAAAGGTGACTGCGTGCTGTTCGGCAATGCCCACGTCGTGGTAGCGCTTGGGAAAGCGCTTGTGAAACTCGACCATGCCCGAGCCTTCGCGCATGGCCGGCGTGATGCCCACCAGGCGCTCGTCGGCCTGGGCCATGTCGCACAACCACTGGCCAAAGACCTGGGTGAAAGTGGGCTTGCCCGGCTTGGAAGGCGGAAAACCTTCCGCCGGGTTGAACTTGCTGGAAGCCGCGTGGTACTTCACCGGATCGGCCTCGGCCAGGTCGTAGCCGCGACCCTTTTTGGTCACCACGTGCAAAAACTGCGGCCCGCGCTTGGCGCGCAGGTTTTCCAAGGTCGGGATCAGCGAGTCCAGGTCATGCCCGTCGATCGGGCCCACATAGTTGAAGCCAAACTCTTCAAAGATGGTGCCGGGCACGACCATGCCTTTGGCGTGCTCCTCCAGCCGACGCGCCAGCTCAAACAAGGGCGGCGCGTTTTTCAGCACAGCCTTGGCGCTTTGACGTGCGACCTCGTAAAAGTTGCCGCTGATCAGGCGCGCCAGGTACTTGTTCAACGCACCCACCGGTGGGCTGATCGACATGTCGTTGTCGTTGAGCACGACCAGGATGTCGGCGTTGACGCCGGCGTGGCTGACCCCGGCGTTGTTCAGGGCCTCGAAGGCCATGCCGGCGGTCATGGCCCCGTCGCCGATCACGGCCACCGCCTTGCGATCTTCGCCCTTGAGCTTGGCCGCCATGGCCATGCCCAGCGCGGCGCTGATCGACGTGCTGCTGTGGGCCGTGCCGAAGGTGTCGTATTCACTTTCATCGCGGCGCGGAAAGCCCCCGATGCCACCGAGCTGGCGCAGCGTGTGCATGCGGTCGCGCCGCCCGGTCAGGATCTTGTGCGGATAGGTCTGGTGCCCCACGTCCCACACGATGCGGTCGTGTGGTGTGTTGAAGACATAGTGCAGCGCCACCGTGAGTTCCACGGTGCCCAGGTTGCTGCCCAGGTGACCGCCGGTCTGGCTGACGGTCTGCAGCACGAAGTCGCGCAGTTCCTTGGCCACGGCCAGCAGATCCTGCCGCGGCAGGCGGCGCAGGTCGGCAGGGCTGTTGATCTTGTTCAGGTATCCGGTCATGACTTCAGCTCTCCCGCTCCACCACCTTGTCGGCCAACACGGCCAACAGGCCGGCCGCCTCACCCAGGGCGCTGCGCCGCAGCGCAGCGTGGGCCTGCTCGCACAGTTCCAGGGCGTGCAGCCGTGCGGCTTGCAGGCCCAGAACCGACACGTAGGTGGGTTTGTTGTTGTCTTGATCCTTGCCCGCTGTCTTGCCCAGCGTCGCAGCCGATTGCGTCACGTCCAGGATGTCATCGACGACCTGAAAAGCCAGCCCGATGGCCGCCCCATACGCCAGCAAACCCTGCCAAGCTGTGGCTGAAGGGTTACCGCACGCCGCACCCATCATCACGCTGGCCTGCAACAGTGCGCCCGTCTTGCGCCGGTGCATGTCCCGCAACTGATCCTCGCTCAGGCCGCAGCCGATGCTGGCCAGGTCGATGGCCTGGCCGCCAGCCATGCCGGCATGACCGGCCGAGCGCGCCAGCAGACTGGTCAGCCGGGCCTGCAAGGCCACCGGCATGCCGTCATCGGCGGTCAGGATTTCAAAGGCCAGGGCTTGCATGGCGTCGCCAGCCAGCATGGCCTGGGCCTGGCCGTACTTGACATGAACCGTGGGTTTGCCACGGCGCAGCACGTCGTTGTCCATGCACGGCATGTCGTCGTGAACCAGCGAGTAGGCGTGAATCAGTTCGACGGAGACGGCTGCACGCATGGCATGGGCGCGCTCCCCTCCCACCGCCTGGCAGGCTGCCAGCACCAGCAAGGGGCGCAGCCGCTTGCCGCCGTCGAGCACGCCGTAGCGCATGGCGTCACCCAGCCCGGCCGGAGCGTCACCTGGCACCCAGGCCTCCAGAGCCGTTTCCACGTCTTCCAGCTCCTGGCGGGCCCAGGCGTCGGCGTGCGCCAAATTCATGTCGGGTTCCAGGGTTTGAGGGCGCCGTCGTCCAGCAGACGCACCTGGTCCTCCACCGCTTGCAGGCGGGCACGGCAATACGCCAACAACTCGGCGCCGCGGCGGTAGCCGTCCAGCAGCTGGTCCAGCGGCAGCTGACCCCCTTCCATCTGCTGCACCAATCGGTCCAACTCGGACAGGGCCTGTTCGTAGCTGGCGGGCTCTTGGGGAGGAATAACTGCGCTGCGGGCCATTTCGGGAGGTGAAATCTGAGAAGGATTCTAAGCAAGTAGGCGAGGGGCGCCCCAGACCCCAGTTGTTGGGCGGTCGACCCCATTGACCTGGGCCAACCCGGTGCTGCGCTGCCCGCTAGAATCGCCGGCCGCTGTACCCCTGTGACGGGCGGTTAACTGCAGCGCCGTCATATCTGCAACGCGCCTTTTGGGTTGGCCAGCAACCCGGCTTCGTTGAATGTCCTTTGCCAAGGAGGATCCGATCGGATCATGTCGGACCTGAGCCTCAGTCTCGAATCCCTGGAACGCAGTCGTTCTCAGCTCTCGGTTACCAGCTACTTTGACGAGGAACTGTTCCAGCGCGAACAGGCCCGCATCTTTCAGCAATCACCCCGCTACCTCGGGCACGAATTGGCCGTGCCGGGGGTCGGCGACTATCTGGCGTTGCCGCAAGAGGCCGAAGGCCGGGCCCTGGTTCGAACGGCCGGCGGCGTCGAACTGATTTCCAACGTCTGCCGCCACCGCCAGGCCATCATGCTCACCGGCAAGGGCCACACCCAGCAAAACGTGGTCTGCCCGCTGCACCGTTGGACCTATGACCTGCATGGCCGCTTGGTGGGTGCGCCGCACTTCGAACACGACCCGTGCCTGAACCTGCGCAACTACCCGGTTCAGAACTGGAACGGATTGTTGTTCGAAGGCAACGGACGAGATGTCCGTGTCGACCTGGGTGGATCGGCCACGGCAACGCAGCTCGACTTCAGCGGCTACGTCTACGGCCGAGCCCACCTTCACGAGTGTGACTACAACTGGAAAACCTTCATCGAGGTGTATCTGGAGGACTACCACGTGGGCCCTTTTCACCCGGGCCTGGGTCAGTTTGTCACCTGCGAAGACCTGCGCTGGGAGTTCGGCCGTCAGCACTCGGTTCAGACCGTCGGTGTCAACAAGGCCCTGAGCAAGGCCGGCACGCCCGCCTACAAGACGTGGCAGCAGGAAGTCATGCGCTTCAGCGGCGGGCAGACGCCGGCGCAAGGGGCCATCTGGCTGACCTACTACCCCACCGTGATGGTCGAGTGGTACCCGCAGGTGTTGGTGGTCTCGACCCTGTTTCCCCGTGGGCCCCGCAAGACGCTGAACCTGGTGGAGTTTTTCTACCCCGAAGAGGTTGCCGCCTTCGAGCCCGATCTGGTGCAAGCGCAGCAAGCCGCCTACATGGAAACCTGCGTCGAAGACGACGAAATTGCCTTGCGCATGGACGCCGGCCGTCAGGCGCTGATGCTGCGCGGAGACGACGAAGTCGGCCCCTATCAAAGCCCGATGGAGGACGGCATGCAGCACTTCCACGAGTGGTACCGCAACATCATGGGCATGCCCGGCGCAACCGGCCAGCCCGACAGCCGCTGATCAACACCATGCAGCACCAGACCCTGATTTCTGCCGCACAACTGCAGTCCGAACTGGCCACGGGCGCGCCGATGGTCATCCTGGACTGCGGTTTTGACCTTGCCAACACAGCCGCCGGCGAGCTGGCCTTTGCCAAAGCTCACCTGCCCCAGGCGCGCTACGTTCACCTGGACAAGGACCTTTCCGCGCCGAGAGACGGTCGCAATGGCCGCCACCCCTTGCCCAACCGCACCGAGTGGTCTGGCCGCGTGGGCCAATGGGGTATCACCCCAACCACGGCCGTGGTCTGCTATGACGATCAAGGCGGGGTCTATGCGGCCCGGGCGTGGTGGATGCTGAAGTGGCTGGGCCACAGCCACGTGGCCGTGCTGGACGGGGGTCGGGCCGCCTGGATGGCCCTGGGCGCTGATCTGGTGACCGGGCCAGCCGACACCGTGGCGCAGCCACCCTACCCCGCCACCGCAGCCGGCATGCCCACCATTGATGCAGAACAGCTGCTGGCGCGCCTGGGACAGCTCACCATCCTGGACGCGCGGGCGCCTGAACGCTTCCGGGGTGAGGTCGAGCCACTGGATCCGGTCGCTGGCCACATACCCGACGCCATTTGTCACTTTTTCAAGAACAACCTGGCTGCGGATGGCCGCTTCAAGACCCCGGAAGAACTTCGTCGGTCCTACGCCGCGTGGTCCGGCTCGGGGGAGGTGGTCCACCAGTGCGGCTCTGGCGTGACGGCCTGCCACAACCTGCTGGCCATGGCGCATGCGGGCATGGCGCCGGGCACCCTGTACGGCGGATCGTGGAGTGAATGGTGCAGCGACCCCGCCAGGCCCGTCGCCAAGGGTTGAATGGCCTGCAGCATCGGCACTTGACGCCGATCAAGGCGCTTGCGCACAGGAAGGGAACACTGGGGCCCAGCGCGGTGTCCGACACCGGCAGCCCCGTTCAACCCAAGAGGAGTGACCATGTACAAGCGCATCCTGTTCCCCACCGACGGCTCGGACATCACCGCCAAAGCCCTGCAGTCGGCGATCGGCTTGGCCAAGCTGTGTGGCGCCGAGATCGTTGCCCTGGCGGTCATGGAACCGTTTCCCTACAGCGCCATTTCAGAGATGCAGCCGGTGCCACCGCAAGAATTCTTTGACGCCCAGCAGCGGGTGGCATCCGCACGTGTCAAGGCCGTGATGGAAGCCAGCCAGGCCGCCGGCGTGACCTGCCAAGGCGCCACGGTGGAAAGCACGCACGCCTGGGAAGCCATCCTCGACCACGCCAAAGCGCAGGCTTGTGATCTGGTCGTGATGGCCTCGCACGGTCGGCGCGGCGTGAGCGCGCTGTTGCTGGGCAGTGAGACGCAGAAGGTTCTGACGCACAGCACGCTGCCGGTGTTGGTGGTGCGCTGACTTCAAGGATCGACCCGCCGGAGCTCAGCACGATCTCAGCCGGTTGCCCAGTGGGCAACCGGTCGGCGATTCAGGCGCGATCAGTGGGCATGTGATCCTTCCAGCACAGCCCGGGCCAGCAAGACCAAACCCAGGCCACCACCCAGCCACAGCAACTGCGACAACGTGTCACGCCAGGTCAGGCGTTGCTGCAACTGTGGCAGGAGGTCGGCCACCGCCACGTAGATGAAGCTGCTGGACGCCACCACCAGCAAAAACGGCAAGACCTGCGCCCACGGTTCCACCAGGTAAAAACCGGCGATGCCACCGGCCACGGCGGCCAAGCCCGACAACACGTTGTACAGCAGCGCCTTGCCGCGCGAAAAGCCCGCGTTGAGCAAGACGATGTAGTCGCCCGCCTCCTGCGGGATTTCATGCGCCACCACCGCCGCCGCGGTCACCCAGCCCAGTGCCGGGTCGGCCAAGAAGGCGGCAGCGATGATGACGCCGTCGCAGAAATTGTGGATGCCGTCGCCCACCAGGAT
Organism: Rubrivivax sp.; assembly: GCA_031375065.1. Taxonomy (GTDB): domain Bacteria; phylum Pseudomonadota; class Gammaproteobacteria; order Burkholderiales; family Burkholderiaceae_C; genus Rubrivivax. Next base: position 15,805 of record JANMHH010000376.1, on the reverse strand, counting down.
GCTCAGTCCGCCACGCCCGGCCTGCTGGGCGTCAAAGTGATGGTGGTGGTCGTGGCCATCGCCTTCGTGATGGTGCACGTGGCGGTACAGCTCAAACTTTTCCAGCAACCAGAAAAACAGCAGGCCTGCCAGCAGGGTTCCAAACAGCAGTTGGGGTTCGATGTTGCTGTGGAAAGCCTCGGGCAGCACATGCAGCAGCGCCGTACCCAGCAGCACGCCTGCGGAGAGGCTGACCAAATGCTTGACCAGGCGGCTGAGCAAGGACACCGTCAGCAGCGCCGCCAGCAGCACGGAGAGCACACCACCGGCAAGGGTGGCCAGAACAATGTAGGTCAGGGTCATCGTGACAACGGGCTGGCAGTGGGCCAACCCGTTTGGTTGAATCGTACAGAGGCTGTCAAGCCCCGAAGGACCGTGGCGTGCTCGAGCGGCCGCTGCTCAGGCCACCCCATGCGTTTTGAACCAGGCCACGGCCCGCTGCCAGCCGTCTTCTGCTGCGGCCTGGCGGTAAGTGGGGCGGTAGTCGGCGTGAAAGGCGTGTGGGGCTTCGGGGTAGACCACGAACTGACTTTTCTGCGCGGCCGCGCCGCCACGGGCCAAGGCCGCTTTCATCTGTTCGACGGTGCTCAGCGCGATGCCGGTGTCGCTGCCGCCGTAAAGGCCCAGCACGGGTGCCTGCAGCGTTGCGGTCACGTCCACCGGGTGTCGGGGTGAGTTGGGCGTCGCCGTCCCCACCAAACGCCCATACCAGGCCACGGCGGCCTTGACGCGCGGGCTGTGGGCGGCATACAGCCAGGTGATGCGGCCGCCCCAACAAAAACCCGTGATCGCCGAGCGCGACGGGTTGGCGCCCTGACCCGCCGCCCAGTTCAAGCAGGCGTCGAGGTCGCCCATCACCTGGGCGTCGGGCGTCTTGTCGACGATCTCGGCCAGGATCTTGGCCACCTCGCCATAAGACTGAGGGTCGCCTTGCCGCGCAAACAGCTCCGGCGCGATGGCAAAGTAGCCCGCCTTGGCCCAACGCCGCGCCACGTCGGCAATGTATTCGTGTACGCCGAAGATTTCGCTGACCACCAGCACCACGGGCAGGCCGCTTCGACCCGCCGGCGCGGCACGGTAGACGGGCATCTTGAAGCCACCCACATCAACCGTGACTTCCCCCGCGATCAGTCCGGCGTCATCGGTCTTGACCACGGTCTGCGACATCACCGGCAAGACGGCTGCAGCGAAGCTGCCGCCCAACGCAGAACGAACGAACCGGCGTCGATTGAAGTCGTCTGACGGCGGCACCAAACTGTCAAAGTCTGCTTGGGTCATGGGGTGTTGTGGCTTGGTCTGGAATGCCAAATTGTAGAAACGTCTGCCGGGTACGATCCCCGGATGGAAACCCGAGTGAACCCTGCTGGCCCGCTGGCCGCCATCGACATGGGCTCGAACAGCTTCCGCCTCGAGCTGGGCGCGATGCCCCAAGGCCAATACCGGCGGACGGATTACGTCAAGGAAACCGTGCGGCTGGGTGCCGGGCTGGACACCAACGGCATGTTGACCGAAGACGCCACCCAGCGCGGGCTGGCCTGTCTGCGCCGTTTTTCCAACCGGCTGGCCGGTTTTGCGGCCGGCCAGGTGCGGGCGGTGGCCACCCAGACCTTGCGCGAGGCGCGCAACCGCAACGCCTTTCTGTTGCGGGCGCAAGAAGCGTTGGGTTTTCCGATCGAGGTCATTTCCGGGCGCGAAGAGGCCCGGCTGATCTACGCCGGCGTCAACCACCTGCAGCCCAGCACCGACACCCGCCTGATTGTCGACATTGGTGGCAGATCCACCGAGTTGATCCTGGGCAAAGGGCGCACACCCTTGGTGGCCGAGTCCTTTGGCGTGGGTTGTGTCAGCCTGTCGATGCGCTACTTCGAGGGTGGCCGCATCACGCGCGAAGGCTTCAGGGCCGCCCAGGTGGCCGCTGGCGCGGAACTGGAAGAAGGCCTGCAGCCCTTTGCGCGCAGCAACTGGGCGCAGGCGCTGGGCTCGTCGGGCACCGCCGGAGCGGTGTCGCAACTGCTGCAGGCCAATGGCGTCACGGACGGCCGCATCACGCCCGAAGCGCTGCGCTGGTGCATGGAGCGCTGCCTGGAAGCCGGCCACATCGACCACATCAACCTGACCGGTCTGAAAGCCGACCGGCGCGCCGTGCTGCCTGGTGGCCTGGCCATTCTTTACACCTTGGCCACCCACTTCGACATCAACAGCCTGACGCCCGCCAAGGGTGCCCTGCGCCAGGGCGTGATCGTTGACCTGCACGACCGCCTGCAGGGCCTGCAAACGGCGCAGCCGGCCGACATCCGCGACCAGTCGGTGCGCGAGCTGCAGCAACGCTTCCGGGTGGACACCGCGCAGGCCGCCCGAGTCAAGTCGGTGGCCTTGGCCTTGTTCGATGCCGGCCTGCCCGACGCCGAGGCCGAGACCCGCCGGGAATTGGTCTGGGCCTGTGCGCTGCACGAGATGGGCCAGATGGTGTCGCACCACGACCACCACCGCCACAGCGCCTACCTGCTGGCCCACGTCGACGCCGCCGGGTTCTCGCAAAGCCAGCAACGCCGCGTCGCCGATCTGGTGCTGGGCCAGCGCGGTGGCTTGCGCAAGGTGGAGCCGCAGATGGCCAGCGAGACCTTCGCCTGGCAGATGCTGTGCCTGCGGCTGGCCGCCATCAAGTGTCACGCGCGTGGCCTGGTCGACCCCAGGGCGCTGAACCTGCGCGCGCGCCAGCGCGAGGCCCAGCTCAGCTTTGGCAAGACCTGGGCCGAGACGCACCCGAGGACGTTTTTTCTGCTGCAGGAAGAAGCGGCAACCTGGGCGCGCAGCGGGCCGCTGCGCTTGACCTTGCCCGGCTGACCTTGCCGGGCTGACCTTGCCCAGCTGACCTGGCCCGCTTGACCGTCAGTGTCTGCCGCTACCGGCCGCGCAAAGGTCGGCCAACAGCGGCCTCAGACCAGTTCGGGTGACACCACGGCGTGCAGCACAACCTGCAGGTTGCCGTCACGCTCGCGGGCTCGCAACCACCACACCGCACCCTTGCGCACCGCCCAAGGCTCCGGCTGGCCGGCCAGCAGGTAAGCCGCTGCCAGGCCCAGCACCGGCTGGTGACCCACCACCAGCACCGGTTCGCGTGCGTCGGGCCAGCGCACCGCGTGCAGCAGGGCTTCGACCACCGCCAAGGGCCCCAGATCGGGCACGGTCTTGAACTTGCGGTCGAGCGCGGCTGCTGTTTGTTGGGCTCGGCGCGCCGGACTGGCCATGACACGGGTGCTGGCCGGCAACTGCCGGTTCAACCAGGTGGCCATGCGCTGCGCCTGGCGTTCACCCTTGGGCGTGAGGGCACGGTCCAGGTCGTCCTGGACCTCGCGCATCTCGAAAGCCTCGGCGTGGCGCCACAGGATCAGGTCCATCTGGAGGTTGGCAGCAGTGCTCAGCGCTGCCGGTAGCGCACAGCCAGCGCCTGCTGCGCGCTGACACCGCTTGCCGCCACGCGCCGGTAAGCCCCCGTCGACTCCAGGATCCAGGCGTCAGATTGGTCGTGCAGGTAGGGCACCAGCCCTTCATCGATGACACGCTGGCGCAGCACCTTGTCGCGCACCGGCCAGGCGATTTCGATGCGGCGGAACATGTTCCGGCTCATCCAGTCGGCGCTGCTCAGGTAGAGCGCTTGTTCGTCATCGCCATCGCCCCAGCTGAAGTAGAGGATGCGCGAATGCTCCAAAAACCGCCCGACCACCGAGCGCACGCGGATGTTGTGTGTCAAGCCCGGCAAGCCCGGCGGCAGCATGCAGGCCCCGCGCACGATCAGGTCGATCTGTGCCCCGGCTTGCGAAGCCGCCACCAAGGCCCTGATCAGTGCCGGATCGGTCAAGGCATTGACCTTGGCCACGATGCGGGCCGGCTTGCCGGCGCGCGCCGCCTGCGCCACCTGCTCGATGTGGCGCACCATGCGCTTGTGCAAGACGAAAGGGGCCGTCACCAGGTGGGCCGGCGCACGGGCCTTGGTCTGGCTGGCCAGTTGCAGAAACACCGCGTCGGCGTCGGCCGTCATGCCGGCGTCGGCGGTCAGCATGCCCATGTCGGTGTACAGCCGGGACGTCTTGGGGTTGTAGTTGCCGGTGCTCAGGTGCAGGTAGCGCCGCAGCCGCACGCCTTCACGCCGCGTCACCAACAGCATCTTGGCGTGGGTCTTGAGCCCCACCACGCCGTACACCACCTGCGCTCCCACGGCCTCCAGGCGTTCAGCCCAGTTGATGTTGGCTTCTTCGTCAAAACGGGCCTTGAGCTCCACCACGGCCAGCACTTCCTTGCCGCGCCGCGCCGCTTCAATCAGCAGGTCCATCAGCACGCTCTGCGCACCCGTGCGGTAGATGGTTTGCTTGATGGCCAGAACGTCAGGGTCCATCACCGCTTCGCGCAGATATTGAACCACCGGCTCAAAGCTCTGAAACGGGTGGTGCAGCAGCACGTCGCCTTCGCGCAGGCGGGCGAAGATCGACTGTGCCCGCGGCAAAGTGTCTTCCGGCCAGGACGGCTCATAGGGCTCGAAGTGCAGATCGCGGCCCTGTGCTTGGTCGATCAGCTGGTTCAATCGCACCAGGTTCACGGGGCCATTGACGCGATAGAGCGCCACATCGGGCAGGTCAAACTGCTGCAACAGGAAGTCCGACAAGGCGGGCGGGCAGGTGTTGACCACCTCGAGCCGAATGGCCAAGCCAAAATGGCGCGTCGACAAACCGGTGCGCAAAGCCTGGCGAAGGTTGGTGACGTCGTCTTCGTCGACGTCCAGGTCGGAGTCGCGGGTCACCCGAAACTGCGAAAACGACTCCACCACCCGGCCCGGGAAGAGCTCTGCCAGGTGGGCGCGGATCACGCTGGTCAACAGCACAAAGCCTTGCCGGCCACCGCACAGGCTGTCGGGCAGCCGGATCACACGCGGCAGGATGCGCGGAACCTTGACGATGGCGATCTGGTTTTCACGGCCAAAGGCGTCGCGGCCACCCAATCGGGCGATGAAATTGAGCGACTTGTTGGCCACCAAAGGAAACGGATGGCTGGGGTCCAGGCTGACGGGCACCAACAAGGGACGCACCTGCGTCTCGAAAAACCGCTCGACCCATTGGCGCTGCTTGGCGTCGCGCTCGGCATGGTTGAGCACCACGATGCCTTGGTGCTGCAAAGCGGGCATGACCACGTCGTTGAACAGCGCGTACTGTTCGGCAATGATCTCGTGCGCCGCTTGGGCCACTTCGGCCAGGTCGCTGCGGGTCACGCCCGAACCCGGCTGTCGGGTGGCCTCGATGATGTCGGCCACGCGGACTTCGAAAAATTCGTCCAGGTTGGAGCTGACGATGGTGACGTAGCGCAGCCTTTCGAGCAGGGGCACGTCGGGGCGGCGGGCTTGCTCCAGCACACGGCGGTTGAACTGCAGGATGGCACGCTCGGGGTTGAGCAGCGCCAGGTCGGACCCGCCTGCTTCCGCAGCGGCCGAGGAAGCAGTTACCAGCGTCGCGTCGTCAGTCATCCGCAGAGTGTAGGCAAGCCTGAAGTCAGGCTGATGACAAGTCGGTTCGGTGACAGGCACCAGCCCCGTCGCCCAGCGCACTGAGAGCCCACCGGGCACCCTACGGGCACCCACTGGAAAACTCCTAGGGGCCCAGCAACTTGCCCGTCCGCGCCAGCGTGGTCCCGGCAATCTTGGCCAAGCGTTGGCCCGCGGTTGCCCAACGGGTGGCCACGCGGGCGTAGAGCACGCCACTGGATGCCGACCTCAGGGTCAGGACCTCACCCGTATCGGCGTCCACCAGGTCGGCAATGGCCTGGCCTGCGGTGACATGCTGGCCCGCCTCGACGTGGAAGACCAAAACCCCAGCGCGCGGCGCGGTGACGGGTTCTGAGGCCGCCAGCAGGGTCGGCTGGCATTGCGCCTGTGGCAGCGCTCCGACCGGGCCGGCCAGCACGCCGCGCCGTCGCAGAAACTCAACGATGGCTTGCGCGTCACGTTCGGCCATCGCATGGCTGGTGTCGGCTTGGCCCCGCAGCTCGATCGTCGCGCTGAAACACCCCAGCGGCAGGGGATGGTCTGCGAACCGCAGCTGCAGTTGGTACCAAGGTCGACTGCAGGCTTCGTCAAAAGGCGAGTCGCCCGATTCGGTGGCCAGCAAAATCGCCTGCGCGCCCAACAGGCAACCCAGCTCGACGGCCAGGTCGGCCTGCGGCGTCAGGGCGTAAAGGTGCATGGCGGCTTGCGAGTCACAGTGCATGTCCAGCACGATGTCGCTGTCGGCGGCCCACTGCAACAGGCGGTTTTTCAGGTCGGAGACGGTGTCTTTGGCCACCAGAGCGGCGGCGGCATCGCGCAAGGCCTGACGCACGAGTGGGGTGTTGTGCGCCAGATCGTCGCCCAGGCGGCCCTGCAGCGCCGCGACCACGGCGTCCGTCAGGTCGGGAACCTGGCGGTTGAAGTTGACGCCGTCGCGCAGGTCGAATCGCCCTTGGTGCTGGCCCAGCAGCACCTGACCCAGGCCCAGCGGGTTGGCATAGGGCACCAAGACCACTTCGCCCTGCACCCGCCCGGCGGCTTCTTCTGCCAGCAGCAGGTCGCGCAACTTCTGCGCCACCAGGATGGCGGGCACTTCGTCGGCGTGCAGGGCGGCCTGGATCATGGCCTTCGGGCCACGGCCTGCATGGCCAAAGTGAAAGGCCGTTAGGCTGCGTTGTGTGCCCGGTGCCGCTGCCAACAGAGAAACTGTATGCCGTTTCATGCGCTGCTCATGTCCTGCTCATGTCTTGCTGCTGTCCTGCTGCTGGCCTGCTCAGGGGAAGTAGGGCTGTTCTGCGCGCCATCACAGCGCCAGCAGGTGCGTGCGGTAGTGGATCAACTCGTCGATCGACTCGTGAATGTCGGCCAGCGCGGTGTGGGCCTGGGCCTTCTTGAAGCCTTCCATCGCGGCCGGCTTCCAGCGCCGCGCCAGTTCCTTGAGCGTGCTGACGTCCAGGTTGCGGTAGTGGAAAAAGGCTTCCAGCGTGGGCATCGTGCGCGCCATGAAGCGGCGGTCCTGGCAGATGCTGTTGCCGCACATGGGGCTTTTGCCTTTGGGCACGTAGCGCTGCAGGAACGCGATGACCTGGGCCTCGACCCCGGCTTCGTCCACCTGCGACGCGCGCACCCGTTCGGTCAGGCCGCTGCGGCCGTGGGTGCCCTTGTTCCAGGCGTCCATGGCGTCCAGCGCGGCGTCACTTTGGTGCACGGCAAACACCGGGCCTTCGACGCGCACGGTCAACATCGGGTCGGTCACCACCACGGCGATCTCGATGATGCGGTCTTGGTCGGGGTACAGGCCCGTCATCTCCAGGTCGATCCAGATCAGGTTCTGGTCGCTTGAGGCCAGGGTGGGTACGGCGGTTTCGGTCATGGTGGGAAGCCCGTGCAAAAAAGCGCGATTCTGGCTCAAGCCTACACTCGCGCCCCATGGATTCAATGCTTCTGACCCAGGCTTTTTGTGCCGCCCTGCTCTTGTCGGTGCTGACGCAGTACTGGCTGACGACGCGCCAGATGCACCATGTGGCGGCGCACCGATCGGCCGTGCCCGCCGCCTTTGCCAGCAGCGTGACCTTGGCAGCACACCAACGCGCGGCCGACTACACGCTGGCCAAAGGCCGCTTTGGCTTGTGGACCGCCGCCTTGGGCGGCGCGGTGTTGCTGGGCTGGACCTTGCTGGGCGGGCTGGACGCGCTGAACACCTTGTTGCGGGCGCTGGTGATGCCCGGCTTTGGCGGCTTGGCCTACCAATTGGCGCTCCTGGCCGCCGTGATGCTGATCGGCGGCCTGATCGAACTGCCGCTGGAGTGGTACAGCACGTTTCGCATCGAGCAGAATTTTGGCTTCAACCGCATGAGCCTGGGTCTGTGGCTGGCCGACCAGGCCAAGGGGGCTGTGCTGGCGGTGGTCATCGGCCTGCCCTTGGCGGCCTTGGTGCTGTGGTTGATGGGCGTCAGCGGCGGGTTCTGGTGGCTGTGGGCTTGGTTTGCACTGGTGGCCTTCAACCTGCTGCTGATGGTGATCTACCCGACGCTGATCGCACCCCGCTTCAACAAGTTCGAGCCCCTGGCCGACGAGTCCTTGAAGACCCGCGTGCAGGCCCTGATGCAGCGCTGTGGCTTTGCCGCCAAGGGCTTGTTTGTGATGGACGGCAGCCGCCGCTCGGCCCACGCCAACGCCTATTTCACGGGCCTGGGTTCGTCCAAACGCGTGGTGTTCTTCGACACCTTGCTGCAGCGCCTGACGCCCGGCGAAGTGGAGGCCGTTTTGGCCCACGAGTTGGGCCATTTCAAGCACCGCCATGTGCTCAAGCGGCTGCTGGGCATTTTTGGCCTGAGCCTGGCGGGCTTGGCGCTGTTGGGTTGGTTGGCCAGCCAGAGCGGCTTTTATGTCGGCCTGGGCGTGCGGCCCAACATGAGCGCGCCCAACGACGCGTTGGCGCTGTTGCTGTTCATGATGGCCTTGCCGAGCTTCACGTTTTTCGTCTCACCGCTGGCCGCACACTTTTCGCGTCAGCACGAGTTTGAAGCCGACGCCTATGCCTGCGCGCAGTCCAACGGCGGTGATCTGGCCAACGCGCTGCTCAAGCTGCACGAGGACAATGCATCCACCCTGACGCCCGACCCGGTGTACGTGCGCTTTTATTACTCACACCCACCCGCCTCGGAACGCCTGGCCGCCCTGCCCAGCCCCACCCTCAGTCCCACCCTCAGCCCCACCCTCAGCGCGCCCGCTGCAGCCTGACCCGACCATGAACCCACTGACCTCACAACACTGCCAGCCCTTGGAGGGCCAGCCGGCCATGCTGGCCGAGCAGGTGCAGTCACACCTGGCCCAGGCACCGGGTTGGGCCTTGATCGATGGCGCCATTCAAAAGCGTTTTGACTTTGCCGACTACCACCACACCCTGGCCTTTGTGAACGCGCTGGCCTGGGTGGCGCACAGCGAAGACCACCACCCCGACCTGCTGGTCAGCTTCAACCGGTGCACGGTGCGCTTCAACACCCACTCGGTGGGCGGCATCTCCATCAACGACTTCATCTGCGCGGCCAAGGTCGACGCCTTGCTGAGCAGCGGCGCGCCTTGACACAGACCGTCGTTCTGGACCTGGGCCTGGTGGTGGCGGCCCATGGCCGCCACGTGGTGGTCGAAACCCCAGAAGGCCAACGTGTGCACTGCCACCCACGGGGCAAAAAGAGTGAACTGGTGGTGGGCGACCAGGTGCGCTGGCAAACCACCGGCGACGGTGGCGTCATCGAACACCTGGAGCCGCGGCGCAACCTGCTGTTTCGCCAGGACGAATGGCGCACCAAGTCCTTTGCCGCCAACCTGGACCAGTTGCTGGTGCTGGTGGCGGGTGAGCCGGTGTTCAGCGAGTCCCAGCTGACACGCGCTTTGGTGGCGGCGCGCGAGGCCGGCATCCCCACCTTGATTGGTCTGAACAAGACCGACTTGCCTTCAGCCGCCACAGCCCGCGCCCGGCTGGCCCCGTATGTGGCCATGGGCTCCACGGTCATTGAATTGGCCCTCAAGACCCAGCCCGAAGCCGCCAAGGCCACCTTGGCGGCGCACCTGGACGGTCGGGTCACGCTGGTCCTGGGGCCCAGCGGCATGGGCAAGAGCACCTTGATCAACCTGCTAGTGCCGCAGGCCGCAGCGCAGGTCGGTGAAATCTCGCAGGCGCTTCAGGCGGGCCGTCACACCACCACCACCACCACCTGGTATTGGCTGAACCCAAGCCGCCAGGGCGCGTTGATCGACTCACCCGGGTTTCAAGAATTTGGCCTGCGCCAGGTCAAGCCCGAAGACCTGGCCGGTTTGATGCCGGACTTCGCCGCCGCAATGGGCGACTGCAAGTTCCACAACTGCAGCCACCGCCACGAGCCGGGCTGCGGCGTGCGCGCGGCCATGGAGCGTGGTGAGATAACGCTGTCGCGGCAGCGCATCTATGAGTCGTTGTACGACGAGCTGTCGAGCAAACGCTGGTAGGCGTCCTGGCGTTCAGCCCAGGATGTTGGCCAGCGTGAGCAGTGCCACCAGCAGCATCCACAACACCACCGAGCGCCAGACCAGGCCCACCACACTCTGCAGGTGAGCGGTCTGGGCCGGCACACCCGCGGTAGCGCCCTGAGCGTCGGCCACGCCGGCGTCGCCGCCGGCAGTGAAGGTCTTGGAACGGTCGGGCGTGACCCCGGGCGCGGCCGCACCACCCAACTGCACACCCAAAGCGCCCGCCGCGGCGGCCAGGATGATGCCCTCGTTGGCATGCATCCACAACGCCGAGTCGCGCCGCCAGCCCGCCACCGCTTCTTCAAAGTTGCCGACCACGGCAAATCCAAAAGCCGTCAAGCGCGCTGGCAGGTGATCGATCCAGCTGAAGATCTGGCGCGACAGGCGCTGCAAGTCGGTGTGCGTTGGCGCGTCCAGCGTGCGCTGTCGGTAGCCCCAATAACGGGTGGAGAACTCGGCCATGCGGTAAAGCACCGCGCCCATCGGGCCCAGCCCCAGCGCCGACAGGACCACAAACCAGAAGAACACACCAAACACGTGGCGGTGTGCAGCCAGCAAGGCGTGTTCGATCACGTGGCGCAGGACTTCGGTGCGCGGCAACTCGCTGGCGTCCAGGTGGCGCCATTCGCCCAGCAGTTGGCGCGCCTGGGTCTCGTCGCCACGCTCGAGCGCGTCGCGGATGTCGGTGAAGTAATGGCTGAACTGACGAAATCCCAACGTCAAATACAGCACCAGCACGTCAAAGGCCAGCGCCAGCAGCAGGCTGTAGTGGCGCAGCAGCAGGTAGGTCAGGCCAGCCAACAGCGCGGGGCCCAGCACCGAGACCGCCCACACCACCCGCGTGTGGTGTTTTTCACCGGCGTCGAAGTTCTGGCCGGTCCAGCGCACCCAGGACATCAGGGTGTCGTGCACCCAGTTCTCGCGCGGCAGCGGCTTGAGCTGCTCGAGCAGCAAGGCAAACAGGACAGCGAAGAAACTCATCGCCGCCGATGATAGAGGCTCAGTCGGCCAGGAATCGGTACAGGTTGCGCAACATGGCCGCCGTGGCGCCCCAGATGAAGTACTCGCGCGAACCTGCTGCCCCGTTTTGGCCGTGCCAAGGCATCGACAGAAAGTGGCGTTCGCCACCTTCCATGGGCACCGCATGCCGACGGTGGTTGGCCGGGTTCATCAGAAAGGAAAGCGGCACCTCGAAGGCCTCGGCCACCTCGAAGGTATCCAGGTTCAAGGTGAAGTGGGGCTCAACCAGGGCCACGACGGGGGTGACAACAAAGTTGGTCACGGTGGTGTAGTCCGGCAAACGACCAATCAGCTGCACGTGCTGCAGCGCCAGTCCGACTTCTTCCTCAGCTTCGCGCAAAGCCGTGGCCTCCGGGCTGCCGTCTTCAGGCTCGGTGCGGCCGCCTGGGAAACTGATCTGGCCAGCGTGGTCGCGCAGGTGGTCGGTGCGCTGGGTCAGCAGCACCTGCAGGCCCGAGGGCCGCAGCACCAACGGCACCAGCACTGCGGCATAGGCGGGTTCACGAACTGGCTGGAACCGACCACCATCACCCGCGTGCTCGGGTTGCCAAACACGTGGTTCGGCGAACCGCGCGCGCAGGGCCAGGGGGCTGAGTTGGTCCACAGTCAAGGCAGGCAAGTGCGAATCGACGCCTGCCACTGGGAAGACCTTGGGGTCGAGGATCCGGGTTCGCGTCATGCGGGGCCAGTGGGTCGAGACAATTTCCCATAAGCAAAGCCGCCCAAAGGCGGCTTTGCTCGAGCCTTGCGCTCTACTGGATCAGGCCAGCTTCTCTTTAATACGAGCTGACTTGCCGCTGCGCTGGCGCAGGTAGTACAGCTTGGCGCGGCGGACGTCGCCGCGACGCTTGACTTCAATGCTGGCGATCAGCGGGCTGTAGGACTGGAACGTGCGTTCCACGCCTTCGCCGTTGGAGATCTTGCGCACGATGAAGCTGCTGTTGAGGCCGCGGTTGCGCTTGGCGATGACCACGCCTTCGTAGGCCTGCACGCGCTTGCGCGTGCCTTCGACCACGTTGACGCTGACGATGACGGTGTCTCCCGGCGCGAAAGCCGGAATGGTGCGGTTGAGACGGGTGATCTCTTCCTGCTCGAGGGTAGCGATGAGGTTCAAGGGGTTCTCCGAGCGATCATGTCGCGGGCTGTTGTTGTTGGAACAGGAATCTGTGCCGCCCGGCAGAGGATCGAAAAGCCTTTGATTATAGCCCGAGCCGCGCCAGCGTCTGCTCGTCGGCTTTGCTGAGCCGGCCCGCCTGGCGCGCCGCCACGATGAGGTCGGGGCGGCGTTGGGCGGTGATGGTCAGCGACTGGTCGCGCCGCCAACGGGCAATGTCGGCATGGTGGCCGGAGAGCAAAACCGCCGGCACATCGACGCTGCGGCCATCGACCGGCAGCTTTTCGGGTCGGCTGTAGTGCGGGCAATCGAGCAAGCCGTCGGAAAAGCTGTCTTGTTCATGCGAAGGCGCGGTCAGCACGCCAGGCTGCAAGCGCGCCACGCCGTCCAGCAGAGCCAACGCAGGCAGTTCACCGCCGGACAGCACAAAGTCGCCCAGGCTGACTTCCTGGGTCACGTGGGCATCGATGAAGCGTTGGTCGATGCCTTCGTAGCGTCCACACAGCAGCACCGCACCGGCACCCTGCGCCAAGCGCTGCAACATAGCTTGGTTCAACGGCTGGCCGGTTGGCGTGAAGTGAATGAGCTCGGGTTTGACTTCGCCGCGGTCGCTGGCCACCGCGCTGAGGGTTCGCACCAAAGGTTCGGCCAACATCACCATGCCGGGGCCGCCGCCGTAAGGGCGATCGTCGACGCGGCGGTAGGTGTCTTCGGCGTGGTCGCGCGGCGACCACAGGCGCACGTCCACCTGGCGTGATTCGAAGGCGCGCCGCGTGATGCCTTGCGACAGGTGGGGGGCGAACAGCTCGGGGAAGAGCGTGACCACGTCAAAGCGCATCGAGCACGCCAAACTCAATAGTCGGCTTCCCAGTCGACGTTGATGCGCCGGCCGGGCATGTCAACCGCGTCCACATAGGCAGCCACAAAGGGCACCAGGCACTCAGGTGTTGCGGCGTCTTCGCTCTGAACGCGCAAAACACAGTGCGGCCCGGTCTCGATCAAACCCACCACGCTGCCCAGGGCTGCGCCGGTGCGGTTGAACACCGCCAGGCCGATCAGGTCGACCCAGTAGTACTCGCCATCTGACGGCGTGGGAAAGCTGGTGCGGGCCACGAACAGGCGAGCCCCTTTGAGGGCCTCAGCCGCGTCACGGTCTTCGATTTCTTGCACGGTGGCGACGATGCCATCGCCTTGTTCGCGCGCTTGCACCACGCGCAAGAGCGTGGGCCAGGCAGCGGCACCGGCTGGCGTGGGTCTGGCCACGTCAGGCGGCTGGACAAACCAGCGCTTGGTGGAAAAGAGCGCCTGCGGATCGGCGGCAAAGGCTTTCACCTTGATGCCGCCTTTGACCCCCCAGGCGCCCAAGACGCGGCCGACTTCGACCGCGTCATCCGGCAAAGAATCTGCCGGGTTCATTGCAGAAATGGCTGCTGCAATCCAGTGGCCAGGATCAGGCCGCCTTCTTGGCCTGGTCGACCAAACGCGCCACGGTGGGCGACATCTGGGCACCCAGACCCGTCCAGTGCGTCACGCGGTCCAGCGCCACGCGCAGCGGCTGCTCTGCACCGGCGGCGACCGGGTTGTAAAAGCCGACGCGTTCGATGAAACGGCCGTCGCGACGCTCACGCGAATCGGCAACCACGATGTTGTAAAACGGGCGCTTCTTGGCGCCGCCACGAGCCAGTCGGATCACGACCATGATGGAATTCCTTGGAAATCGATGGGGTGATGGCCTTGTCGCGGGGACACACCGGACAGGCTATCGTGGTGGCCGCCGGTGCTCTGCTGGCCTGAAGAGCCCGCAGAATCACCGTCGACCGCTGTCAACACCGTAGATACGCCCTGGGTGATTTCACAGTCGTGTCGCCACAACCATGCTGTCGCACCAAAGCCAGCGTCGAAAACCCAGCATTGTAAACCGACCGCACACCGGCCTGAAAGTCTCGTCCTCTGCCCATGGCTGAAAACACGCACTACCGTTCCAAAACCCTGGCCGCCTGGCTGGCACTGTTGTTGGGTGTGCTGGGCTTGCACCGCATGTACCTGTACGGGTTGACCGACCGCTGGGCCTGGCTCCATCCATGGCCCAGTGCGGCTGGCCTGGTGGGCGTGCTGCGCATGCGTGAACTGGGCCAGGACGACCAGCTGGCTTGGTTTCTGATTCCCTTTTTGGGCTTGATGATCTGTGTTGCGATGCTCAGCGCCATCATCTATGCGCTGACGCCCGACGAGCGCTGGGACCAGCAGCACAACCCCGGCCGCCCCACCACAACCACGAGCTGGGGCTCGGTGTTGGCGGCTGTCACGGCCTTGCTTCTGGGCGGATCAGCCCTGGTGGGCACCGTGGCCTTTGGCGGACAAAAGTTCTTCGAGTGGCAACTGGAAAGCGAGCGGGCTCAAAACAGCAGCCGACCGATGCCGTAGAACAGCGCTGCGATGAAGGCGGTGGCCGGAATCGTCACCACCCAGGCCAGCACGATGTGGCCCGCCAAGCCCCAGCGCACGGCAGACGCATTGCGCACCGAGCCCACGCCAAAAATGGCGCCGGTGATGGTGTGCGTGGTTGACACGGGGACACCCAATCCGGTGGCCAAAAAAAGCGTGGCCGCACCCCCTGCTTCTGCACAGAAACCACCCACGGGCTTGAGCTTCGTGATGCGCTGACCCATGGTCTTGACGATGCGCCAGCCCCCGAAAAGCGTGCCCAGGCCGATCGCGATGTAGCAGCTCCAGATCACCCAGCCGGGCGGCATCTTGTCGGCTTGGTTCGTAATGCCCGCAGCAATCAGCAGCAGCCAGATGATGCCGATGGTTTTCTGCGCATCGTTGCCACCGTGGCCCAGCGAGTACAGACCCGCTGACACCAGTTGCAAACGACGGAAGACGTTGTCCACCCGTGACGGCGAAGCCCGTCTGCAGATCCAGGCCACGGCCACCATCAACAAGGAGCCAAACAGAAAGCCCAAAAACGGCGAGACAAAAATGAACGCCACGGTCTTCAACACACCTGAAGTCACCAGCGGACCCGCACCGGCCTTGGCGACCGTGGCGCCCACGATGCCGCCAATCAAGGCGTGCGAACTGCTCGAGGGAATGCCGTACCACCAGGTGATGAGGTTCCAGGCGATGGCGCCGATCAGCGCACCGAACACCACGTACTGATCCACCACCGTCGGGTCCACGATGCCCTTGCCTACAGTCGCAGCCACCTTCAACTGAAAGACAAAAATGGCCACCACGTTGAAGAAGGCCGCGAAGGCCACCGCCTGGGCCGGCTTGAGCACGCCGGTGGACACCACGGTTGCGATGGAGTTGGCCGCGTCGTGGAAGCCGTTCATGAAGTCGAACAGCAAGGCCAGCACGACCAGCATCACCAACACCCACAGGGCCATCTGCATCAGGGACTGCCTGTTGGAGGGTCAGGAGTTCTCGAGCACGATGCCTTCGACGAGGTTGGCCACGTCTTCGCATCGGTCGGAAATGGATTCAAGGTGCTCGTACACCGCCTTGAGCTTGATCAGCTGACGCGTGTCGGGTTCTTCGCGAAAGAGGGCTGACATGGCGCTTCGCATCACACGGTCGGCGTCGGATTC
>JANMHH010000325.1:0-20501 GCA_031375065.1 Rubrivivax sp. | reverse complement strand
GGCAAGGCCGTGCTGGGCCTGACCGAAACCGACGTGTGTTTCAGCGCCGCCAAACTGTTTTTCGCCTACGGCCTGGGTAATGGCTTGAGCTTCCCGATGAGCGTGGGCGCCACCACCATCTTGATGGCCGAACGGCCCACGGCCGAGGCCACATTCAAGCGCTGGCGTGGCGAGGTGGGTGTCCTCAAGCCCACCGTGTTCTTCGGCGCGCCCACCGGCTTTGCGGGGATGTTGGCCTCGCCCACGCTGCCAGCGCGCAGTGAGCTGGCGCTGCGCATGGCGTCCAGCGCCGGCGAAGCGCTGCCCGCCGACATTGGCGAGCGTTTCCAGCGCCAGTACGGCGTGCCCATCGTCGACGGCATCGGCTCCACCGAGATGCTGCACATCTTCCTGTCCAACACGCCCACGCAGGTCCGTTACGGCACCACCGGCTGGCCTGTGCCGGGTTATGACATCGAACTGCGCGGCGAGGACGGTGGCCCGGTGCCCGAAGGTGAACCCGGCGACCTGTACATCCACGGCCCCAGCGCCGCGATGATGTACTGGGGCAATCGCCAAAAGACGCGCGAAACCTTCCAAGGCGGCTGGACCAAAAGCGGCGACAAGTACGTGAAAAACGCCGACGGCACCTACACCTACAGCGGCCGCAGCGACGACATGCTCAAGGTCAGCGGCATCTATGTGTCGCCGTTTGAAGTGGAAGCCACGCTGGTGGAACACCCTGCGGTGCTGGAAGCCGCGGTGATCGGCGTGCCCGACGCGGAAGGGTTGACCAAGACCAAGGCCTTTGTGGTGCTCAAAGGCGGTGCGCAAGCCAGTGATGCCGAGCTCAAGGCCTTTGTGAAGGACAAGCTGGCGCCCTACAAATACCCGCGCCTGATCGAATTTGTGGCCGAGCTGCCCAAGACGGCCACCGGCAAGATCCAGCGCTTTAAGTTGCGCGACTTGGAAGCCCGGGAGCCCCGCGCGTGAACCTGTGCAGCGCCAGCGTGGACTTTGTCGACGTCCATTGGGCGGGCCGCACCGTGCGCGTCGAACACCAGTGGGTGGGCGATGACCACGCGGGCGCACCGGTGCTGGTGTTTCTGCACGAGGGCCTGGGCTCGCTGGCCATGTGGAAGGATTTTCCGGCGCGCCTGTGCGCTGCCGCCGGCTGCCGCGGCCTGGTCTACAGCCGCCCCGGTTATGGCCGCAGCACACCGCGTGCGGCAGGCGAGGTGTGGGGCGTGGACTTCATGCACCAGCAGGCGCTGCAGGTTTTGCCGGCCTTGCTGGCACAGTTGGGTGTGCAAGAGCCGTACGGGCTGTTTGGCCACAGCGATGGCGGCTCGATCAGCCTCTTGCACGCCGCCGCCTTCCCGCAAGCGGTGCGCGGCGCCATCGTGGTGGCGCCGCACATTTTGGTGGAAGACGTTGCGGTGGCCAGCATCGAACAAGCACGCAGCGCCTATGAACAAGGCCCGCTGCGACAGGGCTTGGCCAAGTACCACGACGACCCTGACTCGGCCTTCTGGGGCTGGAACGGCATCTGGCTGAACCCGGCCTTTCGCGCCTGGCGCATCGACCATGAGATTGGTGCCATCCGCTGCCCGCTGCTGGCGGTGCAGGGGTTGGACGACGAGTACGGCACCCTGGAGCAAATACGGGGGGTGCGGGCCCAGGTGCCGCACACACAATTGCTGGAGCTGCCGCACTGCGGCCATTCACCGCACCGGGACCAGCCGCAGGCGCTGATTCAAGCGGCCACTGCATTCATTTTTTCCCAAGGAGACCTTTGATGAAGTTTCTGAAAATCACGTGGCTGGCAGCAGCTGCCTTGGCCACCACCGGCGCGATGGCGCAAGGCGCCAAGCTCAAAGTGGGCCTGATGTTGCCGGCCACCGGCACCTTTGCGGCGCTGGGTACGGCCATTGAAAACGGCTTTCGCCTGTATGTCACCGAGCAAGGTGGCAAGCTGGCCGGGCGCGAGGTTGAATTTGTCAAGGTCGACGACGAGTCCGACCCGTCCAAGGCCACCGACAACGTCAACAAGCTGGTCAAGCGCGACAACGTCGACGTCATCATCGGCACCGTGCACAGCGGCGTGGCCATGGCCATGGCCCGCGTGGCCAAAGAGAGCGGCACGCTGCTCATCGTGCCCAATGCGGGTGCTGGTGCGGTGACGGGCGCCATGTGCGCCCCCAACATCTTCCGCAGCAGCTTCAGCAACTGGCAACCCGGTTACGCCATGGGCGAAGTGGTGGCCAAGAAGGGCCACAAGAAAGTGGTCACCATCACCTGGAAGTACGCCGCCGGTGACGAAAGCGTGGCCGGCTTCAAAGAGGCCTACACCAAGGGTGGCGGCCAGGTCATCAAGGAACTGAGCCTGCCCTTCCCGGGTGTGGAGTTCCAGGCGCTGCTGACCGAGATTGCTTCGCTCAAGCCCGACGCGGTCTACACCTTCTTTGCCGGTGGTGGTGCGGTCAAGTTCGTCAAGGACTACTCCGCGGCCGGGCTGAAGAAGAGCATCCCGCTGTACGGCGCCGGTTTCCTGACCGACGGCACGCTGGAAGCGCAAGGCGCCGATGCCGACGGCATCCAGACCACCATGCACTACGCCGACGGGTTGAACACGCCGCGCGACAACGCCTTCCGGCTGGCCTATGCCAAGGCTTTCAAACTGCAGCCCGATGTTTATGCGGTGCAGGGCTATGACGCGGCGCAGATGCTGGGCATCGGTCTCAATGCCGTGAAGGGTGATGTGAGCAAGAAGGCTGAAATGGCCGCAGCGCTGCGCAAGGCCAAGATCGACAGCCCTCGCGGCGCCTTTGTGCTGGGCAAGAACCACGACCCGGTGCAGGACTTTTACCTGCGCCAGGTCAGTGGCAAAGAGAACAAGGTGATTGGCATGGCGTCCAAGGCCCTGGCCGACCCCGGCAAAGGCTGTGGCATGTAACGCATCTTCCTGCTGCGCGGCCCGAGCCGGGCCCTGCGCTGCTCGCCGTACGGGTGTACGGCTGCGCTGCTCGAACCCGGCTCGGGCCGCTCGCGACGGAAGCTGCGTCACATGCCCCGTCGCTGACATGGAAGTCCTTGATGCGGCTTGGGTTTGGCTTACCGCATGAAAGTTAGCTCGCTTGGAAACCATGGACCTTGCCACCTTTCTTGTTCAATGCCTGAACTCGCTGCAGTACGGGCTGCTGCTTTTCTTGGTGGCTTCAGGGCTGACCTTGATCTTCGGCATCATGGGCGTCATCAACCTGGCGCACGGCAGCTTCTACATGATCGGCGCCTACATGGCCTATGCGCTGGCGCCGGTGGTGGGCAGCACCTTTGGCGGCGGTTTTTTCGCCACGCTGCTGGTGGGTTTGGTGCTGGCGGTGTTGCTGGGCTACCTGCTGGAGTGGGTGTTCTTCAGCTACCTGTATGAACGTGAACACCTGCAGCAGGTGTTGATGACCTACGGCCTGATCCTGGTGTTTGAAGAACTGCGCAGCCTGCTGGTGGGCGACGACGTGCATGGCGTCAAGCCGCCCGACATCCTGGCCGGCACCTTGCCGCTGGGTGACCTGATGACCTACCCGGTCTACCGCCTGTTCATCAGCGGCGTGTGTTTGCTGTTGGCCCTGGGCATGTACCTCGTCTTCACGCGCACGCGGCTGGGCATGATGATCCGCGCCGGCAGCACCAACCGCGAGATGGTGCAAAGCTTGGGCGTCGACATCAGCTTCCTCTACCGCGTGGTGTTTGCCGCCGGCGTGGCGATTGCCGTGCTGGCCGGCATGGTGGCCGCGCCGGTCAGCAGCGTCTACCCAGGGATGGGCAGCACGGTGCTGATCATCTGCTTTGTGGTGGTGGTGATTGGCGGCATCGGCAGCATCCGCGGCGCGCTGGTGGCGGCGCTGTTGATCGGTTTTGTCGACACCTTCGGCAAGGTGCTGATGCCGCAGGCCGCGGGGGTGCTGGTGTACGTGCTGATGGCGCTGATCCTGTTGTGGAAGCCTGACGGCCTGTTCAAGGCCGGATGACACCCACCATGAACATCGACAAGCACAAGTTCGTCTTCGTTGCCGCGTGCTTTGGCGCGCTGGCCATTTGGCCCTTTGTCACCGGCTCTTTCGGCGTTGACCTGGTCACCAAGATCATGATCTACGCGATCTTCGCGCTCAGCCTGGAACTGCTGGTGGGCAGCACCGGCCTGGTGTGCTTCGGGCAGGCGGCCTTCTTTGGCATCGGTGCCTACGGCGCGGTGCTGCTCAGCCCCGCCGACAGTGGCGCCAACCTGCTGTGGCTGTTGCCGGCCTGCGTGTTGGCGGCGGCGGCTTATGCGCTGGCGGTGGGTGCGCTGTCACTGCGCACCAAGGGCGTCTACTTCATCATGGTCACGCTGGCCTTTGCGCAGATGGCTTACTACGTGGTGCACGACACGCCGCTGGGCGGCGGCACCGACGGCATCTACCTCAACGTGAAGCCGGGCCTGGGCGAATGGTTCGTGCTCAAGGGCCCGATGCAGATGTACTTCTTCACGCTGCTGTGCCTGCTGGCGGTGTTTGGCGCGCTGGCGGTGCTGCTGCGCAGCCGCTTCGGCCGCGCGCTGGCGGGCATCCGCGTCAATGAACAGCGCATGCGCGCCACCGGCTTTTCGACCTACCCGTACAAGCTGGCGGCCTTCACCATTTCGGGCGGCATTGCGGGGCTGGCGGGCTTTTTGTTTGGCGTGAAGGACGGCTACGTCAACCCCGAGTTGATGAGCTGGCACCTGAGCGGCGCGGTGCTGATCATGATCATCCTGGGTGGCCTGGGCCACCTGCGCGGCGCGCTGCTGGGGGCCTTTGCCTTTGCGCTGCTGCAGGAATTTTTCAAGTCCGAAGCCATCTTTGGCAACTTCGCCAAGCACTGGCACCTGGGTCTGGGGCTGACCATCATCGCCAGCGTGGCGCTGCTGCCCAAGGGCCTGGTGGGCTTGCCTGCGCAGTGGCGCGACCGGCTGGTGGGCCGTGCTGCCCGCACCCGCGCGTCAGCGGGGGATCTGCCATGAGCGAGGTCTTGCTGCGTGGCCACGACATCACGCGCCGTTGGGGCGGCCTGGTGGCGGTGGACCGGGTGTCGGTTGATTTGGAACGTGGCCAGGTGCATGCGGTGATTGGCACCAACGGCGCGGGCAAGTCCACGCTGATCAACATTCTGTCGGGAGAAATTGCGCCGTCCAGTGGCAGGGTTGAACTGCTGGGCCAGGATGTCACGCAGTGGACCCAACCGCGTCGCGCCCGCGCGGGCCTGGGCCGCAGCTACCAGCGCAACACCATCTACCCCAGCTTCACGGTGCTGGAAAACTGCCGCCTGGCGGCGCAGGCCGGCCAGCAAAAGGCCTGGGCCTGGTGGCAAGACGCCCAGCACTGCCCCTACAGCACCGCGCTGGCACATCAGGTGGCCGAGCGTGCAGGGCTGACGCCGCTCTTGCAGCGCAGCGCGGGTTTGCTGAGCCACGGCCAGAAGCGCCAACTGGAGATCGCCATGTGCCTGGCCACCCAACCGCAGGTGCTGCTGCTGGACGAACCGTTGGCCGGCATGGGTGCCGAAGAAACCGACCGCATGCTGGCCTTGCTGTCCGAGCTTCGCAACGGCCATGCGATCCTGCTGGTGGAACACGACATGGACGCGGTGTTTCGCATTGCCGACCGCATCACCGTGATGGTCAATGGTGCGGTCATCGCCAGCGACACACCACAAGCCGTGCGCGCCAGCGCCGACGTGCAAGCGGCCTACTTGGGCGGGCATTGAACACCATGGCCGAGCTGATTCTGGAAGGTCAGGACCTGCACGCCTGGTACGGCAGCAGCCACGTGCTGCATGGTGTGGACATCCGCGTCGCGCGCGGCGAGACCCTGGGCCTGCTGGGGCGCAACGGCATGGGCAAGAGCACGCTGATCCGTACGCTGCTGGGCCACGTGGCCCAGCGCGACGGGCGCATCCACCTGCTGGGCCACGACGTGTCGCGCGCCAAGCCGCACCAGGTGGCGCGTCTGGGTGTGGCCTACGTGCCCGAGGGGCGCGGTGTGTTCCCCAACCTCAGCGTGCGTGAGAACCTGGTCATGGCCGCACGCAAGGGGCCGGGCGGTCGGGACGACTGGACGCTGGAGCGGGTGCTGCAGACCTTCCCGCGCCTGGGCGAGCGCTTGAGCAACCTGGGCGCGCAGCTGTCGGGCGGTGAGCAGCAGATGCTGTCGATCGGCCGCGCGCTGATGACCCACCCCGAATTGATCATCCTGGACGAAGCCACTGAAGGCTTGGCGCCACTGATCGTGGTCGAGATCTGGCGTGTCATCGCCCAGATTCGTGCGGCGGGTATCGCCACGCTGATCGTCGACCGCGACTACCGCAAGGTGCTGGCGCACAGCGACCGCGCGCTGGTGCTGCAAAAGGGGCAGGTGGTGCTGCAGGGCGAGTCGGCGCAGCTGCGCGACAGCGCTGAGGTGGCGGCCTACCTGGGCGTTTGACGCGACAGACCCGATTGACGCACCTGGCGCACCTGGCGCACCTGATGCACCTGACGCAATTGACGCATCCGACCCACTGACACGACCGACGCGACAGCCCTCACCGACACCACCGAATCAACCGACCGTGCCCCCTCAGCAGTCCGTGGCCGACAAGGCCTTTGTGCCTTACCCCTTCGAGCCGGCGCGTCACCCCGCCCGCCTGCCAGCGTTGATTGACGGCATCGAGGCCCAGGTCCACCCGGTGGTGGTGGTGGGCGGTGGACCGGTGGGTTACTGCACCGCGCTGGGCCTGGCCTTGCAGGGTGTGCCGGTGGTGCTGCTGGAGGCCGACGACGGGGTCTGCACCGGCAGCCGCGCGATTTGCATTTCACGCCGCAGCCTGGAGATCATGCAACGGCTGGGTGCCTTGCCCGGCTTCCTGCAGCACGGCCTGCCCTGGACCGGCGGCCGCAGCTTCTACCGCCAGCAAGAGGTGCTGAGCTTCAGCATGCCGCAAGACGCCAACCAGCAGTTGCCGCCGATGGTCAACCTGGCGCAGTACCGCATCGAGCAGATCCTGCTGGAGCAGGCGCAAGCCCGGCCCGACTTGATCGACATCCGCTGGCAAAGCCAGCTCACGGGGCTGCAGGCCAGCGAAACCGGCGTGCTGCTGGACGTGGCCACGCCGTTAGGCCGCTACCGCCTGCGCACCGACTGGCTGGTGGCCGCTGACGGCGGCCGCAGCACGGTGCGCGAGTCGCTGGGCCTGAAGCTGCAAGGCACCACCTACGAAGGGCGCTATGTCATCGTCGACATTCACCTGAAAAGCACGCGCCCGACCGAGCGGCTGGCCTACTTCGACCCGCCTTGCAACCCCGGCTCGACGGTGCTGGTGCACAAGCAGCCGGGCGACGTGTGGCGCATCGACTACCAGTTGCAGGACGGTGAAGATCCGGACGCCGCGATCCTGCCCGCCAACGTGCTGCCACGCGTGCAGAGCTTGCTCGACATGATGGGTGAAACCGGCGAATGGTCACCGATCTGGACCGGCATCTACAAAGCCAATGCGCTGACCTTGCCGAAGTACCGCCACGGGCGCGTGCTGCTGGCCGGGGACGCCGCGCACCTGTTGCCGATCTTCGGCGTGCGCGGCGCCAACTCGGGCATCGACGACGCCGACAACCTGGCCTGGAAACTGGCCCTGGTGGTGCGCGGCGTGGCCCAGCCCACGCTGCTGGACAGCTACAGCGTGGAGCGCGTGGCCGCGGCGCATGAAAACCTGCGCCACGGCAGCAAGAGCACCGAGTTCATGGCCCCACCGTCGTTTGCCTTCGAGCTGATGCGCCAGGCGGTGCTGGGCTTGGCCGCGCGGCACCCGAGTCTGCAATCGCTGATCAACCCGCGCCAGACCACCGCCATCCACTACGGTGATTCACCGCTCAACGCCTGGCCGTTGCGTTCGGCTGAATTCAGCGCCGGGCCGGCACCGGGCACGGTGCTGCCTGAATGCCCCTTGACCCTGGCCGACGGCCGCTTGAGCTACCTGACCCAGTGCTTGCAAGGCGACTTCGTGGCCCTGAACTTCGGCCCGCAAGCACCGCCCGAGCTGCAGGCCTGGGCGCAGCGTTGGCAAGAGCGCAGCCTGCGTCTGGTGGTTCAAACCGTGGCAGCCACGCAGTCCACTGGCGCCGACGCTTGGGACCACAGCGGCCGCTTGTGGCCACTCCTGGGTGCGCAGACGGGCACGCTGATCCTGTTGCGCCCCGACGGCCACGTGCTGGCCCGTTGGCTGGCGCTGCCCTGGCCCACGCTGCTGGCCGAAGCCGATGCTGCCCTGTCGCAGCTGCTGGATGGAAGGTGTGCCGCATGAACGACCAATCCACGCGAGCTGTGCTGAGCGACATCGAACGTGACGCTGTTTACACCCAGCTGTGCCAGACCTTGACCGAAGTGGGTGAGACGCGCTCAACGCTGATGCTGGCCCGCTTGGCCTTGCTGCTGATGGAACGATTGGGTGACGCCACAGCGGCGGCGGCGCTCATAGAGGATGCCGCCAGCGACCTGCGCGCGCAGGATGGAGAGCACTCGATGGCGGTCGCACACAGTTGCTCATCGGCCGGTTCCGGCGCCCAACCGCCATGGGCAAGCCACCCCTAGCTTGAACCGTCGGACCGCCTTGTGCAGCGTTCGCGTCAGGCCTAGATTGCACCCCCGGCCGCCGTTGGCGGCGTTTTTGGGGCAGCACAACATGGCAGGCACCTGGTCCACCCTGAGCAACCCACCGCCCGCAGCCGTCGCCACCTGCTTGCTGCTCACCGACGGCACGGTGTTGGCGCAAGGCGTCAGCACCAACCGGTGGTACAAGCTAACACCAGACATCAGCGGCAACTATGGCGCCGGCACCTGGGCTACCATGGCCAACAGCGTGCACGCGCCGCTGTATTACGCCTCGGGCATCTTGCGCGACGGCCGCATGATCGTGGTGGGCGGTGAATACGACGCCGGTGCCCTGATCTGGTTGCTCGGTGCCGAGATGTACAACCCGGTCAGCAACAGCTGGGCCACGCTGCCGGTGCCTGCCGGCTGGGTGCGCATTGGCGACGCACCCGGCTGCGTGCTGCCCGACGGCCGCTTTTTTGTCGGCCAGGTGGGCACCCGCCAAACGGCCATCTACGACCCGGCGAGTAACAGCTGGGCCGCGGCGGCCAACAAGATCAACTCGGTGGGTGAAGAAAGCTGGTCGCTGCTGCCCGACGGCAGCATCCACGCGGTGGACTGCTCCAACCCGCCCAACGCCGAGAAGTACCTCATCGCCTCCAACCAGTGGGTCAACGCCGGTGTCACGCCGCAGGTTTTGGTCGACAGCATTTCTGAGATTGGTGCTTCGGTGCTGCTGCCCGACGGCCGTTTGTTTGTGATTGGTGCCACCGGTTTCACGGCCCTCTACACCCCGCCGCCGATTGCCAACCAGTTGGGCAGCTGGGTGCAGGGCCCCAGCATTCCGCAGGTCAACGCGGGCCAGCCTTTGGGCGCGGTCGACGCGCCGGCGGTGGTGCTGCCCAACGGCAATGTGCTCTTTTCGGCTGGGCCCATCACCACGCCGGCCACCTTCAACGCGCCGACGTTTTTCTTTGAGTACGACCCGGTCACCAACAGCATCAGCGCCGTGACAGCCGCGGCCACGGCGGCGCAGGTGCCGTACTGGGGTCGCTTTCTGATGTTGCCCAGTGGCCAGGCCTTGTACACGGCCGGCACGGCGGTGGTGTCACTCTACACGCCCAGTGGTGCGGCAGACCCGGTCTGGGTGCCCACGATCACCAGCGCCCCTTCTTCGGTTCGCCGGGGGCGCACCTACCGCCTGTCGGGCCGCCAGATCAACGGCCTGACGCAGTGTGCCTATTACGGCAACGACGCCACCCAGGCCACCAATTACCCCATCGTGCGGCTGGAGGCCAGTGGTCAGGTCTACTACTGCCGGACCTCGGCCTTTTCGACCATGGGGCTGCAGACCGGCACCATCATCCACCACTGTGATTTCACGGTGCCCAACACGGTGCCACTGGGCAACTATTGCCTGCGGGTCATCGCCAATGGCATCGCCTCGGCTTGCCGCAACGTGGGGGTCACCAACAAGTGGTTCAAGGAACTGAAGTTCGAAATCAAGGAAAAGTCCGAGATACTCGAAAACCTGAAGGAGATCCGCGACGTGAACGTCAAACGGCTGCCCGACATCGACGACATCAAGCGCATCCGCGAAGGCTTTGAGCTGGACATCTTTGACAAGGTGCAGGACGAGTGGGTGAAAAACGTCAGCAGCCTGGCTCTCAACGTCGACCGCGCCAACGAAGAGCTCAGCCGCAGCTTCATCACGCCCGACGAGCGGCCGGTGGTGGGCCCACCCGCAGCGGTGGTGGAAGCACTCAAGCCACCGCGCATCAGCGCCGAGCAGGCGCGCCTGGGCCAGGAAAAACGGGCCTTCAACGATGGCCGCAAAGAGCTCGCCGTGTCGCGCGAAGCCGAGGCCTACCACCGCGCGGTCCACGCCATCTCCTTGACCGGTGGCAAGGAGATCAAGCTCGAAGGCGTGGTTAACAAAAAGCCGCGTGGAAAGAAGAATCCGTGATTGTTGTGGTGGGCAGCTGCCACGATCCGGTGGCCGCTGCCCTGGTGCGCGACTGGCCCCAGGCCGCGCTGTGCAGCGCGCAGGACCTGACCCAGGCCGGCTGGTTGTGGCGGGCCCCTGAGACTTTGCCAGGCGCAGGGCGCTGGGTGGTGCAGGGCAAAGTGCTGACGGACGCGCACGTGACGGGGGTTTTTGTTCGCCGCAGCACCGTCTATGCCCAGGAGCTGCAGTCCACGCACGCCGAGGACCGAAGTTACCTGGCCAGCGAACTGCATGCCTTTTTGGTCTTTGTGCTGGCCAGCACCCAAGCCCGGGTGGCCAACCCGGTGGCCGAAGGTGCCTTGGGCGACCAGGCCCTGCGCCAGGAACGCTGGCTGCCTGCAGCGCATCGTCATGGCCTGAAGGTGGCGACTCTTCGTTGTGTGCAGGGGCGTGGCCGGTCGCGGCGTTGGTTGCCCCAGCGGCTGGACGCCGTGGGCGGCCAGGTTTTTGGCCCGGCACCCGAGCGCATCCAAAGGGCGACCCAGGGGGTCATGCACGAACTGGGTTTGTCTTGGGCCAGCTTCATCTTCGACGCTGCCTGGCAACTGCGCACCGTGACCAGCGCTTTGGTGCCCGGCGCAGACTCGGCACACGCGCTGGGGCAGCTGCTGGCGCAACCGCAGCGGCGCGCGGTGGCTCTGTGATCCTGGTTTGGGGCGACCGCAGCGACGCGCCGGTCGAACATGTGTTGGCGCTGTTGCAGCAGCGCCAAGCAGCCGTCATGCACATCGACGGGGCCCGACTGGCCGACCTGCGCCACGACCTGACTCTGGGCGGCACCGGCCCCGCCATCACCACCGGCTGGATTGAGAGTCAAGGCCTGCGCGCTGATGTGCAGCAGCTGACCGGCATCTACCTCAGGCCCCTTCCGGCACCGCCTGGCGCTGCTGCCCAGGCGGCTGCGGCGGCGGCAGATGTGTTGTTGACACTGACGGCCAACACATCGGCTGTGGTCATCAACCCACCGGCGGCCGGTTTGTCCAACCACAGCAAGCCCTTCCAATTGCAGCTGATTGCCCGCGCCGGGCTGGCCGTGCCGCCCACCTTGATCACCAGCGACGCCCAGGCGGCGCTGGACTTTGTGCAATTGCACGGGCGTGTGGTCTACAAATCCATCAGCGGCGTGCGCAGTGTGGTGTCGACCTTGGAGATCAAGGACCAGCTGCGGTTGCAAGGCCTGGCCCACGGCCCCGTGCAACTGCAGCGTTGGGTGGCGGGGCGCGATGTGCGTGTGCACGTGGTGGGCCGGCGGTGTTTTGCCACGGCCATCGATTGTCAGGCCACCGACTACCGTTACGCCGCGCGCAGCGGCGAGCCGGTTCAGCTGTCGCCCATGCGCATCGCGCCGGCCTTGGCGAAAACTCTGGTGGGTCTGGTGCACGGTCTGGGCTTGCAGCTGGCCGGCGTGGACCTGCGCAAGACACCCACGGGCGACTGGGTTTGTTTTGAGGTCAACCCCTCACCAGGCTTTACCTACTGCGAAGACGCCACCGGCCAGCCCATTGGGGACGCGTTGGTGGACCTCTTGTTGCGAGTTCGCACCCGCCCGAGTTCTTGATGTGGACATGTTCCATGATCCAGGGCTCTGCCCAGCATCATGAAAATGAGGCGTCTTCCAAGAGTTGCTGGGCGCTGGACGTGGCCAAAACGGCTGCCTGCACCCGCGAGCTCAGCTGCAGCTTGCGCAAAATGTGCTGTACATGAATCTTGACTGTGGTCTCGGCAATGGCCAGCGCCCTAGCGATTTTTTTGTTGCTGGCACCCAGGGCGATGTGGCGCAAAATTTCGCGCTCACGCGGCGACAGCGTGTCCAGGGCGGGCTTGGCGGCACCACTGGCTGACAGCGCGGATGACGGCGACGCGCCCACCCTTCGGGACGTCGATGCAACTGTCGAAGCAGCGCCGGCGGCATGTGAAGTTGGAGCCGAATGGGTTGGCAGGGCCTGAAAGGCCGACACCAGTTTGCTGGTCATCTCGGGGCTGACCACCGCCACGCCGGACATCGTGCGCAGCAGGGCCTGGGCCAGGCCGTCGCTGTCCACCGTTTTCAGCAGGTAGCCCTGGGCACCGGCACGCAGCGCGGCGGCCAGGTCGCGCTGGTCTTCGCTGACGGTCAGCATCAGCACGCGCGCCTTGGGTGCGGCTTCACGCAGGCCGGGCAAGGCGTCAACGCCATTCACGCCGGGCAGGTGGTTGTCCAGCAGGATCAGGTCGGGCTGGGTTTGCTGGGCGCGGCGCTGGGCCTCGCTGGCGTCGCCGGCTTCGGCCACCACCACAAAGCGGGCGTCGCCGGCCAGCAGCGCGATCAGGCCGCGGCGAAACAGGGTGTGGTCGTCAATGACCAGGATGCGGATGGCGGGGGTGGTGTTCACGCGGGGGTGGCCTCGGGGGTGGGTAAGGTCAGCACGACACAGGTGCCCGCGCCGGGGACGGAGTCGATCAGCACCGTGGCGCCGATCTTGGCCGCGCGCTCCTGCATGATTTTCAAGCCCACGTGGGTCTGGTCGTGCAGGTTGGGTGCCTCGGAAAAACCGCAGCCGTCATCACGCACTTCCACGCGCCACTGCGGCGACTGCTGCACCTCGACCCACACCTGTTGGGCACCGGCATGTTTGCGCACATTGGACAGGGCCTCCTGCACCACGTGCAGCACCTGAACTTGAACGTCAGGGTCCAGCGGCATGCCGTCGCCTTCAACTTGCAGCCAGGTGCTCAGGCCGGTTTGGTGTTCAAACTTCTGCAGCGTGGTCTGCAAGGCGTGGGCCACGTCTTCGGCGTTGGTGCGGGTGCGAAAGTGCATCAACAGTTCGCGCACATCGGCCAGGCTCTCGCGCACCCCTTCGTCCAGCTCAACCATCGTGCGCTGCAAAGCCGGGGCGTCGTTTTTATCGACCGCCGTGCGCAGCAGGCCAGCCTGGATCTTCAGGAAGACCAGGCTTTGCGCGATGGAGTCGTGCAGTTCGCGCGCCAGCAGCCCACGCTCTTCAGCCACCGCCGCTTCGCGTTGCAGGGCCTGTGCGCGCAGCCCTTCGATGGCACCGGCCAGGTGGCTGGCCAAAGTCTCCAGCAGGGTGCGGTCGTCGGGTGACAGGGTGGCGTTGCCGATGAAGAACAGGTCGACTTCGCCAACCAGCCGTTCTTGCAGGCGCAGCGGCAGGCTGATCAGGGTTTGGTAGCCGGCCTTCTGGCAGTTGGCCCCTTGGCCCGACTGAGCCTGGGTTTGAATGGGGATCACGCGGGTCTGCGCCTGGGCCTGGGCCTGGCCGCAGAAACACGCCGAGGTGGGCAGGCACTGCTCTTCGTCGATGATGCCCTGGGCCAGGCAGTCCGAGGCCAGCAGCAGGTAGCGCTGGTTGGACTCGTCGGCCCAGCGCACGGCAGAGGCGTCGGCCTTCGCTACACGGCGAAGCTGCTTGGCGAAACCCAGCGCCAGGTCCTGCAAGCTGCCGGCCCGGGTGGCAAAGGCTGCGGCCTCGTACAGTGCCGCCAAACGAGTGTGCTGCTGGTCCAGGTGCAAGGTCTTCTCCTGCACCTTGCTTTCCAGGTTCTGGTACAGGCCCTGCAGCGTCTGCGCCATTTGATTGAAGCCCTGGCCCAAGGCGCCAAATTCATCTTTCGCTCCAACTTCCACCCGCGCAGACAAGTCGCCTTGCCCGGCGCGCTTCAGGCCGGTCTGCAACTGGGCCAGGGGGTTGAAGACAAAGAGGTAGGCCGAATAAAGCAAGGTCACCGCGCTGGCAATGGCCAGGCCCACCATGGTGAACTGCACCAGGTTCAGTGCCGCCGTCAGCCAGGCCAACTGCGCTTCGATGGCGCTGACAAAGCGGTCCACCTGCTCAACCATCGCTTGCGCCTGCGCTGCCGCTTGGGCGGGTGCGGGCACAGGCTGCACCCGCCAGGTCTGGCGCAGTGCTGACCAGGCCCCTTGCACATCAGCAAAGGCCTGTTGGGACCGCGCGTCCTGCGGCATGAACAGGGGGCGCGCGGGGTCGCCGTTGCGCAGCAACTGCACGCCATCGTCAAACTGCTGCACCTGTTGCAGCACCTGGGTTGCGTCGGCGCTGGCCAGGGTTTGCGCCAAGCGCCAGGTTTGCATGCGCAGGCGGCCGGCTTCGTTGACCGCCGCAGCGCCACCCTCCAATTGCCAGGTGACGTGCAGCGTCAAGCCGATCGACAGCAGCGCCACCAACAGCAAGGCGCTGCCAATGGCGCCCAGCTTGGCCGACAGGCTCCAGGTGCGGTGCATGGCCGGACTCTAGGGCTGGCGGCGGGCGCAGCAGTTGACGCGCATCAAACCCCGGGGCATCCGGGACTGTGCTGCCCGGATGGGAAAAGGGTCTTGCCGTGCCAGCCGCGCTACACCGGGCGTGGCGCGGTGGTGTGGCGGGAGCCTGTGGCGCGCGAAGGCAAGCCGACAAAGGCGAAGTCGACCTCCGGTGCCTGCCCGCTGATGATGCGTGCGAGGCTCTTGCCCGAACCGCACGAATGGGTCCAGCCCAGCGTGCCGTGGCCGGTGTTCAGGTACAGGTTGGCGATGCTGGATTGCCCGATGATGGGCACGTTGGACGGCGTCGCCGGTCGCAAGCCGGTCCAGAACTGGGCCTGCGAGCTGTCGCCCGCGCCAGGAAAGAGTGCCTCGGTGCGCCGAACGATGGCCTCGCATCGCACGCGGTTCAGGTCGCGGTCGTAGCCGTTGAGTTCGGCCGTGCCAGCGATGCGCAGGCGGTTACCCAGCCGTGAGAAGACCAGTTTGTACTCGTCGTCGGTCAGCGAGACCTGGTGCGCCATGGTGGCGTCTTTCACGGGCATGGTCACCGAGTAGCCCTTGGCGGGGTAGATCGGCAGGCGGATGCCCAGCGGCGCCGCATACAGGGGACTGAGGCTGCCCATGGCCAGCACGTAAGCGTCGCCGCGCAAGCGTTGGAAGCGACCTTCGGCGTCGGTGGCTTCGACGTGGTCGATCACAGCGCCTTCTGCACGAAGGGCGGTCACGGTGTGGCTCATCAGAAACTCCACGCCGTCGGCCTGGCAACGGGCCACCAGTTCGCGAGCAAAGAGGTTGGCGTCGCCGGACTCGTCTTCGGCGGTGTAGGTGGCTCCAGCCAGTTGCGGCCGGATGTGGCGCAGCGCGGGCTCGAGCTTGACGGCATCGTCGGCCGAGATCACGCGGCGGTCGCAGCCGAGTTCGCGCATTTGCGCGGCCGGCGCCTCGGCACCGTCGAATTCCTTTTGGCTGGTGTAGAAGTGCAGGATGCCCTGCGTGCGTTCGTCGTAGGCAATGCCGATGTCGCGCCGCAGCGCCTGCAGCGTGTCGCGGCTGTAGGTGCCCAGGCGCACGATCTGGGCGATGTTGTGCCGCGTCCGTGCGGGCGTGCACTCGCGCATGAATTGCAGGCCCCACAACCACTGGCGCATGTCGGCGCGGATGCGAAACAGCAACGGCGCGTCCTCCTTGCCCAGCCACTTCAGCACCTTCAGCGGGGCGCCGGGGTTGGCCCAGGGTTCAGCGTGGCTGACCGAAATCTGTCCGCCGTTGGCAAAGCTGGTTTCCGCAGCGGGTGAGGCTTGACGGTCGACCACGGTGACCTCATGACCCTGCTGGCGCAGGAAGTAGGCCGAGGTGACGCCGAGCAGGCCGGCGCCGAGCACGATGACTTTCATGTGAGAGCACTCCAAAGGCAGGTTTCGCCAGTGACCTGATGTCACCAGCGCGCCGCTCCCCCTGTCCTTGGTACCTGAGAGATTCGACCCAGGCGGCTGGCCTGCGCCTTGCTCCTTCGGTGCGTCACGGCTGTGACGTCTCTCCAGACGGCAAATGGTGGTGTGCAGTACGGAACCTGAGCGTGCATGGGAGTTTGCGCCTTCGGTGGCTCCGGCCAAGGCCGGAGCGCTCTCCTGCGGAAAATCATCGCTTCAGCGGCGGCGCCTCCTGTGCGGTCGCTGTGGGGTTGAGGTGGGGCTGCGGTGTCTGGGCGCTGCTCGCGAGCAGCGGTACAGCGCGCTGGCGATCACTGCGGCTGCAGGTTGATCTGCTTGGCAATGGCGCGATAGCGGGCTGTCTCGGTGTCGAAAAACCGGGCTGACTCGGCCAGGGTCATGGGTGCTGAAGCCACCTGCGTCTGCGCCGCCAGCTGCGAACGCACCGCAGGGTCCTGCAAGGACTTGCCAATGGCAGCATGCAGGCGAACCACTACGTCTTCGGGCGTGTTCTTGGGCACCATGAAGCCGGTCCAGATTTTGTAGGAGAAGCCTTTCAAGGCCTGCCCCTCTTGGGCGGCAGGTACGTTCTTCAGCAGTTCCGAGCGCTGCGCGCCCAGCTGGCCGATGACCTTCAGGCGCCCTTGTTCGGCCAGGGCGCCCATCGCGGCGCTGTAGACCAGCACCGCGAAGTCGACCTGCCCGCCGGCAATGTCCTGCAGCAGCGGTGCATTGCCCTTGTAGGGCACGTGCGCCAGCTTGACGCCGGTGCTGGCCTGCACGTTTTCCAGGATCAGGTGGTAGAGCGATCCGATGCCCACGCTGCCGTAGGTCAATGGCTTGTCGGCCGACTTGCGGGCCAGCGCAATCAGTTCGTCGACGTTGCTCACCGGCAGGTCCTTGCGCGTGACGAAGACCATCACCGCGTCGGCCACCGGATGCACCAGCCGGAAGTCCTCGGCCTTGAGCTTGACCGCCGCGTTGGCCAGTGGCGAGAGGATCACTTCGTTGGGCGAACCCTGAAAGATGTAGTAGCCGTCGGCCGGCGCGGCCAGCACTTTTTGTGCGGCCAGCGCGCCGCTCACGCCGCCCAGGTTCTCCACCAGCACCTGTTGGCCCAGGTCTTTGCCCAGCGGGTTGAACAAGATGCGCGCGATGGCGTCAGAAGGGCCGCCGGCTGGGTACGGAACCATCAGGTTGACGGTCTTGGCAGGCCAGCCTTGCGCCAGCGCTGCGCCGGTGCTGAGCAACAGGCCGACCGTGAAGGCCAGTGAACGGTGGAACTTCAACATGGCAACTCCTGGGGGTGAAAGCGTGATGGTGTTTGGCAGACAGGCGCAATGTAGGCAGTGCACAATGCAAAGTCCAATGCATTGTTGGTTTAATTAGCATGAGTTTGACGTTCGACTTTAGTTCACAGCCGTCATGACCCTGGTGCAGCTACGCCACCTGTTGTCGCTGGCGCAGACGGGCTCGTTCTCCCAGTCGGCCAACGCGATGTTCCTGACCCAGCCGGCCTTGAGCCGGAGCATTCGTGCACTGGAATCGGAGCTGGGTCAGAAGCTGTTTGACCGTGTCGGCCGGCGCAGCGAAGTGACGCCGTTTGGCCGCGAGGCGGTTGAGCGCGCCCGTGCGCTGGTCCAGGCGGCCGACGACCTGCGCGAGAGCGGCGCGCAGATGGCTGCAGGGGCGGTGGGGACGCTGCGCATCGGGCTGGGCTCCGGCCCGGGCGCGATGCTGATGACCCCGCTGTTGATGCACATCGCCAAGCACCATCCACGGCTGCGGCTTGAGGTGGCGCGGGGCCGCACGGAACTGTTGGAACGCAGCCTGCGCGACCGCACGATGGATGCCCTGGTGGTCGATGTCCGATCGGTGGCGCCCGCGGCAGACCTGCTGACGACCGACACCTGCGAAATGCGAGGCGCCATCCTGTGCCGACGAGGGCATCCGCTGAGCCGCCAACGGCGCGGCGTGAGCTTCGATCAACTGCAGGCCTACCCGATCGCTTCAACGCCATTGAGCGACGAGGTGGCCCGCATGCTGATCGAGCGCTATGGGCCGCAGGCCCATCCGGACCGCTGTGTCACGCTGCGCTGCGAAGAAATCCCCAGCCTGGTTGAACTGACGCGAGCGACCGACGCCGTGCTGATTGCAGTCCGCGCCGCTGGCCCTGACCTGGTCGAACTGCCGATGAAGCCGCCCTTGGGCGCAACCGCCCGCTTTGCCATCGTCACGCTGGCCGGCCGCAGCGAGGCGCCGGCGCTGCCCGTGGTGCGCCGGCTGATGAAGCAGCTGCTGCGCGACGCCTGAGTGCTGCTTGCGCCGTCTGAAGCCAGGCAGCACGCCCTGGCGAGCTCTCGCCCCTTGCCTCAGCGCCAGCAGAGTGGTCAGGGTTGCGTCAGCCCCAGCACCCGGCCGTCATCGAGCAGCACCGCCACACCGCTCCCGTGGGGCAGTGCAGCCGTCATTGCCACCCGCTCGGGCAGTGTGACCGAAGCCACCTCGGACCACGCGGCGTTGGCGTCCAGAACCCGCAGGCCCAGCCCGTTTTGCTGCGGCAGCACCAAGCGTGGCCCCAGCCACACCGCCAGGTCGAGCTCGCGCGAGCCGATGCGGTGCGTGCTGACACCCTGCGCCACTGCGCGGCCGATCAGGCGGCTGCCGTCCTGGCGGTACTCGTGCAGCACACCGCCGATGTGGGGCGTGTGCACGGCCAGCAGCCGGGTGCCATCGGTGATGGGCGCCATCCAGCGGTTGGCGGTGCCCAGCGCTTCGCCCAGCGCAGCCCACAACAACTGCTCGGGCTGCGTCGCGCTGGCCGCCACCAGCCCCAGTTGGCCACCCTGGGGGCCCGAGCGCACGGTCAGCAGCGCATGGCCTGGGCCCAACCGCACCGGGCGCGGCGCAATGTCTTCCAGCACATACGGTGGCGGCAGCACCAGTTCGCGCAGCAGTTCCAGGCTGTGGCGTTCCAGCCAAAGCAGCCGTGTGGCCTCGACCGCGTCCCCCAGCACACCGTGCGGATAGCGTTGGCGGTCAGCCCCGCCCAGCAGCACCAGGTGCCCGCCGTCGCCGCGCTCGTCCAGGTCCAGCTGCAGCGGTCTGGCGTCCGGCAGCACAGCCTGTTTCGAGCGGGCCACCACCGTCCAGGCTGAGCCTGCAGCGGGCTCCAAACGCAATACCTGGTGGTTGCCCGCCGCCACACCGATCACCGCCAGCGGCAGCACCAGCAAACCGGCCTGCGGCGCCAGCATCTGGGGTGGGCTGCGCTGCACTTGGCCGCCTTGCCAGACCCACAGGCCACCGTCGGCGTGGCGTGCCGCCAGGCGGCCGTGGCCCAGGGCCAGCGGGGTGTCTGGGTCCAGCCCTTCGGCCAGCCGGGTGGCTGGCGCGCCGCGGCTCGACAAGGCCCACAGCCTGCCGCTGGCACCCACCGCCAGCAGCCCGCTGGGGCCGCCGGTGCGGATTTGCCGAAGGCGCTCTGCAGCAGGAAAGCTGCGCAGGGTCCAGCCGGCCCCGGCTGCTGCAGGGGCCCGCGCCGACACACCAACCCCGGCTGCCAGCGCCAGCAGTTTGCGTCGCGAAGGCCCGCCGCCCTGCATCGCTCATGGCACCAGCTTGCGGTAGGCGCGCAGCTCCGCGCCACCCAGGGGTGAAACGCCGCCGAGCAGGTTGGTCGCGTTGTTGCCAAACACCACGGCGCGGCCGTCGCGCGACAGCAGCACGCTGGTGGTGACACGGCCGTTGCTCACCGTGCCGTTGCTCAAGGTCGCGGCGTTCAAGCTCGCGCCCGAGGCCAGATCAAGCACCCGCGGAAGGCAGAGGTGCGTGATGCCGCCGCCCGTGCATTCCGTGTAAGCCACCCGGCGGCCATCGTCGGAAAAGCTCAGTGCGGCGCGGTTGCCAGCGCTGTAGGTCAGGTTGCTGCCGAGCACGCGGTTGAGTGCGCCTGTGGCCAGGTTCTTGACGTACACGCCAGCGGGCCCCACGCTGGTGTCGTAATCGGTGGAGAAGGCAATTTGACCGCTGTTGTTCAGGAAGTCTTGCACGCCCCAAACCGGGCCGATGCCCGCGAAGCCCGGGAAGGTGAGCGGGTTCCCAGCTGCATCGCTGCTGACCAAGCGAACGTTGCCAGTGGCGATGTCGAGTGCAAAGACGTCGCTCTTGGGGTTGTTGTC
>JANMHH010000315.1:0-8327 GCA_031375065.1 Rubrivivax sp. | reverse complement strand
GTGCTGACGTGGGAACGCTCACCGTCGACTTCGGTGCCGGGGTCGGCGGCGTTGAGCATGATGAATTCCATGGTGCCGCCGGGCGACAGCGAAACGCTGCCTTTGCCACCCGATTCCATGCGCTTGAGCACGTCGTCTTCGACCTGCAGGTTCCAGCCAAAGTCGTATTCGCCGCTTTGCAGCACGGCGCGTGCGGCTGATGTCGCGTCGCCGCCGCCTTTGATCTCGATCGCGTCGAAATGCGGTCGGTTGGGGCCGTGGTAGTTGGGGTTGAGCGTGCCACGCAACAGGTCGCCGGGCTTGAACTCGGCGAACAGATAGGGCCCGGTGCCGACCGGCTTGAAGTTGGCTGCGGCCTCGCGCGATTTGGCGCCGATGAAGGGCGCAAAGATGTGGCGCGGGATGATCGACCCGACGCAGTAGGGGCTGGCCCAGAACGGCGTGGGTTTGTCGAACACCACGCGCACCGTGTGGCTGTCTTCCTTGACCAGACGCAGGTCCCGAAACAGGCCGCTGGTGGTGGCCGCGGTGGCGGGGTCGCTGGCGTAAGCGGCATTGAACAGCAGGTCGTCGGCGGTGAAGGGTTGGCCGTCGTGCCAGGTGACGCCGGGCTTGAGCTTCCAGACCACGCTGCGCCCGTCTGCGGCCACGCCGCCGTTGGCGCGGCTGGGGATTTGTGCGGCCAGGACCGGCTGCAGTTCGCCGTTGATGTCCCAGCGCGCCAGCGGCTCATAAAAGACCCGCGCACCGTCGGCGTCTTTGGTGCCGGTTGAAAAGTGCGGGTTCAGTTGGGTCGGGCCTTGCCAGAGCAGGATCTTGAGCACACCACCACCGCCGCGGCGCGTGGGGCGGTAGACAAAGGGTGCGGTGGTTGGGCCTGGCGTTTGTGCTTGGGCATGGGCAGGCCCACCCAGCAGCGCCCCCGCCATCGCGGGCGTCAGGCCCAGCGCTGCCATCTGCTGCAGGAAGTCGCGGCGTGGCAACTGTTTGGCGTGGACCTGGGCTATCCAGTGGCGCAGTTGGGCTTCAGACATGGCGACATCCTTGCTCGGTAGGCGAATGCTGACGATAGCGTTTTGGCGGGCCGATGCGCTTCGCAGATGGCCCACTCAGCGAGCTCAACCGTTGATGGCGGGCCACACCATGGCGACGTCCAGGCCCGGAGTGGCTTGTCCCTGCCGCACCCGCAGTTCACCGCTGTGTGCGCGCGCCACCAGGTGGCACAGGTGCAGCCCCAGACCCACGCCACCGCTGCTGCGCGTGCGTGCAGCGTCGGGCCTGTAGAACGCCTGGGCCAGTTGCGGCAGCACGTCGGCGGGCACGCCGGGGCCGTGGTCTTGCAGGCCCAGC
This sequence comes from Rubrivivax sp., assembly GCA_031375065.1. GTDB lineage: Bacteria > Pseudomonadota > Gammaproteobacteria > Burkholderiales > Burkholderiaceae_C > Rubrivivax. The sequence goes on along the minus strand of JANMHH010000315.1, from coordinate 6,977 downwards.
GCCAACCGTCCGTCGGTTTGGCGCTGCAGGTACAACCGCGGTGGCGCGTGGGCGTCGGCGGCGTGTCGCTGGGCATTGCTCAGCAGGTTGCGCAGCAGCAGGCGAACCCGTTGCGGGTCGACCAGCTGCGGTCCCAGGTGCTCGTCCAGATCGAGTTGCACGGCCAGGCCTTGCGCTGCCACCACCTCGCGCGCCAGTGCGGCCAGATCGGTAGATTCGGCGTGCAGCGCCTGGTGGCCCTGGGCCAGGCGTTCGCTTTCCAGCAGCGTGGTGATGAGGTCACGCATCTCACCCAGGTCGCGCAGCAGCGCACGGCGCTCGGGTGTTTCATCCAGCAGTTCGGTGTTGATGCGGGCGCGGGTCAGTGGGCTGCGCAACTCGTGGCTGATGGCCAGCAGCAAGGCGCGCTTGGCGTCGAGCATGCCTTGCAGGCTGTGCGCCATCTGGTTGATGTTCCTGGCCAGATCGCCCAGTTCATCGTTGCGAAGCACGGCGATCGGCGCGTCGAAGCGGCCTTGGCCGAAGCGTGTGACCGCCGCACCGATGTCGTCCAGGGGGCTGAGCAGTTTGCGCACGTAGGCAAAGACCAGCGCCGTCAGCAGCAGCAGCGCACCCAGGGTCAACCAGCCGAACAGGCGCGGTCGGTCGACCGCCAAGGGGCCGGCCAGGCCAAAAGTAACGCGGTGTCCGTCGGCTGTCTGGCGAACCAGGCCCCAGGTTCGTGCGCCGTAGCCTTGCTCCTCGGCCGAGTCCCGGTAGCGGTGGTCGTGGTGGTCGCGGCTTTGGTGGGGGTGCGAGTCAAACTGCACCAGCGGCCCTTCGATGAGCACCGAGATGGGCAGCCGCGCCGTCAGCGCCTGTGCGCGGGCTGGCTCGGGCGGAGTGCCCAGTTCGAGCGTCAGGCGATCCAGGTAATCGGCCACGATGGGTTTGGCGAAGCCCTGCCAGCCGCCTTGCAGCACACGTTGCATGCCCAGCAAAAAGACGCCGGTGGTGGCCAGCGCCAGCAGCAAAAACACAGTGAGCAGGCGCAATTTGAGGGAATGGCGCCAGCGGCGCTGGGTGTCACGCCAGCGCCGGTGTGCTGCGCGCCAGCGGGTCTGCCAGCCGGTGGGCCAGCCTGAATGCTGACTCAAGCGCGCACTCCGACAAAGGTGTAGCCGGCGTTGCGCAGCGTGTGGATGCAGTCCAGCGGTTCCAGCTTGCGGCGCAGCCGGCTGACCAGGATGTCGACTGCTCGCGAGTGGATGTCCTCGGCCGAGCGGCCGCGCAGCTTGTCCAGGATGTCGTCGCGGCTGAAGACCTTCAGCGGCGTGTGCGCCAGCAGGGCCAGCAGTTCGAATTCGGTGCTGGTCAAGTCGACGCTCTGGCCTTGGCGCTGGACGCTGCGCCGGTCCAGGTCGATCTCCAGGCCTTCGAAGCGCAGCGTGCGTGGGCTGTTGGGACCGGGTGCTGACGCAGCCGGCGCAGCGCGGCGCAGGATGGTTTGAATGCGGGCCAGCAGCTCGCGCGGCTCGAAGGGTTTGGGCAGGTAGTCGTCGGCGCCCAGCTCCAGCCCCACCACGCGGTCCATCACATCACCACGGGCGGTGAGCATCACGATGGGGATGGCGTTGTTGACGCTGCCTCGGCGGATGGTGCGGCACAGCTCGAAGCCGTCCATCTCGGGCAGCATCACGTCCAGGATGGCGGCGTCAAAACCTCCTTGGTGCAGCAGGGCCAAGCCGGTGCTGGGCCGGCTGGCGTGCTGCAACTCAAAGCCGAAGCGCTGGAAGTAGGCCGCCAGGGGCGGCCCCAGTTGTTCGTCGTCGTCGATCAGCAAGAGACGGGGCATGTTTCAAGGCCAGCGCGGCAGGTTTGCGGCAGGGTCACTGTATCAACCGCTGAGGTCGTGCCGCAGTTGCGCCGAAGTTGCGCCGCATTTGCGCCGAAACCGCGCTGAAGGCGCGACTGCGGGCGGGCTGCTTCGTGCGGCCTGTCATGCCACGCCGGGCTCAGCTGTGCGAGCCGTGGCGGCCACGTCCCTTGCCCATGAACTCGCGCACCTTGGCCTGCTGCTCGGGTTTCAGGCTGTCGTAGAAGTCGGCCATCGCGGCCACCACTTCGGGCGACTTGGTGTTGACGGCGCCCAGCTTGGCGTCTATCAGCGTCTTGGCCTTGGCCCGGTCAAAGGTGTTACCGGCCATCATGGCTTGCAGTTCGGCGCGGGGGTCGGCGCTGCCTTCGACCAGGGCGTTGCGCTGTTCGCGCAGCTTGTCGGCCAGCACGCCGAGCTTGGCCTTCTGGGCGGCGTCGAGGTCGAGTTTGCTGCCCACCTTGTCGACCAGCCGGGTCTTCATCTGGGCGGCGTCTTCGGCGCTCAGGGTGCGCCAGCCGTGGCCGTAGCCGTGGTGGTTGTGGGCCCAGGCGGCCAGGCCGCCAAACAGGGTGCCAGCGGCGGCCAGGCCGATGAGGGTGCGTTTGATCCAGGTTTTCATGGGGTGCCTTTCGGGCCAGTTGGCCCTGTGTCAGGGCCGGGGTTGAACATGACGCCATGGTTGCCGGTTGGGCGCTGGCTGTCCTTTCGTGGCCGTATCGCTGCGTAACGTTTTTTGTCGACGTGGTGATGGAACAATGTCGGCCAGCCCGTTCGTCACCTTTTCCCCCACACTTTCCCTGGAGCAAATTCATCATGTCCCTGCAAGGCAAGACGGCCCTCGTCACCGGCTCCACCAGCGGCATTGGCCTGGGCCTGGCGCTGGCCCTGGCGCGCCAAGGCGCCAACATCGTGCTCAATGGATTTGGCGACGCCGAGCCCGCCAAAACGGCCGTGGCGGCCTTGGGCGCGAAGGTGGCCTACCACGGTGCCGACATGAGCAAACCCGCCGAAATCGAAGCCATGATGGCCTTCGCCAGCAGCACCTTCGGTGGTGTCGACGTGCTGGTCAACAACGCCGGCATTCAGCATGTGGCCAACGTCGAAGACTTTCCCGTCGAACGCTGGGACGCCATCATCGCCATCAACCTGAGCAGCGCCTTCCACACCAGCCGGCTGGCCATCCCGGCCATGCGGGCGCAGAACTGGGGCCGCATCATCAACGTGGCCAGCGCCCACGGCCTGGTGGCCAGTGCGGCCAAGAGCGCCTATGTGGCGGCCAAACACGGCATCGTGGGTTTCACCAAGGCCAGCGCGCTGGAGTTGGCCACCACCGGTGTGACGGTCAACGCCATCTGCCCGGGTTGGGTGCTGACCCCCTTGGTTCAAAAGCAGATCGACGCCCGCGCCCAGAAGGGCGGCATCAGCCAGGAGCAGGCCAAAAAGGACCTGCTGGGCGAGAAGCAGCCTTCGCTGCAATTCACCACCCCTGAACAGCTGGGTGACCTGACGGTGTTCCTGTGCACCAGCGGCGCCGACAACGTGCGCGGCGTGGCTTGGGCGGTGGACGGCGGATGGACAGCGCAATGACGGCCCGCCAGATTCGGTCCTTGACGCTGGGCGATGCAGCGCCCAACTGGAGCAAGAACCTCATGGCGGGCTCGCAAAAGCCGGGCACTTGCACGCCTGTTAGGGGTCTGCGGCGCCCGAGCCCCACCCGATAATGAAACGATGACGATCTTCTACTGGGTAATGGGGCTGCTGATCGTCGGCACGCTCATTCCGTCGATCTTCTTCTTCGTGCTTTACGCCGTCACCGGCGAAAAGGCCTGCGCCCGGCGCGCCAGTGCACTGTGGAACGTGTCGCGGGTGTTTGCCCTGTTCGGCTTCAACCTCCTGGTCTGGGGCCACGTGGCGTGGGGGCTGTGGAGCCTTTGGCGCAACTGAGGTTGCGGGTTTTGAAGATGTCAAAGGGGCCTAACGCAGCCCCGGTGCCACTGTTGGCTGCCACTCCAAAGGCACGGTAGGCGGCGGATCGTTCAGACCCTTTCCACCACCAGCGCAATGCCCTGACCCACGCCAATGCACATGGTGCACAGGGCGTAGCGTCCGCCCCGCCCTTCGTTGATTCGGTGCAGCTGGCTGACCGCCGTGGTCACCAATCGCGCGCCACTGGCGCCCAGCGGGTGGCCCAGCGCAATGGCCCCGCCCCAACGGTTGACGCGTGGGTCGTCGTCCTGCAGCCCCAGGTCGCGCAACACCGCCAGGCCTTGGGCGGCAAAGGCTTCGTTGAGTTCGATCACGTCCATCTGCGCCAGGCTCAGGCCGGTCAGCTCCAGCACCTTGCGGGTGGCCGGGGCCGGGCCAAAACCCATGATGCGGGGCGCCAGGCCAGCCGTGGCCATGCCCAGCACGCGGGCGCGTGGGGTCAGGCCGTGGCGTTTGACGGCGGCTTCACTGGCCAACAGCAGCGCACAGGCGCCGTCGTTGATGCCGCTGGCGTTGCCGGCCGTGACACTGCCGTCCGGCCGCACCACGCCCTTGAGCCTGGCCAGCGCATCCAGGCTGGTCGCGCGGGGGTGTTCGTCGGTGTCCACCACGATGGCGTCGCCCTTTTTCTGCGCGATGGTGACCGGCGTGATCTCCAGCGCCAGGTGCCCGGCCTGTTGCGCCGCGACCGCGTTGAGCTGGCTGCGCAGCGCCATGCGGTCTTGCGCCTCGCGTTCGATCCGGAAGTCGGTGGCCACGTTTTCGGCCGTCTCGGGCATGCTGTCCACACCGTAGATTTCCTTCATGCGCTGGTTGACAAAGCGCCAGCCCAACGTGGTGTCGTAGACCGCGTTGCTGCGGCTGAAGGCGGTATCGGCTTTGGGCATCACAAAAGGCGCGCGGCTCATGCTCTCCACGCCGCCAGCGATCATCAACTGCGCTTCGCCGCAGCGGATGGCGCGGGCCGCGCTGCCTACCGCGTCCAGGCCACTGCCGCACAGCCGGTTGATGGTGGCGCCGGGCACCTCTTGGGGCAGGCCAGCCAGCAGCGCGGCCATGCGGGCGACGTTGCGGTTGTCTTCACCGGCCTGGTTGGCGCAGCCGTAGAGCACGTCGCTCACGGCTTCCCAGTCCACGCCCGGGTTGCGCGCCATCAGCGCCTTGATGGGGATGGCGCCGAGGTCGTCGGTGCGCACCCACGACAGCCCGCCGCCGTAGCGGCCGATGGGGGTGCGGATGGCGTCGCAGATGAAGGCTTGGCTCATGGGTTGTGGCTCGCGGGTTGTGGCTTATGGGTTTTCAGCGTTCGGGATGGCGCGGCGACGCAGCCAGGGGCTGACGCGGTAGCGCTCGCCACGGTAGTGGGTGTCCAGCGCGTCGATCAGGCGCACCACGTCGGTTTCGTTCCAGCCGGCCAGCCATTCAAACGGACCGGCGGGGTAGTTGACGCCCAGTTTCATCGCAGCGTCGGCGGCCTCGGGGGCGCAGACGCCTTGCAGCACGGCGTCGGCGGCTTCGTTGATGAGCATGGCCACGGTGCGTGCGGCCACCAGGCCCGGAGCATCGGCCACGGGCAACGGGGCAAAGCCCAGCGCGGCCAGCCAGGCCGGGGCCTGGGCGCGCCAGGTGGGGCTGGCGGTGTCCGACACCGCGAAAGCCAGCGCCGTGCCCGGCGCCGGCGGCAGGCTGAAGAGGCGGTCGAACACCGCCACATTGGCGGTGCGCAGCTGTGCGGCCGACTCCAAAGCGGTGCGGCCGTTGCTCATGACCAGGTAAGCACCGTCCACCACCAGCCCGGTCCAGCCGGTTTGGCGCAGCCGGGCCGGCCCCCAGCCCTGGGGTTGCAGCGCACGGGTGGCGGCCGCTTCCAGCAGGTCGGCAATGGCGCCGTCACCGTGCACCGTGACTTCGTGCGCCGTGGCGGGTGCTTCATGCACGGCCACCGGCAGCGTGCTGGTGTCGTCGGGGTAGCGGAAAAAACCTCGCCCGCTTTTGCGACCCAGCAGACCGCCGTCGACCATGTCGCGCTGCACCAGGCTGGGCGCGTAGCGCTTGTCCTGGAAGTTCGCATCGAACACCGAATTCGTGACCGCGAAGTTGGTGTCGTGGCCGATCAGGTCCATCAACTCGCAGGGCCCCATGCGAAAGCCGGCGCCACGCAGGCAGGCGTCCAATACCCGCGGTGTGGCGGCTTGTTCCAGCAGCAGCGCCAAAGTCTCGGCGTAGTAGGGCCGCGCGATGCGGTTGACGATGAAGCCCGGCGTGCTCTTGGTGTGCACGGGAATCTTGCCCCAGGCCTTGGCCAAGGCGTGGATGGCCTCGGCCACGCTGGTTTCGGTGTGCAGGCCCGAAACCACCTCCACCAGCTTCATCAACGGCACCGGGTTGAAAAAATGCATGCCCACCAAGCGGCCTGGGTGCTGCAAGCCGTTGGCGATGGCAGTGACGCTGATGCTGCTGGTGTTGGTGGCCAGCACGCAGTGCTGGGAGACGACGGCTTCGAGTTGCTGGAACAAGGCGCGTTTGGCGGCCAGGTCTTCAACAATCGCTTCCAACACCAGCTGCGCGCCTGCGGCTTCGGTCAGGGCACCGACTGGCGATACGCGGGCCAGCGTGGCTTCGGCTGCATCGCTGACCAGCTTGCCTTTGGCGACCAGGCCCTGCAAGGTACTGGCCATCTTGGCCAGGGCCGAGGCGGCCGCGCCTTGGCGTGCGTCGTACAACAGCACGGTGTGCCCAGCTTGCGCGGCGACTTGGGCGATGCCGGCACCCATGATGCCGGCACCGACCACGAGGACGGTGCTGCCAGTAAGGGAAGGGTTGTTCATCGAAGGAGACGGTTGTTCAAGTGGAGGTGGTGCCGGTTTGATGCCTGTGCAGCGTTCAATACGTTTCCAGGTGCAGCCGACCCTGCTGCTTCAATGATGCGCCCACCGCAGCCCAGTCCAGCCCGGCGGCTTTGGCGATGTCGGCCAAGGCCAGCACCACGCCCTCTTCCATGCTCTTGAGTCCGCAGACGAAGAAGTAGGCGTTGGGGTCGGCCAGCAGCGCCCCAAGGTCGGCGGCGCGCTCTCGCATCACATCTTGCACGTAGCGCTTGGGCTGCTTGGGTGTGCGGCTGAAGGCAAAGTTG
>JANMHH010000189.1:0-10488 GCA_031375065.1 Rubrivivax sp. | reverse complement strand
GCTCAAGGTGTCGCCCGCGTCGACGTCGGCAAAGCTGGACGGGTCGAAGAGGTAGGTGAAGGCGGTGTCTTCGGTGGCCGTCTGGTCGATCAAGGCCTGGCTCGAAACCGGCGCGTCGTTGCGGTTGGCCACGCCCAAGCGAAAAACGTCGCTGACATTCAGGCCGGCCGCGTCGGTGGCGGTGACGCGGACTTCCAGCGCACCCACATCGCCGTTGAGCGGCGTGCCGCTGAAGGTCAGGGTGCTGGCGTTGAAGCTCAACCAGGCCGGCAACGCGGCGCCACTGCTCAATGTGGCGGTGGTGGCCAGCGTGTCGCCCACGTCGACGTCGCTGAAGCTGCCAGCGTCAAGGGTGCTGCTGAACAGGCTGCCCTCGGTGGCGCTGAGGTCGGGCAGCGCGATCGACACGACCGGCCCTTCGTTGACGTTGCCGACCGTCACACTCAGAGTCTGCAGCGAACTGGCGCCGCCGCTGTCGGTGGCGCGCACCTGCACCACGTAGACGTTATCGCGGTCGGCGTCGCTGGCGGCCTCGCGGTCGGGCGTGGCAGCGAACAGCAGCCGGTTGCTGCCGTCGATGCTGAACTGGGTCTGGTCAGGGCCGCCGGCCAGGCTGAAGGTGACCGGCTGACCTTCGGCGTCGGTGGCCGTCAAGGTCTGTACCAGGGTCACGCCTTCGAGCACGCTGGCGCTGCTGGCCGAGGTGATGGTGGGTGCGCTGTTGGCGACCAGCGGCGAGACCACCGTCAGGCTGTTGATGTTGACGGTGTTGATGCTGTCGTTCAGACCGATGTCCGAGCCGTCGAACAGCATCTGGCCGCTGGCGGTGGTGATGCCGCTGCGCTCGGTTTGCGTCACGTTCAGCGCCACCACGTCAAACGGTGTTTGCGGCACACCGGCCAAGGTGTCGTTGCCTTTCACCGCCACCAGCAGCGTGCCGGCCGCCAGCGTGGTGCCGTTGAAGCTGGTGGCCACCGTCAGCAGGTGCAGGCCCTGGATCTGGTACGGATCGGTCGGTGCGTCGTCCAGCCCCAGGCGGCGGCCGTCGAGCAGCAGCTGGGTGTCGGTGGTTTGCGTCGCAGCACCCACACCGGTGCCCACCACGGTGGTGGTGTAGACGTTGTTGTGGATTTCCTTGGTCGAGTGCGACAGCACGATCGTGCCGCGCGCCAGCCAGGTGCCACCGACCGTGGTGTCGGCCTCGACGATGCTGATGGCGTGCGGGTTGTAGGGCGGCGTGCCCACCGTCGGCGCGCTATCGTGGATGCCGTTGTCCAGCAGCATGAAGTAGTTACCGGCGCCGTAGTTGCCGGCCAGCGTGGGGCGGTAGACGACGATGTCCTTGCGGTCGGCCACGACGTCGTTGCTGGCGTCGCCATCACCCCCGTTCAAGGTCACCGTGGCCGAGCCGCCCGGGTCCAGCACCATCACCAGATCGCCAGCGTTGAGCGTGAACTGCGTGCCCGTGGTGCCCAGCGTCAATGACGATTGCATGTAGTGCAGCCCACGCATCGGCTGCGGCGCGCTGAAGCCTGGCAACAAAGAAACCGTGCCCGTGGTCAGCCCGCTGCCGTTGATGTCGAAACTGTCGCCACTGTCGCCGAAGCGGGCGATCTGGCCGTCGGCCCAGGTCGTGCCGCCGGCGGCCGTGAGCACCGGACCGGCGGTGGTGAACCACAGTTGGCCCACCGCCGAGCCGCTGGCCGCAACGTCGAAAGTCAGCGTGCGTTGGGTGGGGTCGAGGTCGATGCCGCCGCTGACCACGCCACCGTCGTCGCGCACCTGGAAGGCCAGGGTCGCGTAGCCGCTGCCGCTGGCGCCAACAGCAGGACTGAAGATCAGCAGGCCGGCGTCGAGTTGCGCCACGGTGGCAGTGGTCGCACCGGTCACCGGTGCGCCCGCCAAGGTCAGCGTGCCGGCGCTGGGCGCCTGCAGCAGCACGGACGCGAAGTTGTCGCTGTCGCGGCTGGCGTCCGCAAAGCCGAAGTCGGCGCGCGTCAGCGTGCGGCTGCCGTTCTGTGCCATGTTGATGCTGGCGCTGGTGCCGCGAGGCGCGTCGTTGACCGGCGTCACCGAGGTTCTGGCCGTCACCAGCGCGGCGCTGATGGAGGTGCTGCCGCCATGGCTGCCGACGTTGATGGTGGCGCCCGAGGTGACGGTGGCGGAGGTCTCGATCAGTCGCAGCGACAGGCTGTTGGGCGTGCCGTTGTAATCGGCCGCTGGCAGAAAGCGCAGCCGGTCCGACAGGCCCAGCGACAGGGCGCTGGCATCCGAGATCGCGCCCAGGTTCGACCAACTGCTGCCGCCATCGACCGAGTACTGCCAGCGGCCTTGGCTGGCGCTGACCGACTGGCCGCGCACGGCCACGCCGGCCAGGTCGTCGCCATCGGCGGGGTCGCTGAAGTTGCCGGCCACCAGCGACGCCACGCTGGCGCCGGCGGGCGACAGCGTGTCCTCGGCCACTGCGGCCAGCGTGGCGCTGCCAGTAGCCAGCGGGGCGTCGTTGACCGGATTGACCGACACGGCTGCCGACGCGGTGGCGCTGCTGAAGGCGGAGTTGCCACCATGGCCGCTGGTGTCGACGCTCAGACCCGCGCCGCCACTGCTTTGGTCCCAGGCCCTGAAGGTGATGCCGCTGGGCAGCGTGCCGTTCCAGTTGGCGGCGGGCACCAAACGCACGCGGGCATTGCTGTCCGACGGCAACAAACGTGCGCTTGAATCGCTGGCACCGCTCAGGCTGCTCCACGTGCTGCCGCCGTTCAGGCTGAATTCCCAGCCGCCCTGGCTGTTGTCAACGCCAGTCACGGCGATGCCGCGCAAGGCCCCAGCATCGCTGTCACTGACCCAGCCACTGATCAGTGCGGAAACGAGTGTGCCGGCGTTGGCCACCTCGTCCTCGTTGATTGTTGTCAGCGCGTTGGATCCGCTCAGCACAGGCGCCTGGTTGCCGGCGATCACGACCTGGTTCAGACCGAACTCCGAGGTGTTGCCTGCGGCGTCGGTGGCGGTGGCGGTGAGCGTGTCGCCGACGTTCAGGCCACTGACCGGCAGGCTGCCGCTGAAGCCGCCGCTGGCATCGGTGACCAGGCTGCCCAGGAAGGTGCGGCCCTGGCCAAAGCCACTGGCGTCGGGCGCTGCCCGGTACACGTCGACCTGCACCAGGCCAAACGCGGGCTGCCCCGGTGCGCTGCCGACATGCCCGGCCAGCGTCAGCGTGCTGGTGTTGAGCGCCGCCAACACCAACACCGGCGAGTCGGTCTGCAAGTTGGGTTGGCCGACTTGCTGGACACCGTCGTTGGCTGTCAAACCGTCGTCGCCCAGGTCAATGCCCGGGCCGCCGTTGTCGTGCATCACGTTGCGCTGCACGCGGTTGCCGCTGCTGGCGCCGTCGATCACCACACCAGCGCCGCCCGAGTGGGCAATGACGTTGCCGGCGCCCGCACCGGTTCCGCCTACCGTGGTGCCTTGCGTGTTGCGCAGCAGGATGCCGCTGCCACGGTTGGCCAGCGCCAGCGTGCCGCTGGCGTCGGTGCCGATCAGGTTGCCCGCGATCAGGCTGCCGCTGCCGCCCTGCAGCTTGATGCCAAAACTGTTGACGCTGGCGTTGTGACCGGAAATGACATTGCCGGCGCCGGCCGCACTGCCGCCGATGGTGGTGTTGCTGGCGGCGCTGCCGCTGACGATGCCGCCATCCTGGTTGCCCAGCGCCGCCGTGCCGGCCGCATTCAATCCGATGTAGTTGCCCAGGATCAGATTACCGGTTGCGCTGGAGCGCCAGAGGTCGATGCCGGTCCAGCCGTTGCCCGAAATCACGTTGCGGTCGGCCGCCGTGGTGCCGCCGATCGTGTTGTTGGCCGACTCGATGTAGAGGCCGTCCTTGGCATTGCCCGCAGCGCTCGATCCGTCGGCCGACAGGCCGATGTAGTTGCCGGCCACCCAGTTGCCGCCAGCGCCGGTCAGCGAAATGCCGCCGGCCCTGAATTGGTTGATCACCAAGGCGCGCACGGTGGAGCCGCCGCCGGTGATCGACAGACCGACGCTGGCGCCGCCGGCCGCGCTGCCATCCAGTTCGATCAGCGGCACCCTGGCCCAGCCCGGCTGGCTGCTGCCGTCGATCACCAGCGCTTGGGTGATGGTCGGCAGCGCGGACTGGACGCGAATGGTCTGCAGCCCGCCGCCCCCGATGTTGAACAGGATGCGATCCGGCCCCGCTGCGGTGTTGGCGGTGTTGTTGCTGGCCGCGATGGCCTCACGCAAGGAGATCTTGCCGTCGGCGCCCGGGTTGCCCAGCAGCAGTTCGATCGAGCCGACATTGCCGTCGGCCAGGTCGGCCGCGGTGGTGACGGTGAGCGGCCCGCCCAGGTCGAGCACGGTCACCGTGATGGCCTGGGTGTCGCTGAGCGCGCCGCTGGTGGCGCGCACCGTCACCTGGTAGACGTTGTCGGCACCCAGGTCGGTGGGGCTCTCGAAATCGGGCGGCGCGGTGAAGCGCAGCGCACCCGTCGCGGGGTCGATCGTGAACCGGGCCTGGTCGCTGCCGCCGGCGATGCTGTAGCTGACCGCTGCTGCGTTGGGCGTGGTGGCGGTGACGGTGGTCACCGCGGTGGTGTTTTCGGCCACGCTGAGTGCGGCGCTGTCGCCGCCGCCATTGCTGGCGATCACGGGCGCGGCTGACGGCGCGACGTCGGCGTAACTCTGGCCCACGCGGATTTCGTCGATGCGGGCTGCGTTGCTGGCCAGGCCGCTGCCACCGCTGATGCCGATGCGGCTGAACGTGCCCAGGTTCAGGCTGGTGCTGGCCGACAAGGCGCTGCCCGGGCCGCTGGCACCGGGCGTGGGGTTGACGTACAGCGTCAGCGTGTCGTTACCGGGCAGGTGCTGCATGCGAACCACCAGCAACGCTGCCGTGCCGTCCTGCGGTGTGGCGCCAAACACCGGCGACGACAGCAGCGAACCCGCCTGGCCGATGTTGAACACCGAGCCGGTGTAGCCGGCGTAGGCCACGGTGGCTGAACTGCTGCCGAAGGTCAGACCCAGGAAGTTGCTCAGACCGGTGCGGTTGGGTTGCACCACAAAGCTGAGCCAGGTCTCGTTGCCGTCGGCGCCGCGTGTCGTGCTCAGGTCGCGTTCCGCCGTGGTGGTGCTGAACAAGCCACCCAGCTGCAGCAGGGCCAATCCGCCGCTGGTCGGCAAGTCGCCGCCGGGCGACGCCAGGCTGCCGCCGCCCAGCAGCTGAATCGCGCTGCCGCTGCCCGACCAGGAACCTGTCCAACCGCTGCCGCCGGCGCTGCCGCTCAGGCTGCCCGTGGCCGTGAAGGGCTCGTAGGCCAGCATGGCCAGGCTGCCGCTCCAGCTGTGTTGCAGCGCGCTGCTCAACACCAGGGCGGTTTCGATCGGGCCGCTGGCGCGCTCGAGCACCCAGTCGCCAGCGTTGGCGCTGGCCGCCGTGCGGTCGTCGCTGGCCGCAACGTCGGCGCTGGTCAGCAGCGCCAGGTCGTGCAGCAACTGCAGGCCGACTTCGCTGGCTGCAACGTCGCAGCCGTAGATCAGCAGATCGGCGTCGCCGGCCAGCGCCGTGCCCCAAGCCGACAGCTCATCGGCACGGGTCAGCAAGGTGCCTTGATCCAGCTGCACCGCACCCAGTTGAACCTGGCCTGCCGCGCCGTGGGTCAGCAGGTGGATTGCGGCCACCCCTTCGCGGCCCTGCAGCGCCTGGGTCAGGCGGGCAATGCCGTCGTCGCCCGCTTGCAGCCAGACGATGTCGAGCGATCGGCCGTCGCGTGCCAGGCCATCGATCAGGCTTTGCGCCTGCAGCAAGCGGGCGTCGACAACGACGATCTCGTGCCGCGCTGGCTGTGCCGCGGCGGGCGCGGGCAGCAGCCACTGCTGTTCGAGCGCGGCCGAGCCGCCGTCGGCCTGCAGCGTCAAGGGCAACAGGTCGGCCGAGTGGAGGATGCGTTCCTCCAAGGCTTCGAAGCGCATGCGTGGCGAATGGGCGTTCAAGCGCATGGCGCGGGGCGGCTGAAAGCCGGTGTTAGAGCGGTGCGCGGGCGGCGGTGGCGGAGGGCACCCGGTTCACCACCGGTGCCAGATGGGCCGGCGCTGCGGTGGCCGGTGCTGTAGCCGGTGCGGTGGTCGGTGCAGCGGCCGACAGCGGCAGATCGGCCTTGCAGCGCAGGCCGGCGGGCAGCTTGTTGCCGTCGTTGGGCAGCGACAGCCGCACGCGAAAGGTGTTGCTGGCAGCGTCGAGCACGCGGTCGACATGGCGCACGGTGGCCACCAGCGTGCCGGTGTTGGGCAGCTCGGGCCGGATCGACACCTGGTCGCCAGGCGCCAGCGAGCCATAGTGGGATGTCGGCACCATCAGTTCGACCCGCAGCGGGTTGATCACCGCCACGCGCAGCAGCGGCCGGTCTTCCACCCGTTCGCCCGGGTTGACGTAGCGCTCGACCACCACGCCGGCAAAGGGGCTGCGCACGGTGCGCAGCGCCAGCTGGGCGTGGGCGACGTTGCGCTCTTCGACCCACACGCGCTGCTGGCCGCGCACCTGATTCAGGCGTTGGCGGGCCACTTCGGCTTCACCGCGGGCTTGTTCCGCGGCCTGGTCGGACACAAAGCCCTGCGCCACCAGCGCTTCGGCGCGGCGCACCTTCTGGTCGGCCAGGTCCAGGCCAGCCTGGGTGGCCAGGATGTCGGCGTCGATGCGCGAACGGGTGTCGGCGGCGCCGGCGTTGGCGCGTTCGACGTCGGCGCGCAAGGTCAGCAAGGTTTGGCCTGCGGTTACGACCTGGCCACGTTCGACGTTCAAGCGTTCGACCACGCCGACCACCTGCGAGCCGATCTCGGCCACGCGATCGGGCTCGATCAGGCAACCCAGTGACTTGGCCGCGGGGGTGGGCGGTGCAACTCGGGTGCTGGGCGGTGCACCCCAAGCGCCGCCGGTCGCCAAGGCCGCCGCCAGCGCCAACGCTAGCCGGCTGGCCCGGCGAAGGACAGGCGCCGCTCCCATTCGGTGTCCTGCTCGAGCAGCCGACGCCGCACCGCCGCGCGGCGGCCGTCCTCGCGCCATTGGGTCCAGCGGCGCAGCGCTGGCGCGGTCCAGGAACGGGTGGGTGCTGACGGTATGGTGCTGCATATCGTCTGGTTATCGGCGCCGTTGGCCGCGGGTTGAGCCATCGTGCGGGGCCAAAACCAGGCTTCCGTGCTGCCCGGGTCGCCGTGACGGCCGGCGCGGCCGGCCAGTTGCCGGTCCAGCCGCCGGGACGGGTTGTGCTGGCAACTCAGCACGTGCAAGCCACCGGCAGCACGGGCCTCGGCGTCAAGCTCGATGTCGGTGCCACGCCCGGCCATGCGCGTGGCCACGGTCACCTGGCCGGCGCGGCCCGCTGCGGCGACGATGGCGGCCTCGTCAGCGTCGTGCAGCGCGCTCAGCACGCGGTGGGCAATGCCGGCGCGCTGCAGCTGCGCCGACACCCGCTGCGTGTCGGCCACGCTGTCGGTGCCGATCAGCACCGGGCGACCGGCGGCCTGCAGCAGCGCCACGCGTACGGGCAGGGCCGTGAACAACTGCTCGGCCTGGGCAAAGTGCAGCGTCGGACCGGTACGCCGCTGGCACGGCCGGTGCAGCGGAATGCGCAGCACGCGGCTGCCGTAGACCTGCTGCAGTTCCTGCCGGGCCTCCCACAAGGTGCCGCTGATGCCGCACAGCCGCCAGTAGCGCTGGAAGAAACGCTGGAAGGTGGTCTGCGCCAGGGTTTCGGTTTCGGGTGGCGGGCTCAGGCCTTCCTTCAGCGCCACCACGGTGTGCAGGCCGCGCGACCAGACCCGGCCCACCGCAACACGGCCGGTGACCTCGTCGAGCAGTTCGATGGCGCCGTCGCGCACCAGGTAGTGCTGGTCGCGGCGGTGAGCGTGCAGGCCGCTCAACGCCACCAGCACCGCTTCACGGCGGTAGCGCGGTTTGCCCAAGGGGCCGCCCAGGCCCTGCGCCAGGTCGGCCAGTTTTTCTTCGCCGGCAGCGCTGAGCGTGGCGATGCGGTCGGCTTGCTGGATCTGGAAGTCGCGTCCCGGCTCGAGCTTGCGCGCCAGTGCCAGCGCCTGCCACAGGAAAGCGCGGCGGGCGGCCTGCGGCGCGGCGCGCGACAGGATCAATGGCACCTCGGCTTCGTCGAGCAGGATGCTGTCGGCCTCGTCGAGCAGCGCCATGCACAGGCCACGCATCAGCGGCGCTGGTGCGACCTGCCCGGCCACAGCGGCGGCCAGCCGTTCGTGCGCCTGTTCGGGCGCCGCAGATTGGCGGTCGCGCAGGAAGTCGAAGGCCAGGTCCTGGGCGGTGGCGTAAACGATGTCGTGGCCGTAGACGGCGCGCCGGGCTTCGTCGCCCGTGGCGCCGGCCAGCGTGGCGCTGCGCAGGCCCAAGGCGGCAAACAGCGGCGCCATCTGCGCGGCGTCGCGCGCCGCCAGGTAGGCGTTGGCGGTGGCCACGTGCACCGGCAGACCGGCCAGCGCCGCCACTGCGGCGGCCAGCGCAATGGCCAGCGTCTTGCCTTCTCCGGTGGCCATCTCGGCCATGCGGTTGTCCAGCATCGCAGCTGCCGCCTGCAACTGCGTGCCACGCGGCGCCCAGCCCAGGGTCAGCTCGGCACAAGCCGACACCACGCCCAGCGCCTGGTGGAGCGCCGGGCCACGCAGGCCGTCGCGGCGCAGCTGCGCCTGCAACGCCGGCAGCGCGGCGGCGCGCGCGCTGGCGTCGAGCTGCAACCAGCGCTGCGCGTGTTCCGGTGCCGCCGCCGCCACGCGGCGGCACTGCGCGGCGGCTGGCAGCAGGCACGGCTGCCGCCAGGGTGGTGCGGTGTCCTGCGCATCGCGCAATGGGTAGGCGCCCCAGACCGGGCCGGGCCGGGGCAGCACCTGGGCGATGTCCAGCAGCATCTCAGGTCCGCCTGGCCGGTCCGAAGGTACCCAGCGCCCGCGGTGGACGGCGAGCGACGCGAGCTGGCGGCGTTTTCATCTCAAACCTGCGGGTTGAAGCGGCTCAGCACCTGGCGCTGCAGGGCGCGGGCCCATTGCAGGGCCAGCGGCGACAGGCCGGCGTCGAAGCGCACCCAGGCGCGTTCGCCCAGCCGGCTGGTGGCTGCCGAAGGCGCGGTGGGCAGCCGATCGTGCGCTGGGCGATCGTCGGGCGCGTTGATCAGCCGCACGTCGAGCAGCACCACCGGCTGCAGCGGGCGCAGCCCGTCGCTGTCCTGCGGGTCGGTGACCACCGGGCCGCCATGGCGCGTGCTCAGGGCCGCGCTGGGCAGTTGCCTGACGGCGCCGATGCCGTCGCGCACCAGCAGCGCGGCGTGCGGCACGGCCGGCGTGGCGGCCAGCCGCACGCTGACCTGCTGCGCGGCGCGCTGCAATTCGCCGGCCTCGGCCTCGGGCAATGCCACCCGCACGGCGGCCGGTTCGGTGGTCAGCACCTGGCCCAGCAGTTGGCCTTGTTTGACGAAGCGGCCTTCCAGGTCGGCGGCGCGCGGCAGGGCCAGGCGGCCGGCCACGCCGGCGCGCAGCAGCAGGGCCGCGACACGTTCTTCGGTGCGCTCGCGCTCGGCCAGGGCGGCGGCGAGTTCGGCGTGGGCATCACCTGCGCCAGTGCCGCTGCCGGGCTGGGCGCGCGCCAGCTCGGTCTGCAAGGCGACAACGCGGGCCGACTGGCGTTCGAACTGCGCCTGCAATTGAGGGTTGGCCAGTTGAAGCACCGGGTCGCCAGGGAGCAGCGCCTGGCCGTCCTGGGCCAGCAGCGCCTGCACAAAACCGGCTTCTTCAGCGCGCACCTGCGCCTGTTCGGTGGGCCAGACCACGCCCTGCACCAGCGTGCGCTGTGGCAGCGGCAGCGCCAGCAACAGCACCATGGCCACCGCACCGCCCAGCGCCAGGTGGCGCCAGCGCCGGGCCGTACCGGCCTGGGCCTGTGCCACGCGGCGCAGCTGCGACAGCAGCCGCACGGCCGGCCGCAGCGCCAGCTGCCAGCCCAGCAGCGCGCCGCTCAGCAGGCCCAGCGGCAGCGAGATCTGGCCCAGCCACAGCACGGCCAGCGCGGCAATGCCGACCCCGGTCAACCAGGCCAGCGGCGCGTAGGCGGCCAGCCAGGGTGCTTCACCGCGCGCCAGCGGCATCGGCTCGACGCCGGCAACACGCAGCAGGCGGCGCAGCAACTGGTCGGTCCACCAGCTGCGGCTGCGTGGCGCCAGGTTGGGCAGCGACAGCGCGTCGCTGAGCAGGTAGTAGCCGTCCAGCCGCTGCAACGGGTTGGCGTTGAAAAGCAGCGTCGACACGCCGCAGATGACCAGCGTGGCGAACAGCGCGTCGCGCAGCAGCCCCGGCTCCAGCCACAGCCACAGCGGCAGCGCCACGGCGGCCAGCGTCAGCTCGGCCATCATGCCGGCGGCGCTGACGACGATGCGCTCGCGCCGCCGCGCAAAGGCCGATGCCGCCGAGGCGTCG
>JANMHH010000178.1:0-7128 GCA_031375065.1 Rubrivivax sp. | reverse complement strand
AGGTCGTCAAACACCTTGACGAAGACCAACGAGGCCCCGGCCACAAACCCCGGCGCGGCCAGCGGAAAGATGACGCGCCAGAACAAGCGCCAGCCGGTGCAGCCCAGGTTCATGGCCGCTTCTTCCATGGCCCCGTCGATGCTGCGCAGCGCCACCGTCAGGTTCATCAGGATGAAAGGAAAGTAGTGAATGGCTTCGACGAAGATCAGGCCATTCAGGCCCTCCATGATCGGCAGCGTGAAACCCAGGTGCTGCTGCAACAGCAGGTTGATGCTGCCGCTGCGGCCAAAGATCAGCTGCAAGGCCACTGCGCCGACAAAAGGCGGCATGATCAAAGGCAGCACGCCCAGGGTTTGAATCAGGATGGCGCCGCGAAAGTCAAAGCGCACCGTGAAGTAGGCCAGCGGCACCGCAATCAGCGCGGCAAACAGCGACGACATCACGGCCACGAACAGGCTGTTGAAAAACGCCTCGCGCATCAGCCCCTGGCTGAAAAAGGCGCCAAAGTGGCCCAGCGTGAAGCTGCCGTCGCCGTCCAGGAAGGCGGTGATGAACACGCGCCCCACGGGCAGCACCAGAAACAGCAGCAGGAAAGCCAGCACCAACGCGCCGGCCAGCCACACGCCAGCGCGTGTTTTCATGCGGGTGGGCTTGTCAGCGGGCCAGGCCCAGGGCCTGTTCGGCCAGCGTCTTGGCGCGGCTGTAGTTGTCGCGTGCCGTGCTGTTCCAGCGGTCTTCCAGGCCGGTGATCTGCTTGTTCACCGCCGCTTCTTTCTTGTTGGCGGTGAACAGCGCCAGGAAGTCCTTGTTGCCCGCCATGCCGCTGCCCACGGCAGGCGAGAAGGCGGCGTCGCGCGCTTGCTTGACCAGCGCGGCGGCCTGTGCGTTGGGCTTTTTGGCCAGTGCGGCTTCGGCCTCGTGAATGGCCTTGGTGGCGGCCTGCAGCTCTTTGATGCGGAAGGTGATGGTCTGGTCAAACATGGCCGAGACCACGTTGTAGCGGCTCTCCGACAGGTCGGAGTTGAAGGCCACCTTGGCGCGCTTGGCAATCTCGAAGGGGTTGGGGTAACCGGCCGGCGCTTTCAGCTGCTCGGGCGGCAGGATCGGCAGGCGGCTGATCTTCGGGTCAAATAGCAGCTGCTGCCCTTCGGTGGACAAGGTGTAGCGGATGAACTGCTTGGCTTCGGCCGGGTTCTTGCTGCCGGCCACCAGCGCGATGTTGGCTGGCACCACCGCGGTCACATCGGGGTAGATGAACTCGACCGGAAAGCCGCTGTACTTGCCCGCCAGGCCAAAGAAGTCGATCACCAGGCCGATGCCAAATTGCCCGTTGTTCACGCCGTCCGGCACACCGAAGCTGCGCTCGGTGATGGCCGCGCTGTTGCCGGCGATCTGCAGCAATTGTGTCCAGCCCTTGTCCCAGCCTTCACCTTGCAACAGGGTCTCCACCGTCAGGTGGGTGGTGCCCGAGCGTGAAGGTGAACTCATGGCCACGTGGCCAAAGTACACCGGCTTGATGAGGTCGGCCCATTGCTGCGGCGCAGGCAGCTTGTTGGCTGCCATGTAGCGGGTGTTCCACATCAAGCCGTAGCCGGCCAGGGCCTGGCCCAGGTACAGGCCCTGCGGGTCGTTGATCGGGTAGGCGCCCACCTTGGCCGGCGCGGCCTTGTTGGCCAGGTCGGCGATGTTGTCGAGCAGCTTCTGGCTGGACAGCACTTCAAAGGCGTCGGGCGCGCTGGCCCAGAAGATCTCGGGGCGCTGGCCCACCGGCAGTTCACGCACATAGGCCATGCCTTGCACGGTGTTCTTGTTCAGGATCTCCAGCTTGATGCCCGGGTTGGCTTTTTCGAACGCGGTTTTGTAGGCCTGGGTGAGTTCCTTGGGAAAGGACGTCACCACGGTCACCGTGCCAGCTTGTGCGGTGCCGGCCAACAAGGCGAGGGTGGCCACCAGGGTGAGGGTGCTGCGCATGAAAGTGTCTCGCGTCAAGTGGGGTTGGGGGACGGCCGCGCAGGGTGGCGGCAAGCCCTGAAGTGTGCCCATCCCGATGGCCGATCAAGCCGATCACTTGACCGGGTTAACCCCCAACGGCAGACCGCGGCTAGCATGCCGCCATGGCCGACGACATCCACACGCTCAGACGCATCTTGCTCAGCTGCCGCACGGTGGCGGTGGTGGGCTTGTCGGCCGAATGGCACCGGCCCAGCTACTTTGCCGCCAGCTACCTGCAGGGCAAGGGCTACCGCATCGTGCCGGTCAACCCACGCTACGAGACCATCCTGGGCGAACGCTGTTTTGCGCGGCTGGAAGACATCCCGTTTGCGGTGGACATGGTCAACGTGTTTCGCAGGGCTGCCGATGTGCCGCCGATCGCCGCCAGCGCGGTGGCCATCGGCGCGCGCTGTTTGTGGCAGCAATTGGGCGTGATCAACACCGAGGCCGACGCCCTGGTGCGTGCCGCTGGGCTGGACTCGGTGATGGACCGCTGCGTGAAGATCGAACACGCGCGGCTGTTTGGTGGCTTGCACTGGGTGGGTGTGAACACCGGAGTCATATCGGCCAAACGGGCCGTCATGCAGCCATGAGCGGGCCTGCGTGATGGCCGACCGCCGCTTCAAGCCCGAGACCCTGGCCATCCACGCGGGCCAGATTCCCGACGCTGCCACCGGCGCGCGCGCGCTGCCGATTTACCAGACCACCAGCTTCGTCTTTGACAGTGCGGCCCACGCCGCGGCGCTGTTCAACCTGCAGACCTTTGGCAATGTGTACAGCCGCCTGAGCAACCCCACCGTGGCGGCGCTGGAAGAACGGGTGGCGGCGCTGGAAGGTGGCCGCGCTGCGGTGGCCAGCGCCAGCGGCATGGCCGCCGAGGCCATGGCCTTGATGACCATCCTGCAAGCCGGTGACCACGTGGTGGCTGCCGGTGCGCTGTACGGTGGCAGCGTGACGATGCTGGCCGTCAGCCTGAAAAAGTTCGGCATCGAGACCAGCTTTGTCGACGCCACCCAACCCGACGCCTTTGCCGCCGCGATGCGGCCCAACACCCGCGCCGTGTTTGCCGAGAGCCTGGGCAACCCGAGCCTGGTGGTGCTGGACATCGCCGCCGTGGCCGACGTGGCCCACGCCCAAGGTGTGCCGCTGGTCATCGACAACACGGTGCCCAGCCCCTACCTGTGCAACCCTTTGGCCCTGGGCGCCGACATCGTGGTGCACAGCGCCACCAAGTACCTGGGTGGCCACGGCACCACGCTGGCCGGGGTGGTGGTGGAAGCCGGCCACTTCCCCTGGGACAACGGCAAGTTCCCGGGCATGACCGAGCCCAGCGTGGGCTACCACGGTGTCAAGTTCTTCGAGACCTTTGGCGATTTCGCTTTCACGATGCGTTGCCGGATGGAAAGCCTGCGCGTGTTTGGCGCTGCGCTGTCGCCCACCAGCGCCTGGCAGATTCTGCAGGGCGTGGAAACGCTGCCGCTGCGCATGGACCGTCACTGCAGCAACGCCCTGGCGGTGGCGCAGTACCTGCAGGCTGATCCCCGGGTGAGCTATGTCAATTACCCGGGCTTGCCCAGCCACCCGCAGCATGAATTGATGAAGCGGCAGATGCGCGGCGCATCGGGTCTGCTGGCGTTTGGTGTGCGCGGCGGTGTGCGGGGCGGAATGGTTGGCGGCCTGCAGGGCGGCGAACAGGCGGGCGTGAAGTTCATCGAAAGCGCGCAGTTCATGAGCCACCTGGTCAACATCGGCGACACCCGCACGCTGATCAGTCACCCGGCCAGCACCACCCACCGCCAGTTGGATGCGGACCAGCAACTGGCTGCAGGCGTGCGGCCGGACATGGTGCGCATTTCAGTGGGCCTGGAGCACATCGACGACATCTTGTGGGACATTGACCAGGCGTTGGCTGCGGCCATGGCCTGACCGCAAGCCTCAGGACGACAGGTGCCGACGCAGCACCTCGGCCAATTCGTGCTCGCGAAAAGGCTTGGCCAGGTGTTCGTCCATGCCGGCCTGCAGGCTGCGCTCACGGTCACCTTCCAGCGCGTTGGCGGTGAGCGCCACCACCGGCAGCCTGGGCAGGCCATGCTGGGCCTCATGACGGCGGATTTGGGCGGTCGCTTCAAAACCATCCAGGCCCGGCATCTGGCAGTCCATCAGCACCAGGTCGTAGGGGCGTGGGGCACGGGTGGCTTCTTCCACCGCCCGCGCGCCGTCGGTGACGGTGCAGACCTGGAGGCCCAGCCGGGCCAACACCGCTTCGGCCACCAGGGCGTTGACGGGGTTGTCTTCGGCCAGCAGCACACGGCCCGCCATCGGCTGCGCCGCGCTGTGCAGCGGGCTGGTGGCGATGGTTTGCGGCGGGGCTGCAGGGAGTGCTTGTGCAGGCAGGTCCAGCGTGAAGAGCGCACCTTCGTGCAGCGGCTCCAGGCAGCGCAGTTCGCCGCCCATGGCACGCACCAACTCGCGTGAAATGGTCAGCCCCAGGCCGGTGCCGCCGTGGCGACGCGCGAAAGAGCCGTCGACCTGCTCAAAGGCCTGGAAGATGCGTTCGCGGTCGGCCGCTGCCACGCCCGGCCCGGTGTCGACCACATCGATCCTGAAGCCGCCCGCCTGCTGGGGCGCAGCGTGCAGCGTGATGTGGCCACGGGCGGTGAACTTCACGGCATTGCCGGTCAGGTTGAGCAGCACCTGGCGCAGCCGCGCCGCGTCGCCCCACACCCAGCACGGCTTGACCAGCTGCAGGTCCAGGCGCAATTGCAGGCCCTTTTCGCTGGCCGACACGCGGGCCAGGTCAGCCACCGACAGCACCAGGGCGTGCAGGTCCAGGGGAACGCGCGCCAGGCGCAGGTGCCCGCCCTCGATCTTGGAGTAGTCCAGCACGTCGTTGATCAAGTCCAGCAGGTGCTCGCCCGTGCGCTCCAGCGTCTGCAGGTGTGGGTTGGCGGCCAGCGGCACCTGCATCTGGACATCCTGTCGCAGCAAGCGGGTCAGCCCCAGGATGCCGTGCAGTGGCGTGCGCATTTCGTGGCTCATGGTGGCCAGGAACCGGCTCTTCACGGCGCTGCTGCGCTCGGCCAGCGCCAGTGCCTGCTGGCGCTGGGCTGCCAGTTCGTCGCTGCTGAATTGCAGGCGCAGCATCGACACGGTGTGGGCGGCGGCTCGACGCCCTTCGACCAGCACCAGGACCATGAAGACGCCCATGCCAACGCCGAGGAAAAGCGACACGCGGTCGCCCTGGGCCAGGTTGTAGAGCATGGCCGGCAGCAGCACGGGTACGGTCAGCGCCATCGAGGCCCGCAAGCTCATCGACAACACCACCAACGCCACCGAAGCAATGCCCAGCAAGGTGGCCACCATCACGGCAGCCAGCACGGGGTCGCCCGGTGGACGCAGCCAGGTGCCCAACAGGCCAAAGACGAAGCCATCCGCGACCAGGGCTGCGATGAAGTGCTTTTCCCAGCGCAAGGCGTGAGTCGGCCCATCTCTGTCAAAGCGCGTGGTGATCGCCAACCGCCACAGCGTGACGCCCACTTTGGCGGCCAGCCAGGTCAACAGCACCGGGGGCGGGACAGAACCCCACAAGACCGTGAAGATCAGCAGGCCAACCGGGATGCCCACCAGGTTGGATGAGCGCGAGCGGTCAAAGATCAGCTGCGCCTGCGCCTGGCGCACTCGGCGGCTCAGATCGGCGTGGGCCTGATCATCAGCCGCAGGCGGCAACGCGGCGGCCAGTGAGGAAGGTGCTTTCAAGTCCGGGGCGCGGTGCTGCATGGGCGCCTCCATCTTGCCACGCTGAGCCCCATGATCGCCCCGCATGCAGCCCGTAACATGCAGTCTTGACTTGCACGGCCCGACACCATGAGCATTTTTGACCACCATCTGGACCAGAACCCGGCCAACTTTGTGGCCCTGTCGCCGGTCAGCTTTGTCGAGCGCAGCGCTGAGGTCTTTGCCGACCTGCCCGCCGTCATCCACGGCCAGCGGCGCTACAACTGGGCCCAAACGCGCGACCGCAGCGCGCGGCTGGCTGCGGCGCTGGCTGACCTGGGTGTGCAACGAGGCAGCACGGTCAGCGTGATGCTGCCCAACACGCCCGAGATGCTGGAAGCGCACTACGCGGTGCCGGCCCTGGGCGCCGTGCTCAACACCCTCAACACCCGGCTGGACGCGCCGCTGTTGGCTTGGCAGATGAACCACTGCGAAGCGATGGTGTTGATCACCGACCGCGAGTTCGCTGCCGTGATGGCGCCTGCGCTGGCCGCGCTGCGCACCGAACACGGGCGCGACCTGGTGGTGATCGATGTTTGCGACAGCGAGTACAGCGGCGCCGGCGAGCGGCTGGGCGCTTTGGAATACGAGATGCTGCTGGCCGCACACCCACCCATGGCCCGCTTGCCTGGCCCGGCCGACGAATGGGACGCCATCGCCGTGAGCTACACCAGCGGCACCACCGGCGACCCCAAGGGCGTGGTCACGCACCACCGCGGCGCTTACTTGAACGCGGTGTGCAATGCGGCCACCTGGACCATGCCGCAATTTCCGCGCTACCTGTGGACACTGCCGCTGTTCCACTGCAACGGCTGGTGCTTTCCTTGGACCGTGGCGATGCTGGGCGGCACCCACATCTGTTTGCGCCGGGTTGAAGCCGGCGCGATTTTGCAAGCCATGCGCGAACACGCGGTCGACCACTACTGCGCTGCGCCCATCGTGCACAACCTGATCATCGGCGCCGACCCGGCGCTGCGCCAAGGCATCACGCAGAAGGTGCGTGGCATGGTGGCGGGTGCCGCGCCGCCGGCCGCCATGATCGAAGGCATGGCCTTGATCGGCTTTGACATCACCCATGTCTACGGTCTGACCGAGGTCTATGGCCCCGCCAGCGTGGCCGTCAAGCGCGACGCCTGGGCGCAGGCGCCTTTGTCTGAACAGACCCGCCTGAACGGCCGCCAGGGTGTGCGGTACATGCTGCAAGAGGGCATGACGGTGCTTGACCCGCAGACCCTGCAGCCGACACCGGCCGATGGCCAGACCATGGGCGAGATCATGTTTCGCGGCAACATCGTGATGAAGGGCTACCTGAAGAACCCGACGGCCACCGACCAGGCCTTTGCCGGCGGCTGGTTTCACACC
>JANMHH010000151.1:0-38498 GCA_031375065.1 Rubrivivax sp. | reverse complement strand
CTGGGCCGACAGGCGATCGTCAACGCCCGTCTGTTTGACAGCGTCACGGGCACGCTGCAGCCTCACGCCACGGTGGTCATCGACGGTGAACGCATCACCGGGGTCAGCCATGAACCGGTTCAGGTCGACGGTGCCCGTGTCATCGACGCCGGTGGACGGGTGCTGTTGCCGGGCTTGATCGACGCCCACGTTCACGTGGTGGCCGCGTCTCACGACCTGGTGGGCCTGGCCCTGCAACCGGCCTCCCTGGTCGGTGCCCAGTCCAGCCACATCATGCGTGAGATGTTGCACCGAGGTTTCACCACCGTGCGCGACGCCGCTGGCGCCGATTTCGGCCTGCAAGAGGCGGTGGCTCGTGGCCTCTATGCGGGCCCCCGGCTGTACATCGCCGGCCACCCGATCAGCCAGACCGGTGGGCACGCCGACATGCGCCCCAAGGGCGTTGGCGGCCAGGGCATGTTCTGCAGCTGCGCCGGTTTGGGTTTGGTGGGCGCCATCGCCGACGGCGTGGGCGAAGTGCGCCGCGCCGTGCGCGAGCAGGTGCGCAACGGCGCCAACCACATCAAGATCATGGCCGGGGGCGGGGTCAGCAGCCCCACCGACCCCATCGATGGCACCCAGTTCAGCATGGAAGAGCTGCGCGCCGCCGTTGAAGAGGCCGAAGCCGCCAACCTGTACGCCTTGGCTCACGCTTACTCGCCGCGTGCGGTGACGCGGGCGGTGCAGGCGGGGGTGCGCAGCATCGAGCATGGCAACCTGATTGACGAAGCCACGGCTCGGGTGATGAAATCGCACGGCGCTTATCTGGTCCCCACGCTGTCCACCTATGCGGCGCTGGCCGAAGAGGGGCAGCGCCTGGGCTGGTCTGCGGCCATGCTGGACAAGCTGCAAGGCGTGCACGACCGTGGCCTGGAAGCGGTGAGAATCGCTCGGGCAGAAGGCGTGCCGGTGGTCTTTGGCACCGACCTGCTGGGCCACATGCACAACCGCCAGTCGGGCGAGTTTGCCTTGCGCGCTGCTGCCCTGACCCCCACCGAGGTACTGCAAAGCGCCACCAGCATTGCCGCCCGCTTGATGGGTCAGGAGCGGCACATTGGCCGCATCGTGCCGGGTGCATGGGCCGACCTGTTGCTCGTGGACGGTGACCCCACGCAGGACATGACCGTGCTGGGCGACCCTGAACGCAACATCTGCCTGCTGATGCAGGGCGGGCGCACGGTACGCAGCAGCCTGACCCATTGAAGGCGAGCCATCCCCATGAAAAAGGGGGCCCTGTCAGGGCCCCCTTTCGCTTGCTGGACGGCGTTTACTTCATGCTGGTGAAGCGGGCCTCCGGGCGGTCGTCAGAACGGTGCACCGTGCTCACGCCTGCCTTCATCACCCAGGGGCGGATCTGGTGGTGCAGCGGGATGAGCAACACTTCATCCTTCAGACGGACCAGGCTGTCGCGGATCATGGTGTTGCGCTTGGCCACGTCGGTTTCTGTCTTCATGGCGTCCACCAACTTGTCCAGTGCGGGGTCGCTGGCGCGTGAGAAGTTGAAGTTGCCGTCGGCGCCCGACGTGCGGGTGCGGGCCAGCGACTGCACCGCGTACTGGCCGTCGTAGGTGGCCACACCCCAGCCCAGCAGGTACATCGAACTGTCGAAGTTCTGCACCTTCTGGATGAAGGTGGCCATGTTTTCGGAGGCCAGCTCCACCTTCACGCCAATGCGAGCCCACATCGCGATCACCGCCTGGCAGACCTTTTCGTCGTTGACATAGCGGTTGTTGGGGCAGTTCAGGCGGAACTCAAAACCTGTGGGATAGCCCGCGTCGGCCAGCAGCTTCTTGGCTTTTTCCACATCGGCTTTGACAGGGGTATCCAGGGCCTTGTCGTAGCCGTTGACACCCGGTGCGACCATCATCGCAGCGGGTACCGACATGCCGCGCATGATGCTTTTCTTGATGGCCTCGCGGTCGATGGCCAGGCTCAAGGCTTCACGAACCCGTTTGTCCTTGAAGGGGTTCTTGCCCTTGACGTTGCTGTACTTCAGCTCGGCGCTGCCGACGTCGGGGGCCAGGAAGATGGTGCGCACTTCAGGGCCGTCGACGACCTTGAGTTTTTTGTCCGAGCGCAGGCGGTCGATGTCTTGCGTGGGCACGTCGGTCAACATGTCGACGTCGCCCGACAGCAGCGCGGCCACGCGGGTGGCGTCGGCCTTGATGGGCGTGTAGACCACCTGGCTGACGTTGCCTGTGGTCTTGGTCCACCAGGCGTCGTTGCGCGCCATCATGATGCGCTGCTCGGGCTGCCAGCTCAGGATGCGGTAGGCGCCCGTGCCCATGACGTTGCGCGAGGCGAAGTTTTCTTCCTTGGCCTTGTAGTCCTGCACGTTGGTGGTCTTGTTCTTTTCGGCCCAGGCCTTGCTCATGATGCGAAAGTCGATGATGTTGCGCAGCAAGAGCGGGTTAGGGGCGGACATGACGACATCAATGGTGTGGTCATCGATCTTCTTGATGTCGGCAATGCCCGTCACATAGATCTGCATCGTGCCTTGCGGCTGCTTGATGCGGCCGAAGCTGAACACCACGTCGTCGGCGGTGAAGGGCGTGCCGTCGTGGAACTTGACGCCCTTGCGCAGTTCGAACCGCACCTGCGTCGGGCTGACAAAGGTCCACTTGGTGGCCAAGGCGGGCTCGACTTCGTAGGTGGCGCTGTAACGCGTCAGGCCTTCGTAGGTGTGCATCAGGATCGCGTTGGTCGTCGCATGGTTTTGCGAATGCGGGTCCAGCGTCAGGATGTCGTTTTGCGCCGCCCAGCGCAAGGTCTGCGCTGGGGCAGGGCCGGCCAATGCGGCGGCCATGATGGCAGCGGCAAGCAGGGCACTCAGTTTCATGGATGGCCTTCCTTTTGAGGAAATGAGAAACCTGCGATCGTAGAGCAGCCCGGCTGCCCGCCCAGCGGGGGAAACGCCGAGCCGTCGCAAAGCAGCCCGGGGCGTTGTCAGCCCCGTCAGCCCGTGGTGGGCGACTGCACCTGCAGGTCCGAGTCGCAGCCACTGCCAGCACTGATCCAGCGCCGGGCCCAGCGCTGGGCCCATTTCTGCGGCAGCCAGCGCAGCCACCGGGTGGGCCGGGCCAGTGCACCGCACCGGTAGTGGTTGCCCTGAGCCTGCCACTCCAGCGCCACGCAGGCACCCGAGGTCCGCCGCGACAGCAGCATGCCCAAAGGGCAGGGCTGGAAGGCACAACACACCCCGCAGCCGTTGCAAGCCTGGGCCGGCGCAGGCTTGGCCGGTGCGCGCGGGTGCAAATGGATGACTTGAGGTTTCACGTCGGCTGGAGTTTTGAGCAGCGGGTGCGCGTTTGTCAGCAAAACAGCAGGGTCAAGGGTGTCCAATTGCGCCAGATCCAGAGCGGGGCGCGGTGTTAGAGTTCCTCCGACGATAAAAAACGTTCCTTCCCGTCCCCTTGCTGAGCTTGAGACAGGCAGCAAGGCGGGTCGCTAGTCCGCCAACCGGTGCAGCCGGGACGCGGAAGGTTGATGAACCCATCAGAGCGCCGCAGACCGGCGCATAAGGTGAGCGAAAGATGATGCAACAACACAGGTCCAACTCGTACCTGTTCGGCGGCAACGCCCCCTACGTCGAAGAGTTGTACGAGGCCTACCTCGACAACCCCGGCAGCGTGCCCGACAACTGGCGCACCTACTTCGACAACCTGCAGCACGTGCCCGCCACCGACGGCAGTGACGCGCGTGACGTCGCCCATGCCCCGGTTGTCGAAAGCTTTGCCCAGCGCGCCAAGGCCAATGCCTTTGCGCTCAAGGCCAGCGAGGCCGACTTGGCCGTGGCACGCAAGCAGGTGCATGTCCAGTCGCTGATTGCGGCCTACCGCTTCATGGGCAGCCGATGGGCCGACCTGGACCCGCTCAAGCGCACCGAGCGCCCCAAGATCCCCGAACTCGAGCCCGGTTTTTACGACCTGACCGAGTCCGACATGGACATCACCTTTTCGGCCGCCAACACGTATTTCGGCAAGGCCGAAAACATGACGCTGCGCGAAATCGTGCAGGCGTTGCGGGAAACCTACTGCGGCACCGTCGGCGCCGAGTTCATGCACTGCACCGACCCCACCGAAAAGCGCTGGTGGCAAGAGCGGCTGGAAGGCATCCGCAGCAAGCCCAGCTTTTCGGCCGACGAGAAGAAGCACATCCTCGACCGTTTGACGGCTTCCGAGGGCCTGGAGCGCTACCTGCACACCAAATACGTGGGCCAAAAGCGCTTCAGCCTGGAAGGCGGTGAAAGCTTCATCGCCAGCATGGACGAACTGGTGCAGCGCGCCGGCGCCACCGGGGTGCAGGAAATCGTCATCGGCATGGCCCACCGCGGGCGCCTGAACGTGCTGGTCAACACGCTGGGCAAGATGCCGGCCGATCTGTTTGCCGAGTTCGACCACACCGCCAGAGAAGACCTGCCGGCGGGCGACGTCAAATACCACCAGGGCTTCTCCAGCGACATCACCACGCCCGGTGGCGCGGTGCACCTGAGTTTGGCCTTCAACCCCAGCCACCTGGAAATCGTCAACCCGGTGGTGGAAGGCAGCGTCAAGGCGCGCATGGACCGCCGCGGTGACAAGACCGGCGCCCAGGTGCTGCCGGTGCTGGTGCACGGCGACGCGGCCTTTGCCGGCCAGGGCGTGGTGATGGAAACGCTGGCGCTGGCGCAGACCCGGGGTTACTACACGGGCGGCACGGTGCACTTGGTGATCAACAACCAGATCGGCTTCACCACCAGCGACCCGCGCGATTCACGCTCCACGCTGTACTGCACCGACGTGGTGAAGATGATCGAAGCGCCGGTGCTGCACGTCAACGGCGACGACCCCGAAGCGGTGGTGTTGTGCACCCGGCTGGCCATGGACTACCGCCAGCAGTTCAAGAAGGACGTGGTGGTCGACATCATCTGCTTCCGCAAACTGGGCCACAACGAGCAGGACACCCCGTCGCTGACCCAGCCTCTGATGTACAAAGTGATCGCCAAGCACCCGGGCACCCGCAAGCTCTACGGTGAAAAGCTGGTGGCCCAAGGCGTGCTGCCCGCCACAGGGCCGGACGACTACGTCAAGTCCTTCCGCCTGGCCATGGACGAGGGCCGCCATACGGTGGACCCGGTGCTGACCAACTTCAAGAGCAAGTACGCGGTGGACTGGGCGCCCTTCCTGGGCAAGAAGTGGACCGATGCTGCCGACACGGCGCTGCCGCTGGCCGAAGTCAAACGGCTGGCCGAGAAGATCACCACCGTCCCCAGCAACTTCAAGGTCCACAGCCTGGTTGAAAAAGTCATCGCCGACCGTGCGGCGATGGGCCGTGGCGAAATCAACGTCGACTGGGGCATGGGCGAAACCATGGCCTACGCTTCACTGGTGGCCAGCGGTTATGCCGTGCGGCTGAGCGGTGAAGACTGCGGCCGCGGCACCTTTGTGCACCGCCACGCGGTGCTGCACGACCAGAACCGCGAAAAATGGGACACCGGCACCTACATCCCGCTGCAGAACGTGGCCGACGGGCAGGCACCGTTCACCGTGATCGACTCGCTGCTGTCCGAAGAAGCGGTGCTGGGCTTCGAGTACGGCTACTCCAGCGCCGAGCCCAACACCCTGGTGATCTGGGAAGCGCAGTTCGGTGACTTCGTCAACGGCGCGCAGGTGGTGATCGACCAGTTCATCGCCAGCGGCGAAGTCAAGTGGGGCCGCGTCAACGGCCTGACCCTGATGCTGCCGCACGGTTACGAAGGCCAGGGCCCCGAGCACAGCTCGGCCCGCCTGGAGCGCTTCATGCAACTGGCCGCTGACAACAACATGCAGGTGGTGCAACCCACCAGCGCCAGCCAGATCTTCCACCTGCTGCGCCGGCAGATGGTGCGCCAGTTCCGCAAGCCCTTGGTCATCTTCACGCCCAAGAGCTTGCTGCGCGCCAAGGACGCCACGTCGCCGCTGAGTGAATTCACCAAGGGCGAGTTCCGCACCGTGATCGGGCCGCAGCGCACCGAGATCGAAGGCGACAAGGTCAAACGGGTGATCTGCTGTTCGGGCAAGGTCGCCTACGACCTGATCAAGAAGCGCGACGAAAAGAAGGCCTGGGACGTGGCCATCGTCCGCGTCGAGCAGCTCTACCCGTTCCCGCACAAGGCCTTTGCAACCGAGATGAAGCGCTTCCCCAACGCCACCGAGGTGGTGTGGTGCCAGGACGAGCCGCAGAACCAGGGCGCCTGGTTCTTTGTGCAGCACTACGTGCACGAAAACATGCTCGAAGGCCAGAAGCTCGGCTATGCCGGTCGCCCGGCCAGCGCGTCGCCAGCGGTGGGCTATTCGCACCTGCACCAGGAGCAGCAAAAAGCGCTGCTGGAGCAGGCCTTTGGCAAGCTCAAAGGCTTCGTACTCACCAAGTAACCCCTGGGTCAGTGGGCTGCCCTGCGGCGCCTGCAGACCCACCTTGGCGCAGGCTGTGAGCCCGGTGGCTCACGCCTTGCGCCACAGAACAACGCACTCCGAGAAAAGACATGGCCATCGTTGAAGTCAAGGTTCCGCAACTGTCCGAGTCCGTGGCCGAAGCCACGCTGCTGCAGTGGAAGAAAAAGCCCGGCGACGCTGTCGCCATCGATGAAATCCTGATCGAAGTCGAGACCGACAAGGTGGTGCTGGAGGTGCCTGCACCTGCTGGCGGCGTGCTGATAGAGATCGTGCAGGCCGACGGCTCCACCGTGGCGGCCGAGCAGCTCATCGCACGCATCGACACGGCCGCGACGGCAGGTGCCGCGGCCCCAGCGCCGGCGCAGGCGGCGGCCGCTGCACCGGCCGTTGCGGCATCAACGGCAGCAGTGGCTCAGGGCGGCACCAAGGGCGACATCGCCATGCCCGCCGCCGCCAAGCTGATGGCCGACAACAACCTGGCAGCAGGTTCAGTGCCCGGTACCGGCAAAGACGGCCGTGTGACCAAGGGCGATGTCTTGGGCGCGTTGGCCGCGCCGGCCCCAGCCCCCAAGGCAGCTGCCGCCGCAGCACCGGCAGCGCCAGCAGCGCCTGCCAAGTTGCTGCCCACGGTGGCTGCGCCTGCGTCCAACAGCCTGGGCGAGCGCCCCGAACAGCGGGTGCCCATGTCGCGCCTGCGCGCGCGCATTGCCGAACGCCTGGTGCAGTCACAAAGCACCAACGCCATCCTGACCACCTTCAACGAGGTCAACATGGCCCCGTTGATGGACATGCGCAAGAAGTTCCAGGAGAAGTTCGAGAAGGAACACGGTGTCAAGCTGGGCTTCATGAGCTTCTTCGTCAAAGCGGCCGTTGCAGCGCTGAAGAAGTACCCGGTGCTCAACGCCAGCGTGGACAACAACGACATCGTCTACCACGGCTATTTCGACATCGGCATTGCGGTGGGCAGCCCGCGGGGCTTGGTGGTGCCGGTGCTGCGCAACGCCGACCAGATGAGCTTTGCCGACATCGAGAAGAAGATCGCCGAGTACGGCCAGAAGGCCAAGGACGGCAAGCTGGGCATTGAAGAGCTGACCGGCGGCACCTTCAGCATCAGCAACGGCGGCACCTTCGGCAGCATGTTGTCCACACCCATCATCAACCCGCCGCAAAGCGCCATCCTGGGCGTGCATGCCACCAAGGACCGCGCCGTGGTGGAAAACGGCGTGGTGGTGGTGCGGCCCATCAACTACCTGGCCATGAGTTACGACCACCGCATCATCGACGGCCGCGAAGCCGTGCTGGGCTTGGTGACGATGAAGGACGCGCTGGAAGACCCGGCCCGCCTGTTGTTCGACATCTGAAGGCGCACACATGAGCAAGTCATTTGACGTGGTGGTCATCGGCGGTGGCCCGGGTGGCTACATCGCTGCCATCCGCGCAGCCCAGCTGGGCTTCAACGTCGCCTGTGTCGACGAATGGAAAAACGACAAAGGCGGCCCAGCGCCCGGCGGCACCTGCACCAACGTGGGTTGCATCCCCAGCAAGGCGCTGCTGCAAAGCAGCGAGCATTACGAGCACGCGGCGCACAGCTTTGCCGACCACGGCATCGGCCTGAAGGACCTGAGCATCGACGTCAAGAAGATGCTGGCCCGCAAGGACACGGTGGTCAAACAAAACAACGACGGCATCCTCTACCTGTTCAAGAAGAACAAGGTCAGTTTCTTTCACGGCCGCGGCGCCTTCACCAAGGCGGTGGATGGTGGTTATGAGCTGACTGCGGGCGCCGAGACCTTGGTGGCCAAGCAGGTCGTTGTGGCCACCGGCTCCAGTGCCCGGCCGCTGCCGGGTATGCCCTTCGACGAGGAGAGCATCCTCAGCAACGACGGCGCCTTGCGGGTTGGTGCGGTGCCCAAGAAGCTGGGGCTGATTGGCGCCGGCGTGATCGGGCTGGAGATGGGCTCGGTGTGGCGCCGCCTGGGAGCTGAGGTGACGGTGCTGGAAGGCCTGCCCACTTTCCTGGGCGCGGTGGACGAGCAGATCGCCAAGGAAGCCCACAAGGCCTTCGTCAAGCAGGGCTTGAAGATCGAGCTGGGTGTGAAGGTGGGGGCCATCCAAACCACCAAGAAGGGTGTCACCGTGGCCTACACCACGGCCAAGGGTGAAGCGCTGACGCTCGACATCGACAAGCTGATCGTCAGCATCGGACGCGTGCCCAACACCACCGGGCTCCATGCCGAGGCGGTGGGTTTGCAGCTCGACGAGCGCGGTGCCATCGTGGTGGACGGCGACTGCCGCACCAACCTGCCCGGTGTCTGGGCGGTGGGCGACGTGGTGCGCGGCCCGATGCTGGCGCACAAGGCCGAAGAAGAAGGCGTTGCGGTGGCCGAACGCATTGCCGGCCAGCACGGCCACGTCAACTTCAACACCATCCCCTGGGTCATTTACACCAGCCCCGAGATCGCCTGGGTGGGTGAAACCGAGCAACAGCTCAAGGCCAGGGGCGCCGTGTACAAGGCGGGCACCTTTCCCTTCATGGCCAACGGCCGTGCAAGAGCGCTGGGCGACACCACCGGCATGGTCAAGATGTTGGCCGATGCCCAGAGCGATGAAATCCTGGGTGTGCACATCGTCGGCCCGATGGCCAGCGAACTGATCGCCGAGGCGGTGGTGGCGATGGAGTTCCGCGCCAGCGCCGAAGACCTGGCGCGCATTTGTCACGCCCATCCGTCCTTGAGTGAAGCCACCAAGGAAGCCGCTTTGGCGGTGGACAAGCGCACCTTGAATTTTTAAGTGGGGGTTCGGCAGCTCTACGAGGCCGAGCTGCTGCAGCGCGGCTACCGCAGCGACGCTGCGCAGCTGGGCGCGGTGGCGGCGCTGGAGCGCTGTGAAAACGAATGGGCCGACTACAAGACCCGGCGCAGCAATGCGCTGACCAAGCTGATCAGCCGCCCGCCCATCCCGCGCGGTGTCTACATGCATGGTGGGGTGGGCCGAGGTAAAAGCTTCCTGATGGACTGCTTTTTTCAAAGTGTGCCGCTGACGCGCAAGACGCGTCTGCATTTCCACGAGTTCATGCGTGAGGTTCACCGTGAGTTGCAGGATCTGAAGGGCACCGTCAACCCGCTGGACGAGTTGGGCAAGCGCATGGCCCGGCGCTTTCGCCTGATCTGCTTTGACGAGTTTCACGTCGCCGACGTCACCGACGCGATGATCCTGCACCGCTTGCTCGACGCCTTGTTTGCCAACCGCGTGAGCATCGTCACCACCAGCAATTTCCACCCCGACGGTCTGTACCCCAACGGGCTGCACCGCGACCGCATCCTGCCCGCCATCGAGCTGCTCAAAGACAGGTTGGAAGTCATCAACGTCGATGCAGGCATGGACTACCGCCAGCAAACCCTGGCCCAGATCGACCTGTACCACCAGCCACTGGGCGCAACGGCGGAAGCGGCGATGAAGCGGGCCTTCGACCAGCTGACCGAGGCGCGCGACGAAGATCCGGTGATGCAGATCGAGCATCGTTCACTGCGCGCCCTTCGCCGCGCCGGCGGCGTGGTGTGGTTCGACTTCGCCACGCTGTGCGGCGGGCCCAGGTCGCAAAACGACTACCTGGAGATTGCTGCACGCTTCCACACCGTGTTGCTCAGCAACGTGCCGCAAATGCCGCCGCGCCTTTCAAGCGAAGCGCGACGCTTCACCTGGCTGGTGGACGTGCTCTACGACCGCCGTGTCAAGCTGATCCTGTCGGCGGCCGTGCCAGCGGGTGAGCTCTACACCGAAGGACCGCTGGCCCACGAGTTTCCGCGCACCGTGTCGCGTCTGCACGAAATGCAATCGGCCGAATTCCTGGCCCTGGCCCGGCGTGATGTCGACACCTCGTTGACGTGATGAGAAGCGGGTCGGGGTCCCCTGCAAGGCTTGGTGTGTTGACCGCCCTGCTGACGGTCTGCATGGCCGACGCCAGCGCGTCGCCGCGAGAGCGGGCCCAGCTGCGCGCCGAACGACATCAGCTGTCCGAGGCTTTTGCTCAGGAAGAGCGTGCTTGTTCCCAGCAGTTTTGGGTCACCGCCTGTTTGGACGATGCCCGTGCCCGACGACGGGAGGCGCTGGCGCCGGTGCGTGAGCGCGAGCTGAGATTGGACGAAGCAGAGCGTCAGGCCAAGGCCGAGCAGCGTCGGCAAGCCATTGCCGCCAAACAGGCTTTGGCGGCCTCCCAGCCCGCTGCGCGGCTGGCACCCCCCGTTCGCGTTCGGTCCGCAGCGGCCGCCAGCAGCACCCCTGGCCGTGAGCCTCAACCTGCCGAAACAGCCGACCGGGCCGCTTCCGCCGCCGCCGCCCGAGCCCGCCTGTTGGAAGCGAATCGCCAAGGGGCGGTGCAGGCGCAGCGAAGGGTTGACAAACGGGAGGCCGACCGGTTGGCGGGGGGCCGCAAAGCCGCGCCGCTGCCGACACCGGCTTTGCCGGCAGCTTCAGGCGCTGCGCGCTGAGCGCAGGGCTTCAGCGCAGCGCATCAACGCGCGCCAGGGCCAAAGACAGGTTGTCACCGCCACCCCGGGCGCGCTGACGGGCTTTGCTGATCAACATTTCGCTGGCCTCGCGCGGGGGCAGGGCGTGCAAGATGGCGCCGATCTCTTTGGGCGTGAAGTAGTGCCACAGGCCGTCGCTGCAGGCCATCAGGCTGTCGCCGAATTCGAGCCGGTCGATGTGCCACAGCGCCACCGGCGGGTCGGCGTGGGTGCCCAGGCAGCCGGTCAGCAGGTTGGACTGCGGGTGGGTGTTGGCGGCTTCTTCGCTGATCTTGCCTTCGTCGATCAGCCTTTGCACAAAACTGTGGTCGACCGTGCGGCGCATCATCTCGGCCCCGCGGAAGTGATAGACCCGCGAGTCGCCGGCATGCACCACGTCACATTCGAGGTTGGGGCTGACGCAAAACGCGGCCACCGTGCTGTGCGGCTCTTCTTCAGAGGTGATGGCCGTCAGCTTGATCATCAGGTGCGACTCCTGCACCACCTGGCGCAGCATCTCGGCCGGGTCGTCTTCCAGTGGCACAAAGCGCTCATAGATCTGCCGGCCGGTGAGCAAGACCTGGTCGGCCGCCTTGCGCCCGCCACTCTTGCCGCCCATGCCGTCGGCCACCACCGCCAGCACCGAGCCCTGGGTGCGCTCGTGGGCCATGATCTCCACCTGGTCCTGCTGGTAGGCGCGATCGCCTTTGTGCAGGCCCGTGGCGGCACTGAATCGGAAGGGCACTACGGCAATGGTCATGCCGCGAATATAAACTCGCAGCCCCCACCGCTGACGTGCAGCAATGAACGAGAACCTGCATTCACCTGAGCGTTGGCTCATCGAGTTGCGCATCGAACACGCCGATCTGGACGACCTGATCGACCGGATTCCGAGCGCACCGGTTGCCGACGACCTGAGCCTGCGGCGCCTGAAGAAGCGCCGGCTGCACCTGCGCGACCTGATCGCTCGCCTCGAGACCGAGCTTCATCCTCCTTCCCCGGCCTGACCGCGCCCGCCCGAGGAACAGCCTTTGTCGACCGACTTGTTGCGTGCCGTTGTGGCAGCCTTTGGTGTGGATGGCCCGCTGGCCCAACACGAGCCCGGTTTTTTGCCGCGCCAGGCTCAGGATCAAATGGCCCAGCGAATTGCTCAGGCCCTGGACGATCGCGAAGCCCTGGTGGTGGAAGCCGGCACGGGTGTGGGCAAGACGTTTGCCTACCTGGTGCCTTTGCTGCTGTCGGGGCGCCGGGCACTGGTCAGCACCGCCACCAAGAGCCTGCAAGACCAACTGTTTCTGCGCGACCTGCCTCGCCTGCGCGACGCCTTTGGGCTGCCCGTGCGCCTGGCCCTGCTCAAGGGGCGGGCCAGCTACCTGTGCCGCTGGCGATTGCAGCAGGCCGAGGTCAACGCCCACCTGCCCGACCGTTTTTCAGTGCGTTCCCTGCACCGGGTGGTGCAGTGGGCCCAAGGCACCCGCACCGGTGATTTGGCCGAGATCGATGGTCTGGACGACCGTTCACCAGTCATCCCCCTGATCACGTCCACGCGGGACAACTGCCTGGGTACCGAGTGCCCCGAGCACCGCGCCTGCCATGTGATGCAGGCCCGGCGCGAGGCCATGGCGGCCGACCTGGTGGTGGTCAACCACCATCTCTTTTTTGCCGACATGGCCTTGCGCGACAGTGGGGTGGCGGAGTTGCTCCCGACTGTGGATGTGGCGGTCTTCGATGAAGCGCACCAGTTGGTTGAAGCCGGCGTGCAGTTCCTGGGCACCACGTTGGCCACGGGGCAGGCGCTGGAGCTGAGCCGGGACATGCTGGCCGCGGGCTTGCAACACGCCCGCGGTTTGCAGCCGTGGGCCGAGTTGCAGGCCGAGCTGGAGCGCGCCGCGCGCAACCTGCGGCTGGCCTGTGCCGGCCCGCTGGCCGAAGGCCGCGAAGTGCGCGGCATCGTCAAGCGTCGTTGGGAAGAAGCCGCCGAAGCACTGCCGCCGGCCTTGGCGGCGCTGGCCGACGCAGCCCGCGCGGCCGCTGAGGGCTTGGGCGCGGTGGTCGAGACGGCGCCGGACTTTCCCAAGCTGGAGCAACGGGCCCGGTCGATGGCGGTGCTGGCCCAGCATTTCGAGCAAGACGCCGCCGCCGGCCAGGTGCGTTGGGTCGACCTCAGTCCGCAGCAGGCGCGCCTGGTCGAGTCGCCACTGGACATCCGCGACATGCTCACCGAGCAACGCAAGTTGTCGCCCAAGACCTGGATCTTCACGTCGGCCACCCTGGGCGACGACGATGACCTGAGCTGGTTCACCGCCAGCACCGGGCTGGAAGACGCGGCCAAGTTGCGGGTGGGCAGCCCCTTTGACTACCCCACCAACGCACGGGCCTGGGTGCCGCCCGGATTGCCCTTGCCCAATGCGGCCGGCCATCCAGCGGCGGTGGGCGCGCTGGCCGGGCGCTGTGCACAGGCGCTGGGCGGTCGCACCTTCGTCTTGACCACCACGCTTCGCG
This sequence comes from Rubrivivax sp., assembly GCA_031375065.1. GTDB lineage: Bacteria > Pseudomonadota > Gammaproteobacteria > Burkholderiales > Burkholderiaceae_C > Rubrivivax. The sequence goes on along the minus strand of JANMHH010000151.1, from coordinate 25,039 downwards.
TGCTGCCCTTGGTGGCGGAAGCCGTGCGCCAGGCGGCGCCCGACCTGACGGTGCTGGTCCAGGGCAGCGAACCCCGGCGTGCACTGTTGCAGCGGTTTGGCAATGGCCAAGGCTGCGTGCTCGTGGGTTCACAGAGCTTTTGGGAAGGCATCGACATGCCGGGTGACGCCTTGCAGTGCGTGCTGATCGACAAGTTGCCCTTCCCGCCGCCGAACGATCCTTTGGTGGAAGCCCGCGTGCGGCAGCTTCGCGAACAGGATCGCAATCCGTTCGAAGACTACTTCGTGGCTGAAGCTGCGGTGTCGCTCAAGCAAGGCGCAGGGCGCTTGATCCGCACCGAGTCGGACAGGGGTTTGCTGGTGATCTGCGACCCGCGGGTGCGGCAAATGCGCTACGGCCGAAGGATCATGGCGGCGCTGCCACCGATGGGGGTGCTGGACACCGAGGAACAGGCGCTCGACTGGCTGGCCGAGCTGGCCTGGGCGCACTGAAACCCGGCCGGCTAAAGCAGTGGCAGGCGCTCAGCCCGCGTGGTCACCAGAGCTTCCACCAAGCCTTGTTGCGTGCCGTGGCCCCGAGGCCCAGGAAGGCACTGTTGGGGAAATTCTGGCGCAGAACACGTTCAGAAGACTGGCGCAAAACCGGCAGCTCGAGCTTTTCATAACTCTGCATCAGGATGAAGAGCGCCTCTTCGACGGCTGGCGCATGCTGGAACTCAGCCACTGCCTGCTGGGCCCGGTTGGCGGCCGCCACGTAGGCACCGCGCCGGAAGTAATAGCGGGCCACGTGGACCTCATACGACGCCAATGAATTGACAATGAAATCCATGCGCTGGCGCGCGTCGGGTGCGTAAGTCGAATTCGGGAACCGGTCGACCAACAACTTGAAAGCCTGGTAGGCATCGCGCGCTGCACGTTGGTCGCGCTCCGACAGGTCTTGACCCGCCAGTTTCCCCATCAGACCCAGGTTGTCGTTGAAGTTGATCACGCCCTTGAGGTAGTGCGCGTAGTCGAGCGCCGGGCTGGACGGGTTGAGCTTGATGAAGCGGTCGATCGACGTGATGGCCTGGGCCTTTTCACCGGTGCGCCAGTTCAGATAGGCCATGTCCAGCAGCGCTTGCTGGGCCAGCAGCGAGCCCGCCGCCAAGCCTTCCACGCGCTCCAGGCTTTTGATGGCCCGTTCATAGCTGCCGGCCTCCATGTCCTCTTTGGCCTCTCGATACAATCGATCGGCCGAAGCGTTGGGGCTCTCGTCCCTGGGCGGAGAAGAACAGCCCGTCAGTTGCAGCAGCATTGGCAACATCACCGCCAGCATGGCCAACGGCGCAAAACGCCACACAACAGAAACGCTCATCGCCAATGGTGTCACCAGGTTCCAGGAGCGGCGATTATAGGGAGCAGCCCCCGACTCCGACCGAAGAGGGCGCGGTGGCTGAGGCGGCCGAAGGCGAGCTCGAGTCCGGCACCGAGACCCGTCAGGCGCAGGTGCAGGCGCCCTGGCACGGGCAGCGGCTCGACAAGGTGCTGGTCGACCTGGCGCCCGAGTTTTCGCGCAACCACCTGCAGCAACTGATCGACCGCGGGCATGTGTTGCTGGACGGCGATGTTGCGACCAGCGCTTCGCGCAAGGTGCGGGCAGGCCAGCAAATCGTGCTCGCGCTGGTGCCGACCGATGAAAGTCTGGCCTTCAAGCCCCAGGCCATGGCCCTGAACATCCTGTTCGAGGACGAGCACCTGCTGGCGCTGGACAAGCCAGCCGGCTTGGTGGCCCACCCCGCGCCAGGGAACTGGTCCGGGACCCTGCTCAACGGGCTGCTGGCCCACCACCCCATGGCCGCCACCTTGCCCAGGGCCGGCATCGTGCACCGGCTGGACAAAGACACGTCGGGCGTGATGATGGTGGCCAAGTCCTTGCCCGCCACCACCGCCTTGACACGCGCCATCGCAGCCCGGGAAGTCCACCGGCGTTACCTCGCCATCGCGTCTGGAAAGCCGCCCAGCGAGGCTTTCACCATCGACGCACCGATCGGGCGCGACCCGGTGGTCAAGGTGCGCATGGCCATCGTGGTGGGCGGGCGGCCTTCACGCACCGATGTGCAGTGTCTGGGCCACCGGGCGCAACACCACGCGCTGAGTTGCACCCTGCACAGCGGCCGCACGCACCAGATTCGGGTTCACCTGGCTTCGCGCGGTTTGCCGCTGGTGGCCGACACGCTCTATGGCGGCAAGCCAGGCCTGGGCATGCTGCGCCAGGCCCTGCACGCGACCGAGCTGCGTCTGAGCCACCCCATCAGCGGCCAGGCACTGGCCTTCGACTGTGCCCCGCCAGCCGATTTTGCGCAGGCGTGGCAGGCGGTGATGCAGGCTTGAGACGCTGGCTGGGTGGCGGGCGCAGCGCAGGCTACAATCACGCCCAAATCGCAGTGCAGCTGACACCCCGGGGTGTCGCGCCTGCCTGAAGCGACGCCCGCACCCGGCTGTGCCGGACCGTGCAAGCTCCCGCGAACTTTGGCTTGGTGCCGCGCGGGCTCTAGCCCTGACCGAGTCGGGTTTACCTGATCGAACCCATTGCGCCCGACAGGGCAGCAGTCCACCCATCGCAGGTCATGAATACATCGGATGCCAAACGCGTCCTCGAAGCGGCGCTCATTTGTGCGGTCGCACCCATGCCTCTGGCTGAGATGCGCGCGCTGTTCAACGGCGACGTCGGCCTCGACAGCCTGCGTCGCTTGCTGGACGAACTGATCGACGACTGGCAAGACCGCGGCGTCGAGTTGGTCTGCCTGGCCAGTGGCTGGCGTTTTCAGAGCCGCCCCGAGATGCGCGAGTTTCTCGATCGCCTGCATCCCGAGAAGCCGCCCAAGTACTCTCGCGCCGCGATGGAAACACTGGCCATCGTGGCCTATCGCCAGCCGGTGACGCGCGGCGACATCGAAGACATCCGCGGTGTCACGGTGAGCAGCCAAATCGTCAAGCAGTTGGAAGACCGGGGCTGGATCGACGCCATTGGCTACCGCGAAGCGCCCGGACGGCCCGCGCTCTATGCCACGACGCGTCAGTTTCTGGACGACCTGGGCTTGTCCAGCCTGGACCAGTTGCCCACCATCGACGGCCAGGTCAGCGGCGAGCGTGCGGCGTCCGCACTGGCGGCCATGGACAACCTGGGGCCGCTGCTCGATGAAGCGCAAGCCACCTTGCCACTCGAAGCCGAGGCTGCGGATGGCGCCGTTGGCAGCGGTCAGGTGACTGGCGACCAGCTGCTGGCTGAAGACCCGGCCCCGCCAGGCCCGCTTTCCCAACCTGATTTGCCTGAGCCTGCCCAAGCCCAAGCTCCCATCCCCTCGGCTGCCGGCGAAAACCCGCCGGCTGCCCCGGGTTCCCTTGCTCCTTCGCCTGACCACGCCACAGCGGACTCAGCGAACCCCTTTCCTCCCACGGAAGCTCCCGCATGAACGCTCCCGAAGCCGATTCGACCTTGCCATCCAATCCGCCTGATTCCAGCGCGGACGCCGAGCTCAAGCCCAAGCGCAAACGTGCGCCGCGCAAGACGGTGGTGGAGGGTGAAGTTGCGGCAGTCGCGGCACCCGCCACCCCTGTGCCGGTGCCCAGCAAAGAGGCGGTGTTTGCGCCTGTCAAGCGAGCGGCGGCGAAGCGCCGGACTGGCGGGCCGGCCGCTGCAGCCGATGACGCTGGCGCTGGCTCTGCCGTTGGCGTTGGCGATTCCCATTCGACGCCTACGGAAGTGCAGCCTGGATCCGAGTCCGCGCGGCCAGGCCAGCGGGATGCGCTGGGTGGGCCGGGCGGTGATGCTCCTGGCGATGCCGCCCGCGGTGCGGTGCGCGGCGCAGCCCGCCGCGCCGCGTTGGCGCCAACGCCGCTGCCGATGGAACAGCCCGAAAGGGTGTCGCAGGCCTCGGCCGACGTGACGGGTCCGTCGACCGACAGCAACGCGGGTCATGCTGCCCCTGGCGAAGGCTCAGCCCAAGAAGCTGGCCCCGGCGGGCCTCGCGAAGCGGGCCAACAAACCGGTGATGCGAAGGCGGGTGACGAGCAGACCGGTGAAGAAGGGCGCGGCCGACGCGGCCGCAATCGCCGGCGCGGCCGACGTGGCGGTGAAAAGGTTCGTGCCGACGGTGATGCGCCTTTGGCCGAAGGCAGCCTGCCCGCGGCTGAACCCGCGCAGCCGCTGGTTCAGGCTGGCGAACTGTTCGCCCAGGTGCTGTCGGGTGACTTCGATGTGGAGCCCGAGGCGGTGGCCTTGGAGCCTCAGCTGGCCTCGGCTGATGACGCGCCTGAGGCGCTGGAGCCCCCCAAGCGCGTGTTGGCTGCAGAACCTGACGCGCCCAAATTGCAAAAGGTGCTGGCCCAGGCCGGCGTGGGCTCGCGACGCGACCTGGAGCAGTGGATCACCGAAGGCCGCGTCACCGTCAACGAAGAGGTGGCTCATACCGGCCAGCGCATTTCCTTCGGCGACCGCATTCAGGTGGACGGCAAGCAGGTGCGCTACCGCATTGCGCCGCCGCCCGCCCGCGTGTTGGCCTACCACAAGCCGGTGGGCGAAGTGGTGTCGCACGACGACCCCCAACAGCGGCCCACGGTGTTTCGCCGTTTGCCCCGCCTGGCCCACGGCAAGTGGCAGTCGGTTGGTCGCCTGGACATCAACACCGAAGGACTGTTGCTGTTCACCAACTCGGGTGAACTGGCCAACCAGCTGATGCATCCGCGGTTTGGTGTCGAACGCGAGTACGCCGTGCGGTCGCTGGGGGTGTTGTCGGCTGAATCCAAGACCCGCTTGCTCGAGGGAGTGGAGATCGACGGCCAACGGGCCTCGTTCAAAAGCATCGAAGACGGCGGTGGCGAAGGGGTGAACCATTGGTACCGCGTGGTCATCACCGAGGGCCGCAACCGCGAGGTCCGGCGCCTCTTTGAAGCCGTCGGCCACGCGGTGAGCCGGCTCATCCGCATTCGCTACGGTTCGGTCGTGCTGCCGCGCGGCCTCAAGCGCGGCGTCTGGGTGGACCTGGAAGACATGGACCTGCGGCAGTTGCGTCGCCTGACCCAGGTCGCCAGGCCGCAGACGGCGCCAGCAGGCGCCGAGCAAGGCCCGCGGCCGCCCGCGCCAGAGGGTGATGGCGAACGCAACGAACGGGGTGATCGCGGCGGCCGCCATGGCCGCAACCGGCGCGGGCGCAAGCGCAACGACGGTCAAGACCGGGCGCCGGATCGCCCGCCGGTGGCTGTGGACGGCAACCTGGAGCGCGGCCCGCGCCCCGATCGCCCGCCGCGGCCCGAGCGTGGCCCCCGGCCCGAACGTGGCCCGCGCCAACCGCGGCCAGAAGCCGGTGAAGGTGGCGCCATTCCCAACCCGTTGCAGCAGACCTTTGACAAGCGTGCCATTCAGCAAGACCGTCAACTGCGGCGCGACATGCCGGACGACGGTCCGATCCCCAATCCGCTGCAGCAAACCTACGACAAGCGGGCCTTGCAGCGCGACCGCATGCCGCAGCGCGAGATACCGGAAGACGGCCCCATTCCCAACCCCCTGCAGCAGACCTACGACAAGCGCTTTGCACAACCGCAGCGCAACGGCCAGCCCCAACGAGGTGGCCAAAAACGACGCGGCGGCGGTGGTGGCGGAGGTGGCGGGGGTGCAGGTGGAGGCGATCCAGAACGCATCCCAGATCCGATGCAGACCGCCGTGGGCTTCATTGGCGCCAACGCCTTTCACCGCAAGGGTGCCAAAGGCGCCGGTCGACGCTCTGGTGGCGGGGGTGGTGGTGGCGCAGGCGGCCCGGGCGGCGGTGGTCAGCGCGGGCCGGGTGGCGGTAACAAGGGCGGCGGTCGTGGTGGCAACCGAGGCGGGCAGGGCGGCGGTCGCGGCCGTTGAAAGGGTGCTTGGCAACAGGGCTCCCGACACAGTCCCGCGCTACAATCAAAAGCTTTGCCAAGTCATTGATTCAGGAGCATTTTTCTCATGGCCATCGAACGCACCCTTTCCATCATCAAGCCCGACGCCGTGGCCAAGAACGTCATCGGCCAGATTTACGCTCGGTTTGAAGGTGCCGGTCTCAAGGTTGTCGCCGCCAAGATGGCGCACCTGTCACGCGGCGAAGCCGAAGCGTTTTACGCCGTTCACAAGGCCCGTCCCTTCTTCAACGACCTGGTCAGTTTCATGATCAGTGGGCCGGTGATGATCCAGGCCTTGGAAGGTGAAGGCGCCATCGCCAAGAACCGCGAGCTGATGGGCGCCACCGACCCCAAGAAGGCCGACAAGGGCACCATTCGCGCCGACTTTGCCGACAGCATCGACGCCAACGCGGTGCATGGTTCTGACGCCGCCGAGACCGCCGCTGCCGAGGTGGCTTTCTTCTTCCCCGGCATGAACGTTTACGCGCGCTGAGCCGCCCGTGGTTGCCAATCTCCTTGAATTCGACCTCGAGGGACTGGCGGCCTTTTGCGACCGGCTGGGCGAGAAGCGTTTCCGCGCCACCCAGCTGTACCGCTGGATCCACCAGCGCGGTCAGGCCGACTTCAACCAGATGTCGGACCTGGCCAAGTCGTTGCGCAGCAAGCTGGCCGGCGTGGCCCAGGTTAGCGCCCTGCCGCTGATTTCCGAGCAGGTGTCGGCCGACGGCACCGTCAAGTGGCTGTTCGACGTGGGCGGCGGCAATGCCGTCGAGACCGTTTTCATCCCCGAAACCGACCGGGGCACGCTGTGCGTGTCTTCACAGGCCGGTTGTGCGGTGGGGTGCCGCTTCTGCAGCACGGGGCACCAGGGCTTCAGCCGCAACCTGAGCAGCGCCGAAATCATCGCGCAGCTGTGGTTTGCCGAACACCGCCTGCGTGCCCAGCTGAATCTGGCCGAGGGCCAACGCGCCATCGACAACGTGGTGATGATGGGCATGGGTGAACCGCTGCAGAACTACGACGCCCTGGTTCCGGCTTTGCGCACCATGCTCAGTGACCACGCCTACGGCCTGTCGCGCCGGCGGGTAACCGTTTCAACGTCGGGCGTGGTGCCCATGATCGACCGCCTGCGCCAAGACTGCCCTGTGGCCCTGGCGGTCAGCCTGCATGCCCCGCTGGATGCGCTGCGTGACTCGCTGGTGCCGCTGAACCGCAAGTACCCGATCGACGAACTGCTGGACGCTTGCACCCGCTACCTGGAAGCCGCGCCGCGCGACTTCATCACCTTCGAGTACTGCATGCTCGACGGGGTGAACGACACGCCCGAGTTGGCCCACCAGCTGGTGGCGTTGCTCAAGACGCGCTTGCCTTGCAAGATCAACCTGATTCCCTTCAACCCCTTCCCGGCGTCGGGCCTGAAGCGCTCGTCGCGCGAGCGCGTGCTGGCCTTCGCCCAGGTGTTGCAAGACGCCGGCTTGATCACCACCATCCGCAAAACGCGGGGCGACGACATCGATGCCGCTTGTGGTCAACTGGCCGGCGAGGTTCAAGACCGCACCAACGCGGCCGCGCGCATGCAGCGCGCTCGACGCGTGGTCCCCATCGTTGAAGCCGGAGCACGGTCTTGAGCACTTCAGCGGCCAGCCGGTGGGCGGCGTTCCTGTTGATCTGCAGTCTGGCGGCCTGCGTCTCCTCGCCCAAGCCCGCGCCGGACGGTCGCGAGGCCCGCGTCAACAACGAGCCCGCCGACCCCGAGCGGCGGGCGCGGGTGCGCCTGGAACTGGCGGGCCTGTACTTCGGCCGCGGGCAAAACACCACGGCGTTGGATGAAATCAAGCTCGCGCTGGCAGCGCGCCCGGACATGCCCGAGGCTTACAGCCTGCGCGGCCTGGTGCAGGCTGCGATGGGCGACGCCAGTTTGGCCGACGAGAGCTTTCAGCGCGCGCTGCAACTGGCGCCGGCGGACGCCAACACCATGCACAACTATGCGTGGTTCCAGTGCCAACAGGGCCGCTACGTCGAAGCCGACCTGCAGTTCAGCAAAGCGCTGGCCCAGCCGCAGTACCGGGATGGCGTTCGCACCTTGATGGCCCAGGGGGTTTGCCAGGCACGTGCGGGGCGCTGGCCCGAGGCCGAGCGCACCCTGTCCCGGTCTTACGAGTTGGATCCGTCCAACCCGGTCACGGCCTTCAACCTGGCTGAAGTGCTGCTGCGCCGGGGTGAACTCGAGCGCGCCCGGTTCTATGTGCGGCGCATCAACTCGGTGCCTGATCAGGCCTCCGCTCAAACGCTGTGGCTGGCGGTGCGCATCGAGCGCCGCATCGGCAACATCGAAGCCATGCAAGACCTGGGGCGTCAGCTGCGCGATCGCTTCGGCCAATCCCCTGAAGCCCTTCTATACGAACGTGGTCGTTTCGATGACTGAGCCCCACAACCCACCCGTCAGCGCCGGCGCGATGCTGCGCTCTGCGCGCGAAAAGCAGGGCCTGCACATTGCTGCGCTGGCGGCTGCCATCAAGGTCTCGCCGCGCAAGCTGGACGCGCTTGAAAACGACCGCTGGCAAGAGTTGCCTGACGCGACGTTTGTGCGTGCGTTGGCGCAGACGGTTTGCCGGACCTTGAAGATCGATGCACGCCCGGTGCTGGACAAACTGCCTGCGCCCAACTCGGTGGCCCTTGAACGCCACGACGCCGGCTTGAACGAGCCGTTCCGAGACCGCCCGGGGCGTGAAGAGCCCAGCCTGGCCGCCAGCGCCGTCAAGCCCATGGTTTGGGCGGCAGCGGTCTTGATGGGCGCGGCAGCCCTGATCTACTTTTTGCCGGCGGGTCTGTTCAGCCGCCTGGCGCGGCCCGAACGGGCGGCCTCGCCCGCTGCCAGTGCACCAGCGGTGGTGGCGGCCCCGACTGCACCGCTCGCGCCCGGCTTGGACTCGTCCACTGCGCCGACAGGCACCTTGGCACCCCCCGTCAATGCCGCTTCTGCGCCCGCGTCGGCAGCGGCGCCCATGGGTGAGACCGTGTTTTCAGCGCCGCCCATCGCTGCGGCCGCATCGGGTGTCGAAGCCCCGATCGCGGCTCGTCTGCTGCAGGTTCGCACCAGCGAAGCGTCGTGGGTTGAAGTCCGCGACGCCAAGGGTGTCTTGCTGCTGTCGCGCACGGTCCTGCCCAGCGAGAGCGTGGGCCTGGATGGACAACTGCCCCTGCGCCTGACCATTGGCAATGCGTCTGCAACTCAACTTCAGTTTCGGGGGCAAGCGGTCGACTTGAGCAGCCGCACCCGAGACAATGTGGCGCGCCTTGAGCTTCCCTGAGCTCCATTGAGCGCCTGCTGCAACCACTTCGTCAAACGCACATGAGCACACCGGACCTCTTCAACGCCATCGAAGCGGCCAGCATCCCGGCGCGCCGCACCCGTCAAGCGCGGGTGCGCTGGGGCGACCATGTGGTCACCGTGGGCGGCAACGCACCGGTTCGGGTGCAGTCGATGACCAACACCGACACCGTGGACGCCATCGGCACGGCGATCCAGGTCAAGGAACTGGCCCAGGCCGGTTCGGAGATGGTCCGCATCACCGTCAACACCCCCGAGGCCGCCGAGGCCGTGCCCTACATCCGCGAGCAGCTGGACCGCATGGGTGTCGCGGTGCCCTTGGTGGGCGACTTCCACTACAACGGGCACCGCCTGCTCACCGACTTCCCGGCCATGGCGGCCGCGCTCAGCAAGTACCGCATCAACCCTGGCAACGTGGGCAAGGGCGACAAACGTGACCGCCAGTTTGGCCAGATGATCGAAGCCGCCATTCGACACGACAAGGTGGTCCGCATCGGCGTCAACTGGGGCAGCCTGGACCAGGAACTGCTGGCCGAGCTGATGGACCAGAACGCCCGCCGTGCGCAGCCGCTCGATGCCAAGCAGGTGATGTACCAGGCGCTGAGTCAGTCCGCCCTGAGCTCGGCCGAAAGCGCCCGCGAGATGGGGATGAACCCCGACAACATCATCATCAGCTGCAAGGTCAGTGGCGTGCAGGATCTGGTTTCTGTCTACCGCGCCCTGGCGCAACGTTGCGACTACGCGCTGCACCTGGGTCTGACCGAGGCTGGCATGGGCACCAAAGGCACGGTGGCCAGTGCCACGGCGCTGTCGATCCTGCTGCAAGAAGGCATCGGTGACACGATTCGGGTGAGCTTGACGCCGCAGCCTGGCGAGTCGCGCAACCAGGAAGTGGTGGTGGCGCTCGAGATCTTGCAGAGCCTGGGTCTGCGCAACTTCAACCCCAGCGTGACCGCATGCCCGGGTTGTGGCCGCACCACCAGCACCACCTTCCAGGTGCTGGCCAAACAGATCGACGATTTCCTGCGGGCGCAAATGCCGGTCTGGAAGGCGCGCTATCCCGGGGTCGAAAACCTCAAGGTGGCGGTCATGGGTTGCATCGTCAACGGTCCTGGCGAGAGCAAACACGCCGACATCGGCATCAGCTTGCCGGGCACGGGTGAGGCGCCGGCTGCACCGGTGTTCATCGACGGCGAAAAAGCCATGACGCTGCGCGGCGAAGGCATCGCCGACGAGTTTCACAAGGTTGTCGAGGAATACATCGAACGCCGCTTCGGCGCGGTGACGGCTGCGCATTGACGCTGCCTTTTGCTGCTGACCTGGCCCGCGCTGTTTCCCTCCTTGACTTTGGTGGCGCTTGAGCGCCTGACCCGCCCCATGGCTGAAAAACCCAACCCCGCCAAGCCCGACCTCGCCTTGCTGCGTGCCGTCAAGGGCATGAACGATGTTCTGCCGCCTGAAGCCGCGCGCTGGGAATGGTTTGAAGACATCGTTCGCCGTCTTCTCGCGCGCTACGGCTACCGCAACCTGCGCACCCCCATCGTCGAGCCCACGGCCCTGTTTGTTCGTGGCCTGGGCGAGGTGACCGACATCGTCGAGAAGGAGATGTACTCCTTCGCCGACAGCATGAACGGCGACCGCCTGACCCTGCGGCCCGAGGCCACGGCCGGCATCGTGCGCGCCATCAACGAACACAACGCGCTCTACAACGGCCCCCTGCGGGTCTGGCTCATGGGCCCCATGTTCCGGCACGAGCGGCCGCAAAAGGGCCGTTACCGGCAGTTCAATCAACTGGACGTCGAAGCGTTGGGGCATGCCGGTCCGGACGTGGACGCCGAATTGATCCTGCTGCTGCGTGCGCTGTGGCGCGAGTTGGGCCTGGTGGAAGAGCGCGATGTCTTTCTGGAGCTCAACAGCTTGGGCCAGGCGGACGAACGACAAGCCCACCGGGCGGCGCTGGTCGCCTACCTGGAAGCCAACGCCGCGTTGCTGGACGAAGACGCGCGACGCCGATTGCACAGCAACCCGCTGCGCATCCTGGACAGCAAGAACCCCGCAATGCAGGCCCTGGTCGAGTCCGCGCCCCAACTGATGGACTTCTTGGGCGAGTCGTCGCGGGCCCACTTCGAAGCCGTTTGTGCGGTGCTGCGGGCGGCCGGCCTGGCCTACCGCGTCAATCCGCGCCTGGTGCGCGGCATGGACTACTACAACCTGACGGTGTTTGAGTGGGTCACACCGCACCTGGGCTCACAGGCCACGGTTTGCGGCGGTGGACGCTACGACCAGTTGATCGAACAACTCGGCGGCAAGCCCGCGCCGGGCGTCGGTTTTGGCCTGGGCATCGAACGGCTGTTGTTGTTGTTGGACGCCGTGGGTGTGCAAGTTCCCGTGCCAGTTCCCCATGCCTACGCCGTGGTGCCTGACTTGGCCACCCTGCCGGTGGTCATGCCCGTGCTCGAGGCCCTGCGCCAGGCCGGTGTCGCCGTGGTGCTCAATGCGGGTGGTGGCAGCATGAAGGCGCAGTTCAAGCGGGCCGATGCCAGCGGCGCCCGCTTTGCGTTGATTTTCGGCGCCGAAGAACTTCAGCGTGGCGAGGTGGCGCTGAAGGCTTTGCGCCAGCCTGACGCCGCCGCCGCGCAAACGGCCCGGCCCCTCTCGCAAGCCGCCACCTGGGCGGCTGAACTGCTCAACGCATAATCTCCGGTTTCTTCCTCGCTGAACCATGGCTACACAACTCGACCTGCAAGAGCAGGAACAACTCGACGCACTCAAGGCGTTCTGGAACAAGTACGGCAACCTGGTCACCTGGGTGCTGGTCCTGGCTTTGGCGGCCTATGCGGGCTGGAACGCTTGGCAGTATTGGCAGCGCGAGCAAGGGCTGAAGGCCGGCGCCATGTATGAAGAACTCGACCGTGCGGCGCAGCAGGGCGACGCCGACAAGGTGGGTCGCATCTTTGCTGACCTGAAGGCGCAGTTTCCTTCGACCATGTTTGCCCAGCACGGCGGCATGCTGGCGGCCAAGGTGCAGTTCGACAAGGGGCAAGCCGACGCGGCGCGCGCCAGTCTGGCTTGGGTGGCCGAACAGTCCAAGGACGACGAGATTCGCACCATGGCGCGGTTGCGCCTGGCGGCGTTGCAGGCCGAGGCCAAGCAGTTTGATGAAGCCCTCAAGACCCTGGACGCAGCCACCGCCGTTGGCTTTGAGGCCTTGGTCGCCGATCGGCGCGGCGATGTATTCAGCATCCAGGGCAAGAAGGACGAGGCCCGTGCGGCCTATCAAGTGGCCTTCAAGGCGATGGATGCGAAGGCCGATTACCGTCGCCTGCTGGAAGCCAAATTGACCGCCTTGGGCGTGGTGCCTGAAGCGGCGCCAGCAGCCACCGCCGCGTCCGGGGCCGCTAAGTGAGGCTCGGTTCCTGGCTGACGGCGGGCTTGGCAGCCACGCTGCTGCTGGTGGTGGGCTGTGCCGCGGACAAACCCAAGCCTGCGCCGCTGGAGGACTACACCGCCAAGATTGCCGGTCGGCAGGTCTGGGAAGCCCGTGTGGGCTCGGTCGGCTTTGCCATGGTGCCGGCCGTGCGCAACGGCGTCTTTTTTGTGGCGGGCGGTGACGGCGACGTCTCCGCGCTTCAAGCCGACACGGGCGCCGTGTTGTGGCAGGCCTCGGCGGGTGGCGCACTTTCAGCGGGCGTGGGCAGCGACGGCCGTTTCACCAGTGTGGTCACGCGCGGCAATGAGGTGGTCACCTTCGACAGCGGCCGCGAAATTTGGCGCAAGCGTGTGCCCTCCAGCGTGGTCACGCCTCCCCTGGTGGCCGGCGAGCGGGTTTTCGTGATGGGCGTGAATCGCGCCGTGCATGCCTTTGACGCCTTCGACGGCCGCCGCCTGTGGACCTTGCAACGGCCGGGTGATGCCCTGACGCTGGCGCAGTCCAGCGTGCTCACGTCGCATGGCAACACGCTGGTGGTAGGCCAGGGCCCCAAACTGGCGGGTCTGGATCCACTGACGGGTGCCGTGCAGTGGGAAGTGCCGATGGCCAGCCCGCGTGGCAGCAACGAAGTTGAACGTTTGGCCGACCTGGTAGGGCCGCCTGTTCGCCTGGCCGAGCGGCTGTGCATGCGCGCCTTCCAGTCGGCCGTTGGGTGCGCCGACATGGCCCGCGGCGCGGTGCTGTGGTCACGCAACGTGGGCGGTGCCAACGCCGTGGCTGGTGACGCCGAACGCATTTTTGGTGCCGACGCCAGCGACCGCATCACCGCCTGGCGGGCTGCCACCGGTGACGTGGTCTGGAGCAGCGAGAAGTTGCTCTATCGCGGTCTGAGCGGCGCGTTGGCCATCGGGCCGACGGTGGTCTTTGGCGATGCCGACGGCTGGGTGCACTTCCTGAGCGCCGCCACGGGCGAGCAGCAGTTGCGCTTGCCCACCGATGGCAAGCCGGTCATCGGAACGCCAGCGTTGTCCGGCACCACGCTTCTCGTCACCACGCAGGGTGGTGGGCTCTACGCCTTCCGGCCGAATTGAACACCTCGCCGATTTCGCGCCTGCGCCATGCCCCTGAGCAACCTTCGGTGTTCGACGGGCGGGGTGCAGCCGCGTGCGCCAGGTGGTTGCCATGATGAAACCGGTGATTGCCTTGGTGGGCCGCGCCAATGTGGGCAAGTCGACCCTGTTCAACCGCATCACCAAAAGCCGCGACGCCATCGTTGCCGACTACGCCGGTTTGACCCGTGACCGCCATTACGGCGACGCGCGGTTGGGCGACCGTGAGTTCATCGTGGTCGATACCGGCGGCTTCGAGCCGGACAAACCGACCGGTGTGGTGGCCGAAATGGCCAAGCAGACCCGGCAAGCCGTGGCCGAAGCCGATGCCGTGATTTTTGTGGTGGACATCCGTGCCGGGCTGTCGTCGCAGGACCATGACATCGCCAACTACCTGCGCACCCAACGCAAAAAGGTCGTCCTGGCAGCCAACAAGGCCGAAGGCATGGTGGAGTCGCCCCTGCTGGGTGAATTCCACGAGCTCGGCATCGGCGACCCCCACCCCATCTCATCGGCGCACGGGCAGGGCATTCGCAGCCTGATCGAAGCGGCGCTGGAGTCGTTTCCGCACGACGAAGACGCCGAAGCAGAGCCCGCCGATCCCAACGCCCCCATCCGGCTGGCGGTGGCCGGTCGCCCCAACGTGGGCAAGAGCACGCTCATCAACGCTTGGCTGGGTGAAGAACGCCTGGTGGCCTTTGATCAACCCGGCACCACGCGCGACGCCATCCATGTGCCGTTTGAACGTGACGGTCAGCGCTTCGAGCTGATCGACACCGCCGGGCTGCGGCGCAAGGGCAAGGTGTTTGAAGCCATCGAGAAGTTCTCCGTCGTCAAGACCCTGCAGGCGATTGCCGACGCCCATGTGGTCCTGCTGCTGATCGACGCCACCCAGGGGGTCAGCGAGCAGGACGCCCACATCGCCGGCTATGTGCTTGAGTCGGGGCGCGCGGTGGTGGTGGCGGTCAACAAGTGGGACGCCACCGACGACTACCAGCGCCAGACGCTGCAACGCTCGATCGAGACGCGCCTGGCCTTCCTGAAGTTCGCGCCCGTGCTGCACATTTCGGCGATCCGGCGCCAAGGGCTGAACGCGGTCTGGAAGTCGATCCAGAAAGCCCATGCCTCGGCGACGGTGAAGATGAGCACGCCGGTGCTGACCCGCCTGATCATTGAGGCGGCTGAACTTCAGGCGCCGCGCCGCGACGGGCGGTTCCGGCCCAAGATGCGCTACGCCCACCAAGGCGGCATGAACCCGCCGTTGGTGGTGATCCATGGCACGTCACTGGACCACATCACGGCCAGCTACAAGCGCTACATTGAGGGACGACTGCGCGAGCATTTCAAGCTCGAAGGCACGCCGGTGCGCATCGAGATGCGCTCGGCAGCCAATCCCTTCGACGACAAGGGGCACTGACAGCATTCAGCCCGCCTCTCAATGCGGGCTTGCCCTGTGATAACGTGTGATCCCCTGTCATCCAACACGGAACATATCGTGAGTAACAAAGGCCAACTCTTGCAGGATCCTTTCCTCAACCTGCTTCGCAAAGAGCATGTACCGGTGTCGATTTACCTCGTCAACGGCATCAAGCTTCAGGGCCACATCGAGTCCTTCGACCAATACGTCGTGTTGCTGCGCAACACCGTCACGCAGATGGTCTACAAGCACGCCATCTCCACCGTGGTGCCCAGCCGCGCGGTCAATTTCCAAGCCAACGAGCCGGGCGAGCAAGCCTGAGTTCGGGCCAGCGCCCAGCCGCCTTGAGTTCTTCCTCCGCATCCGCCGCCGAACGCGGCGCTCTGGCCACCCGTGCCGTCTTGGTGGGTGTCGACGTGGGTGGCAGTGCCACCTTTGATCCCACGCTTGAAGAGCTGGCCCTGTTGGCCGCTTCAGCTGGCGACCTGGTGGTGGCGCGGGTGACCGCCAAACGCCGGGCACCAGACCCGGCCTTGTTTGTCGGCAGCGGCAAGGCCGATGAAATCAAGGCCCTGGTGGCCGCCACGGCCGCGCATGGCGTGATCTTCGATCAAGCGCTCAGCCCCGCCCAGCAGCGCAACCTGGAACGCCACCTTGGCGTGCCCGTGGCGGACCGGACGGGGTTGATTCTGGACATCTTTGGCGACCGCGCCCAAAGCCACGAGGGCAAGTTGCAGGTCGAATTGGCTCGGCTGCAGTACCAAGCCACCCGGCTGGTCAGGCGATGGAGCCACCTGGAGCGCCAGCAGGGCGGCATCGGCACCCGCGGTGGCCCGGGCGAAGCGCAGATCGAACTGGACCGGCGCATGATTGGCGATCGTATCAAGACGGTCAAAGAGCGGTTGGAGAAAGTCAAACGCCAACGCGGCACGCAGCGCAAGGCACGCGAGCGGCGCGGCACCTTTCGGGTGTCGTTGGTGGGCTACACCAATGCCGGCAAATCGACGCTTTTCAATGGCATGGTCAAAGCAAGGGCCTACGCGGCCGACCAGTTGTTTGCGACGCTGGACACCACCACGCGGGCCTTGTGGCTGGGCGAAGCGCAAAGCTCGGTTTCGCTCAGCGACACCGTAGGGTTCATCCGCGACTTGCCGCACAAATTGGTCGAGGCCTTCGAAGCCACGCTGCACGAGGCCGCCGAGGCCGATCTGCTGTTGCATGTGGTCGATGCCTCCAGCCCCGCGCTGGTCGAACAGCAGGCTGAAGTGCAGCGGGTGCTCGAAGACATTGGCGCCGGTCAGGTGCAACAGATCCTGGTGTACAACAAGTGCGACTTGCTTGAAGAGTCGCGTCGTTCGCGCGAGCCCTTTGACTGGATCGAAGCCCATCCGGGGGTCCGTCGCCAGCGTGTTTTTGTCAGCGCCGCCACCGGCCAGGGCCTGGCAGAGCTGCGCCAGGCGATCGCCCAGCACGCCATGGCGCACGCTGCGGGCGGCTTGAACGCGGCTGGACAGGCCCCACTTAGCATGACTGCGGGCAAAGCAGAACCTTGGCCCAATCTCCCGGAGTCAGACCCGGCTACCGACCCCCTACCGCACCAACATGCGTGATCACGACCCTTCCCCTTTCATGAACCGCCTGCGTGCCGTCTCCGGCGCCCTGACGCTGTGGCTGCAAGCGCTGGTTTGGCGCCGACAGGCCCCAGCGACGGTGGGCGAAAGCGCCATCTACAACAACCGCAACGATGGTCCGCCCGATCTCGACGAACTTTGGCGTGACTTCAACCGCAAGCTCAGTGGCTTGTTTGGCGGCAAGGGTGGCGGCTTGGGGCGACCCAACCCCGAAAACAAGCCCGGCGGTGGCCCCAGCTTTCAGCCCGACATGAAGAGCGCGGGCCTGGGTATTGGCCTGATCGCGGTCGTGGCGCTGCTGATCTGGCTCGGCAGCGGGTTTTTCATCGTGCAAGAAGGCCAGCGCGCGGTGGTGACCACCTTCGGCAAGTTCAGCGAGACCCGAGACGCCGGTTTTCAGTGGCGCATGCCTTACCCGGTGCAAGCCCACGAGACCGTTGCGGTGACCCAGCTGCAGTCGGTGGAGGTGGGTCGCAACTCGGTGGTGCAGGCCACGGGCTTGCGCGATTCGTCCATGTTGACGCAGGACGAGAACATCGTCGACATCCGGTTCACGGTGCAATACCGGCGGGCCGACCCGCGTGCCTACCTGTTTGAAAACAACCGGCCGGATGAAGCGGTGGTCACCGCTGCGGAATCTGCGGTGCGCGAGATTGTCGGGCGCAGCCGGGTTGACCAGGTGCTGTACGAACAACGCGACGCCATCGCCGCCGATCTGGTGCTGTCGATCCAGGCCCAGCTCAACCGCCTGAAGGCCGGCATCGTGGTGGCCAACGTCAACATGCAAAACGTGGCCGTCCCCGATCAGGTTCAGTCGGCCTTCAACGACGCCGTCAAGGCCACCGCCGACCGCGATCGTTTCAAGAACGAAGGGCAGGCCTACGCCAGTGACGTGATCCCCAAGGCCCGCGGTGCTGCGTCGCGCTTGAAGGAAGAAGCCGAAGGTTATCGCTCCCGGGTGGTGGCACAGGCCGAGGGTGATGGACAGCGCTTTCGCTCGGTCCTGACCGAATACCAGAAGGCGCCTGGCGTGACACGCGATCGGCTCTACCTGGAGACCATGCAGCAGGTGTACTCCAACGTCAGCAAGGTGATGGTAGACAGCCGCTCAGGCAGCAACTTGCTCTACCTGCCGCTGGACAAACTGCTGCAACAGGCGGGCGTGCCGGCGCCTGCGGCTGCAGCAGCAACGTCGGTGCCCACACCGGCCGCCTCAGAGTCGGTCGCCACCCCGTCGGTTGACATTCGTTCGCGCGATGGTTCGCGCACCCGTGACCGTGAAGGCCGCTGAGGCGAGTCGCACCCCATGAACAAAATTGCCTTGTTTGTCGCAGCTGCCTTGGCGCTGCTCGTGTTCGCTGCCAGCACACTGTTTGTGGTGGACCAGCGCCAGGTGGGCGTGGTTTACGCCCTGGGTGAGATTCGCGAAGTCATCACCGAACCGGGGCTGAACTTCAAGTTGCCGCCACCGCTGCAAAACGTTGTCTTTCTCGACAAGCGCGTGCAGACGCTGGACAGCCCCGAAACCCGCCCCATCTTCACGGCCGAAAAGAAAAGCCTGGTGATCGATTGGTTGGTGAAATGGCGCATCTCGGAGCCGCGTCAATTCATCCGCAACAACGGTGCCGATTTCCGCAACCTCGAGGCGCGCCTGTCGCCTGTGGTGCAAGCCGCCTTCAACGAAGAAATCACCAAGCGCGACGTCAAGGGGGTGTTGGCAGGTGACCGCGAAAAGGTGATGTTGGGCGTCAAGACCCGCCTGGCAGATGAGGCCAAGTCATTCGGCATCGACATCGTGGACGTCCGCATCAAGCGGGTGGACTTCGTGGCCGACATCAGCGACTCGGTTTACCGCCGCATGGAGTCGGAACGCAAACAGGTGGCCAACGAGCTGCGCTCTCAAGGGTCGGCCGACGGCGAGAAGATTCGCGCCGATGCCGACCGCCAGCGCGAAGTCATCGTGGCCGAAGCCTACCGTGACGCCCAGAAGATCAAGGGCGAAGGTGACGCCAAGGCCTCGGCGCTGTACGCCGACGCTTTTGGTCGGGACCCGCAGTTTGCGCAGTTCTATCGCAGCCTGGAGGCCTACCGCTCCACCTTTCGCAGCAAGAGCGACGTCATGGTGCTGGACCCCAGCGGAGACTTCTTCCGCGCCATGCGTGGCGGCGCAGCCCCTGCCGCCGCGGCACCGCGCAAGTGAGCGAACGGCGGCGCTGAAGTCGCAGCGGGTGCTGGATGGGCGATTGGCTGCTGGGCGCCCTGGCGTTGATGTTGGTTCTGGAGGGGCTCCTGCCCTTCCTCAGCCCGCGTGGCTGGCGTTCCATTTTCGAACGGGCCACGCAAATGACGGACGGCCAGATTCGTTTTTTCGGCCTGAGCAGCATGGTGGTCGGTTTGTTGCTGCTGCTGCTTCTGCGGCCGTGAGCTGAAGTCGCGCTGAACGCGCTCTTGTCAGAACGGCACAGACTGAAAAGCGCGGGGTCGCGCGCCTACAATGCCGGTTTTAACACCGGTGCTTTTCATGCTCTCTGCTTGGCTGCTGCCAGAGCACATTGCCGATGTCCTGCCCGCTCAGGCGCGGCGCATCGAAGAACTCCGTCGTGCACTGCTCGATCGGGCGCGGGTCTATGGCTTCGAGCTGGTGATGCCGCCCTTGTTGGAGCACCTGGAAAGTCTGCTCAGTGGCACCGGCCGCGAGCTGGACTTGCAGACCTTCAAGCTGGTTGATCAGCTCAGTGGCCGCATGCTGGGCCTGCGGGCTGACACCACGCCGCAAGCAGCGCGCATCGATGCCCATTTGCTCAACCGCGAGGGTGTGACACGGCTGTGCTACTGCGGGCCGGTTGTGCACACCCGTCCGGCCGGCCTGGCGGCCACCCGCGAGCCCTTGCAGTTTGGGGCTGAGATATTTGGTCATGCGGGTCTGGAAGCTGACCTGGAGGCCGCCGAGTTGGCCCTGGACGGTCTGGTGGCGGCTTCGGTCGGCCAGCTGGTCATCGACCTCGCTGACGCGCGGGTGCTGCGCGGCGTGCTGATGGGGGCGGCACTGGAGCCCGCACAGTTGCAAGACATCGTGCGTGCGCTGGCGGCCAAAGACGCGTCGGCCCTGCATGCATTGACTTCAGGTCTGTCAGAGCACACCCGTGCGGCCTTGGCTGCGTTGCTGCGCCTTTACGGTGGCAATGAGGTCCTGACCGCGGCGCGAGCCCAATTGCCCCACAGCGGCTTGGTGCATGAAGCCTTGGATCACCTGGAGTGGCTTGCAGCGCATCTGCGCAGCGCCTACCCCCAGCTGAAGGTGGGCTTTGACCTGTCTGACATGGGCGGCTACGCCTACTACTCGGGCTCGCGCTTTGCCATTTATGGCGGCGGGTGCAGCGATGCCTTGGCTCGCGGTGGCCGCTACGACGAGGTGGGGGCGGTCTTTGGACGCAACCGACCTGCGGTGGGCTTCAGTCTGGACCTGAAGCTGCTGGCCGAGGTGGCCGGGCCGTCGCCGCCGCCCACCGCTGTTCGTGCACCTTGGGGCGAAGATCCGGCGTTGCGCGCTGCCATGCGCCGACTGCGCGAAGCCGGCGAAACGGTGCTGGCCATGCTGCCTGGCCACGAGCCCGAGGCGCGGGCCTTTGCTTGTGACCGGGAGCTGGTCTGCGTGAACGGGCTGTGGGTGCTGCGCGCCATCGACGCCACGCCCAACAAAGAATCTGAACCGACCTCAAGGAAATGACAGTCATGCAAGCAGGCATACGACCCGGCGCCGGCCGCAATGTGGTGGTGGTGGGCACCCAGTGGGGTGACGAAGGCAAGGGCAAGATCGTCGACTGGATGACCGATCACGCGCAAGGCGTGGTGCGCTTCCAGGGCGGGCACAACGCCGGTCACACCTTGGTGATCAACGGCCGCAAGACCGCGCTGCAGCTGGTGCCCTCGGGCGTCATGCGCGAAGGTGTGGCCTGCTACATCGGCAATGGCGTGGTGGTGGACCCGGCTCACTTGCTGACCGAGATCGCGCGCATCGAAGCGTTGGGCATCGATGTTCGGTCACGTCTGCACCTGTCCGAGTCTTGCCCGCTGATCCTGCCTTTCCACGTCGAGATCGACCGCGCTCGCGAAGCCAAGCGCGAAGGCACCGCCGGCGGCAAGATCGGCACCACGGGCAAGGGCATCGGCCCGGCCTACGAAGACAAGGTGGCGCGGCGTGCGCTGCGCGTGCAAGACCTCAAACACCCGGCGCGCTTCGAAGCCAAGTTGCGCGAGCTGCTCGAGTTGCACAACGCCGAACTGGTGGGGGTGCTGGGTGCCAAGCCGCTGGCTTTGCAACCGATGCTCGACGACGCCATGAAGTCGGCTGAACACCTGCGGCCGATGATGGCCGACGTGGGCTACCGTCTCTTCAACGCGCATGTGGCGGGCGACAACCTGCTGTTTGAAGGCGCGCAGGGCACCTTGCTGGACATCGACCACGGCACCTACCCTTACGTCACGTCCAGCAACTGCGTGGCCGGCAACGCGGCGGCCGGCTCGGGCGTGGGGCCGGGCATGCTTCACTATGTGCTGGGCATCACCAAGGCCTACACCACCCGGGTGGGCGGTGGACCGTTCCCGACCGAGCTGGACATCAACACCGAGGGCACGGTGGGGCATCACCTGTCGGTGGTGGGTCAGGAGCGTGGAACCGTCACCGGCCGGGCGCGCCGCTGCGGTTGGTTGGATGCGGCCGCGCTGAAGCGCTCGATGATCATCAATGGGGTCTCGGGGCTGTGCATCACCAAGCTGGACGTGCTGGACGGGCTGCCTGAAATCCTGATCTGCACAGGCTACAAGCTGGGCGGCCGAGTGCTGGATGTGTTGCCGCTGGATGCCGACGAAATCGCCGCCTGCGTACCCATCTATGAAGCCATGCCCGGCTGGACGGAAACCACCGCGGGCCTGACCAACTGGGAGCAGTTGCCTGCCAACGCGCGCCGCTACCTGGAACGCATGCAGGCCCTGATCGGTGCGCCCATCGACATGGTCTCGACCGGGCCCGACCGGGTCCACACCGTGCTGCTGCGCCACCCCTTCCGGGCCTGAGCCGACTCACCCCAACCCTTCAACGAAAGAACCGAGAGCATGCTCACTGACGACGGCAAGCACCTGTACGTGTCCTGGGACGAGTACCACCTGTTGATCGAGCGCCTGGCGCTGAAGGTGGCGCATTCGGGCTGGGAGTTTGACCAGATCCTGTGTTTGGCGCGCGGTGGCATGCGCCCTGGCGATGTGCTTTCCAGGGTCTTCGACAAGCCGCTGGCCATCATGTCCACCAGTTCCTACCGCGCCGATGCCGGCACGATTCAGGGCCGCCTGGACCTGGCCAAGTACATCACCATGCCCAAGGGCGAGCTGGCGGGCCGTGTGCTGTTGGTGGACGACCTGGCCGATACCGGTGTGACCTTGCGCGCGGTGGTCGACCGTCTGCGTGGCATGCCCTCGATCCAGGAACTGCGCGCCGCGGTCATCTGGGTCAAGGGTGTCTCGAGCTACACCCCCGACTATCACGTTGAAATGCTGCCCACCAGCCCCTGGATTCATCAGCCTTTTGAAGACTACGACAACCTCCGGCCAGCCGGCTTGGCGAAGAAGTTCGCGGTCTGAATTGGCAGCCCGAATTTGCCCTTTCGAAAAGCTGATTCAGAAACGAAAAAGCCGACCACTCTTCAGTGTTCGGCCTTGTCGTTTGTCTTCAATCATCAGGTCAACCCAGCTTGCGTCAAAATTCTCGCAGCTCGAAAGACCCTCATATTTGGTGCCCAGAAGAGGACTCGAACCTCCACGCCGTTAAGCGCTAGTACCTGAAACTAGTGCGTCTACCAATTCCGCCATCTGGGCTCTCTCAAGAACTAAGGATCATATCATCAAAGAAAAGAACGTTTCAAGCGCGCTGCAGTCGGGGCCACCCCTGATGGGCGACATCGAAGGCACCGTAGAAGGCCATCGCGATGGCCACGGTTTTGTCCACCCCACCAGTGGAGACGCCAGCATCTACCTGGCGCCCCAGGAAATGCGCAGCGTGCTGCACCGAGACAAGGTGCGCGTGCGGGTGCTCAAGCTGGACCGCAAGGGCCGCCCCGAGGGCCGCGTGCTCGACATCATCGAGCGGCGCAAGACGCCCATCATCGGGCGGCTGCTGCACGAAGGAGGCCACTGGTTGGTGGCCCCAGAAGACAGCCGTTATGGCCAGGACATCCTGATCCCCAAGAACGCCACGGCCAGTGCCAGCGTGGGGCAGGTGGTGTCGGTTGAGTTGACCGAGCCGCCTTCCATGCATTCACAACCGGTGGGGCGGGTCGCAGAGGTGTTGGGCGAAATCGACGACGCCGGCATGGAGATCGAAATCGCGGTGCGCAAGTACGAGGTGCCGCACGAGTTTTCTGCGGCCACGCTGGCCCAAGCAGCGGCGCTGCCTGAGCGCGTGCGGCCGGCCGACCGCAAGCACCGGGTCGACCTGAGCGATGTGGCCCTGGTCACCATCGACGGCGAAGATGCGCGTGACTTCGACGACGCTGTGTACTGCGAACCCATCAAGCTGGGGCGTGGCAAGGGCGCCGTGGAAGGTTGGCGACTGATCGTGGCCATTGCCGACGTCAGCCACTACGTCAAGCCGGGTGAGCCGATCGACGACGACGCTTATGAACGCGCCACGTCGGTCTATTTCCCGCGCCGCGTGATACCGATGCTGCCCGAAAAACTGTCCAACGGACTGTGTTCGCTGAACCCCGACGTCGAGCGGCTGGCCATGGCCTGCGACATGGTGGTCACGTCCGAAGGCAAGGTTCACGCCTACCAGTTCTACCCCGCGGTCATCAACTCCCATGCGCGACTGACCTACACCGAAGTCGCAGCCATGCTGGCCAACACGCGGGGCCCCGAGGCGCTGCGGCGCGGCGACGTGCTGCCGCATCTGCTGCACCTGCATGAGGTTTACCGCGCCTTGCTGCGCCAGCGTGCCCAGCGCGGGGCGATGGACTTCGAGACTGCAGAGACGCAGATCATCTGCGACGACAACGGCCGCATCGAAAAGATCGTGCCGCGCACGCGCACCGAAGCCCACCGCCTGATCGAGGAAGCCATGCTGGCGGCCAACGTCTGCGCAGCTGAATACATTGCCGGTGCGGAGCACCCCAGCCTGTACCGCGTGCACGAAGGCCCCACGCCCGAAAAGCGCCTGGCCCTGCAAAACCAACTCAAGGCCCTGGGCGTGGGTGTGCACCTGAGCGACGAGCCCACGCCAGCGGAGATGGCTGCCATCGCCAAGGCCACCCAAGACCGGCCCGATGCGCTGCAGATCCACACCCTGTTGCTGCGCTCGATGCAGCAGGCCGTCTACACGTCCACCAACAACGGGCACTTTGGTCTGTCTTACCCGGCCTACACGCACTTCACCAGCCCCATTCGGCGTTACCCGGACCTGCTGGTTCACCGTGTCATCAAGGCCGTGTTGGCGTCGCGGCGCTACCACCTGGTGGCCAGCGACAAGACCCGCAAGCCCGAGCCCCGCAAGGGCGCCCGGCCCGCGCGCACCCCACCCAAACCCATGTCGCAGGAAATGACGTTGTGGGAAGCCGCCGGCGGCCACTGCAGCGCCAACGAACGGCGTGCCGATGAGGCATCGCGCGACGTCGAAGCCTGGCTCAAGTGCCGCTACATGCGCGAACGCCTGGGCGAAGAGTTCTCCGGCACGGTGACGGCCGCCACCAGCTTTGGCCTCTTTGTGACCCTGGACGCGCTCTTCGTCGAAGGCTTGGTCCACATCACCGAACTCGGTGGCGAGTACTTCCGCTTTGATGAGGCGCGGCTGGAACTGCGCGGTGAACGCACCGGCATTCGCTACAGCGTGGGCAGCCGCGTGCGGGTGCAGGTCAGCCGGGTGGATCTGGACGGCCGCCGCATTGATTTCAGGTTGGTGCGCGAGGGCGAGTCAGAAAAACCGGCGGGCAGGCCTGAGCGCGCTGAACGCAGCCGCCCGACCACGGCCAGCGGTGAATTGGCCGCCGTTCAGGACGCCGACCGCATTGCCAAGGCTGCCACGCGGGCTTTCAAGGCCGGTGCCAAGGTGGCACCTGGCAAGTCGGCCGGCAAAGGCGCCCCAGAGAGCGCCAGACGCTCGCGCAAGCCTGCGCCAACCCGGTCAGCGCCCAAGCCACGCACACGTCGCTGAGGGGACTTGGCTCTCTGG
>JANMHH010000122.1:0-7193 GCA_031375065.1 Rubrivivax sp. | reverse complement strand
TGGGGTGCGGCGCGCGTGTGAAGCGCCGAGGAACGCAGGGTTCAGGGCCCGCGCGCGCAGCGCGCCTCGTCAACACTTTTGGCGCAGGCTGTTTGAGCGAAGTGAGCGAAGCGAACGCAGCGAGTTCTGCGCCAGGGCCCTGGGCCCGAGTACCGCAGGGCAGTCGGTGCGCAGCACCGACCGCTTCAGTCGCACGCCGCACCCCGGCCAGACAGCCCTTTGCCGCCACAACGCGCGATGCGGGACAGCGGATGGTCAAGGTCAGCAAAGGTTCGACTGAGCCGTTCGCTTCCTCGGCCCGAAGCGGCCACTGGCGAAGATCAACGAGCCAAGCCTCTGGCCACGCGGAACCCCGCTCCTACACTCCAGCCCATGGAAACGTTTGATGTGGTGATGATCGGGGCTGGCGCGGCCGGCCTTTTTTGCGCCGGTGTGGCAGGCCAGCGCGGCTTGAAAGTCTTGCTGCTGGACCACAGCGAAAAGGTGGCCGAAAAAATCCGCATCTCGGGTGGCGGCCGGGCCAACTTCACCAACCGCGACATCGACGTGCGCCAGCCGCACAAGCACTTTGTCAGCCAGAACCCCCATTTCTGCCGTTCGGCGCTGTCGCGCTACACACCGGCCGACTTTGTGGCGTTGGTGCACAAGCACGGCATTGGCTTTCACGAAAAACACAAGGGCCAGCTGTTCTGCGACCGTTCGGCTGAAGACCTGATTCAGATGCTGCTGGTTGAATGCCAGGCCGGTGGTGTGCAACGCTGGCAGCCTTGCGCTGTGCACGCGGTGCGCTTGGCAGCCGATGGTTCCTTTGAAGTTGACACCGACCGGGGCCTGGTCAAAAGCCGCAGCGTGGTGGTGGCCACTGGCGGTCTGTCCATTCCCAAGATCGGTGCCACCGACTTCGGCTACCGCATCGCCAAACAGTTTGGCCTGCGGCTGGTGGAGCAGCGCCCCGGCCTGGTGCCGCTGACCTTTGACGGCGACGCCTGGGCACCCTTTGTGCCGCTGGCCGGCTTGTCGCTGCCGGTGCAGATCGAGACCGGCGACAAGAAGAACCGCACGGCCTTTCTGGAAGACCTGCTGTTCACGCACCGCGGGCTGTCCGGCCCGGCGGTGTTGCAGATCTCCAGCTACTGGGAGCCGGGCGCGCCCATCCGGCTGAACCTGGCGCCCGAGGTGGACTTGCCACAAGCGCTGGCCGCCGCCAAGGGCCAGTCACGCAAACTCATTGCCAACGAATTGGCCAGTTGGGTGCCCAGCCGACTGGCTGACGCCTGGACCCAGCAAGACCCGGAGTGGCAGCGCCCGATCGGCGACGCCACCGACAAGGCCCTGGCGCGCCTGGCGGAGCGCTTTGCACGCTGGCAGGTGTTGCCCAGCGGCAGCGAGGGCTACCGCAAGGCCGAGGTCACGCTGGGCGGCGTCGACACGCGTGACCTGTCGTCGCAGTCTCTGGAATCCAAACAGCCGGGCCTGTACTTCATCGGCGAGGTGGTGGACGTGACGGGCTGGCTGGGGGGCTACAACTTCCAGTGGGCCTGGGCCAGCGCGCACGCTTGCGCGATGGCGCTGCCGCCATGACCGGTCTGTTGCCTGCGAAGGATCCAGCCGGCCTGGGCTTGATCCGCTGATGCCTTGATCGCCGCTTGAACGGCATCGGTTGGAAAACGTCCGCCACTTCGCTGTCTATCATCCCGTTATGAAGAGCCGCCGCCGCCTGCCCGCCTTGTTTGCAGGTCTTTTGCTGGGTGGGCTGGCTGGTACACCGGCGCTGGCCTCACCTGCTGTACAGGCGGCCGCCGCGCCGGGCTTGAAAGTGCTGCGCCTGGTCAGCGAAAGCGAAACCGGGTTCGATCCCGCCCGCGTGGGTGACGTGCGTTCGCTGCGCATCACCTCGCACATCTTCGAGACCCTGCTGGAATTCGACCCGCTGGCCCGACCCGTGAAGCTGCGCCCGCGCACCGCGGCGGCCATGCCCGAGCCGCTGACGGGCAGTGACTTTCGCAGCTGGACGGTGCGTCTGCGCAGCGGCATCTTCTTCACCAACGACGCGGCCTTTGGCGGCCAACCGCGTGAGCTGGTGGCTGCCGATTACGCCTACAGCATCAAGCGCCTGGCCGACCCCGCCACCAAGAGCCCGGGCTGGAGTGCGCTCGAACAAACCGGGCTGATCGGCCTGGCCGCCTTGCGCCGCGAAGCCATCGAACAGAAAAAGCCGTTTGACTACAACCGCCCGCTGGAAGGCCTGCAGCTGCTGGACCGCTACACGCTGCGTTTTGTCACGACGGCTGCGCGGCCGCGTTTTCCGCAGCTGCTGGCCAGTGCGTCCACCGCAGCGGTGGCGCGCGAAGTGATCGAAGCCCAGGGTGAACTGTCGATGCAGCACCCGGTGGGCACGGGGCCGTTTGTCCTGGCCGAGTGGCGGCGTTCATCGCGCATCGTGCTCAACCGCAACCCGGCGTTTCGGGAACTGCGCTACCACGCCGAACCGGCCAGCGACGACGCCGAAGGCCAGGCCATCCTGGCCCGCCTGAAGGGCCGCCGCCTGCCGATGGTGGACCGGGTGGAGGTGGCCATCATCGAAGAAAAACAGCCCACCTGGCTGGCCTTTTTGAACGGCGAAGCCGACTGGGTCGACCTGCCCGATGGCTTCACGCCGGTGGCCATGCCGGGGGGCAAGCTGGCGCCCCACCTGGTCAAGCGTGGCATCCGCGCCGAACGGGTGGTCTTGCCGTCCACCTACTACACCATGTTCAACATGGAGCACCCGATGGTGGGTGGCTACACGCCCGAGCGGGTGGCGCTGCGCCGGGCCATCGGCCTGGGCATCGACGTCGAGCGTGAGATCCGGCTGTTGCGCTACGGCTCGGCGGTGGCGGCGCAGTCGCCGGTGGCCGTGCACCTCAGCGGTTTTGATGCCAACTGGCGCAGCGAGATGAGCGACTACAGCCCGGCCCGCGCGCGTGCGCTGCTTGACCTGTACGGCTGGCGCGACCGCGACGGCGACGGCTGGCGTGAAAGTCCCGAAGGCCAGCCGCTGGTGCTGGAAATGGCCACCCAACCCAGCAGCGAAACGCGCCGCTTCGACGAGCTGATGAAACGCGACATGGACGCCATCGGCCTGCGCATGGTCTTTCGGCCCGCCCAGTGGCCCGAACAGTACAAGGCGGCGCGGGCGGGCAAGCTGATGCTGTGGTCGGTGAGCGGCCGCGCCGGCGCGCCCGACGGCATGGAAGGCCTGCTGCGCTATGACGCGGCAGCGGCAGGCGGCATCAACCTGTCGCGCTTCAACCTGCCGCAGATGAACCAGTCGATCGCCCGCCTGCTGGCCCTGCCCGATGGGCCGGAGCGCGAGGCCGAGTTCGACCACGCCAAGCGCCTGACCGTGGCCTGGATGCCCTACAAGCTGCGCACCCACCTGGCAGCCACTGCCTTGACCCAGCCGTGGTTGGTGGGCTACCGGCGGCCGCTGTTCTGGAACAACTGGTTCGAGGTGGTCGACGTCGAACCCCACCCCAGTTGAATGGCCCACCGTCAGAGCCCCGCAGCACTGGTGCTGCGGATGGCATCAACCCTGGCTTTTTTGAGAGAGCTTGCATCTTGACCACACCACCGCTGCAGCGTCTGCCGCTGATCCGCCCGCGCCGCCTGCAGCCGGGCGACACCGTGGGCCTGATCAACCCGTCTGGCGCCATTTACGAACGGGCGCCCTATGAGCTGACGCACCAGGCCCTGCAAGCGCTGGGCTTCAAGGTCCGCGAGGCCCCCAACGTGCGCCAGCGCTACGGCCACATGGCCGGCACACCGGCCCAGCGGGCGAGCGACATCCACACCCTGTTTGCGGCGCCCGACGTGGCCGGGGTGTTGGCCATCACCGGTGGCTCGGGCGCCAACCGCGTGCTGCCGCTGCTGGACTACGGCCTGCTCGCGCGCAACCCCAAGTTCCTGGGTGGCTTTTCCGACCTGACGGCCTTGATCAACGCGGTGCACATCAAGACCGGCTTGGTGACCTTTCACTCGCCGCTGGGCCGCTCGGCTTGGAACGCCTTCAGCGTGGCCCATTTCAAGGCCCTGGTGATGCAGGCGCTGGCGCCGACCTTGAGCAACACGCTGGTCACCGGCGACGACCTGGTGCCCAGCGAAGGCCGTTTCAGCACCGTCTGCGGCGGCCGCGCCAGCGGTCCGCTGCTGGGTGGCAACCTGGCGGTGCTGACGTCCTTGTCGGGCACGCCCTACATGCCCGACCTGCGCGGTGCCATCCTGTTTCTGGAAGACGTCAACGAATACGTCTACCGGGTCGACCGCATGTTGTCGACGCTGATGCTCAGCGGTGCGTTGGCGGGCGTGGCGGGGGTGGTGCTGGGTGGGTTTACCAACTGCATGCCCAGCGAGGGCAGTTTTGGCACGCTGACCTTGGACGAGGTGTTTGACGACTACTTCGGCCCCTTGGGCGTGCCGGTCTACCGCGGCGCCCAGTTTGGCCACGTCAAAAACAAGTTCACGCTGCCCTTGGGCGTGATGGCCGAAGTCGACGCCGACGCCGGCAGCATCCGCCTGCTTGAACCTGCAGTGGCTTGATTGGCTTGAGCGGCTGGATGGATGGCGCGGCCCAAGCCGCGTTCTGGGGGCCGTTTGCCCTGCTTTTCCCGGTTCAGACCGGCGCGCCGCTGGCTAGCCTTGGGGCAGTCCCAGGAGCGTCCGTTCATGCAGCCCAAGCCCAGCCACACCCCGACCCCGCTGAAAAGCCTTTTCACCCGTCTGGCGGCCACGCCCGACGCCGACGCCGACCCGGCCGGCAAGCCCTTTGCGCACCTGCAGTACTGCGTGCGGTGCTGCATCCCGCAGACCCAGGAAGGGGTCATCTTTGACGAGCTCGGCGTGTGCCAGGCCTGCCAGAGCGCCGAGCAGAAGATCCACATCGACTGGACCCAGCGCGAACAGGTGCTGCGCGGCATTCTGGACAACGCCAAGGCCAAGGCCGGCAACAACTACGACTGCATCATCCCGATCAGCGGCGGCAAGGACAGCACCTTTCAGCTGCATGTGTTGACCCAGGTCTACGGCATGAAGCCGCTGGCCGTGACCTTCAGCCACAACTGGTTCAGTGAGACCGGTTGGTACAACCTGCAGAATTCGCTCGAGCAGTTCAACGTGGACCATGTGATGTTCACGCCCAACCGCCGCCTGGTGAACAAGCTGGCCAAACATTCGCTGGCTGGCATTGGCGACAGCTGCTGGCATTGCCACGCCGGCGTCGGTGCCTTCCCGTTGCAGGCTGCGGTGCGCTTCAACATCCCCTTGCTGATCTGGGGTGAGTCGATCGCCGAAAGCTCGGGTCGCGCCAGTTACCTGAACCCGGTGCGCAAGTTCGACCGCGAGTACTTCACCAAGGTCAGCGCCAAGCTGCGCCCCGACCAGATGGTGCGCGACGACGTCAGCCTGCGCGACCTGGAGCCCTTCCAGGTGCCCAGCGCCGAAGACTGCGAGCGTGTCGGTGTGCACGGCATCCACCTGGGCGACTACATCTTCTGGGACGACGAACGCCAGACCGAGTTTGTGCGCGACAACTACGCCTGGCGCGAAACGCAGGTCGAAGGCAGCTTCAAGCGCTACAAGAGCGCTGAGTGTGTGATGCCCGGCGTGCACGACCTGGCCTGCTACACCAAACGCGGTTATGGCCGCGCCACCTTTCCCGCCAGCGTGGACGTGCGCGCCGGCCTGCTCAGCCGTGACGAAGCCTGGGACCTGATTCGCGCCAACGACGGCGTGCGTCCCGAGGGGCTGGACTACTACCTGAAGATCACCGGCATGAGCGAAGACGAGTTTTTTGCCACGCTGGAAAAACACCGCCGCCCGGAGCTGAAGAACAGCGTCATTCCGATCTACCCCAAGCCGGCCAAGAACGAAGAGGAACTGCTGCCCTACCCGCAGCAGTTGCAGCGCAAGTTTGGCGCGCTCAAGGTCTGAGGGGCTGGCCATGACCTTCAGCGTTGATTTCAAGCAGCACAGCATGCAGGTGCTGCACCAGGCCCTGTCGGCCTACCGCGCCACCCCCGACGACCTGGCGCGCCAGTGCATCCAGATGCAGGCCAGCACCGAAGCCACCGCCAAGGCCTGGGTTGCCTTTGACGGCCAACAACTGCTGGCGGCGGCGCGGGCTGCTGCGGCGCGCCTAGGCAGCGGTGCGGCGCTGCGCCCGTTGGAGGCCATGCCAGTCGGGGTGAAGGACATCTTCAACACCGCTGACTTCCCCACCCAGATGGGCAGCCCCTTGTGGGCCGGCTTCACGCCCGGCAACGACGCCCGCGCGGTGTTCAACCTGAAGCGCGCTGGCGCGCTGGTGCCGGGCAAGACCGTGACCGCCGAGTTTGCCGTGCACACGCTGGGCAAGACCCTCAACCCGTGGGCTGCCGAACGCACGCCGGGCACCAGCAGCAGCGGCTCGGCCGTGGCGGTGGCACTCGGTGTGGTGCCGGCTGCGCTGGGCACCCAAACAGCGGGCAGCATCATCCGGCCGGCCAGTTTTTGCGGTGTCTGGGGCATGAAGCCTTCGTTCGGGCTGATCCCGCGCACCGGCATGCTCAAGACCACCGACAGCCTGGACACGGTGGGCTTTTTTGCCGGCCATGCCGCCGACCTGAACGGGGTTTTTGACGCCTTGCGCGTGCACGGCCGCGACTACCCGATGAGCGATCGCGCCTTCACCGATGTGGCCCGCCAATCCGCCCCGAGCAGCCGCCCTTGGCGGGTGGCGGTGGTGCGCCCGTACGTCTGGCAACACGCGCCCGAGCACGCCCAGCTGGCGCTGTCGCAGTGGCTGCAAACCCTGCAGGCCGACCCGCGCTTTGAGGTGGTCGACGCCACGCTGCCCGAAGAGATGGCCGAATGCCACCCCTTGCACGCCACCATCTACAACCGGGCGCTGGCCTACTACTTCAAGGAAGAGTTCAACAAGGCCGAACTGGTCAGCCCGGTGATGAACGCGCTGATCGTGGCGGGCCAGAGAATCAGCCCGGCCAGCTACAGCTCGGCGCTGGAGCGCCAGGTCGAGCTGGCGCGCCTGATGGACCGCTTCATGCGCGGCTTTGACGTGCTGGTGACCTTGTCGACCGCCGGCGAAGCACCGCTGCGTCATGTGGAAGAACGCCCCGACTCGGCGCTGATGTGGACGCTGACACAGCTGCCCAGCATCA
>JANMHH010000112.1:0-1795 GCA_031375065.1 Rubrivivax sp. | reverse complement strand
CCCACAACCCCACCCCGATCCCTGCTAGGAGAGATTTGAATGGCGAAAACCGTTGCCGACGTGATGAAGATGGTGAAGGAAAACGAAATCAAATTCGTTGACTTCCGCTTCACCGACACCCGCGGCAAAGAGCAGCACGTCAGCGTGCCCGTCTCCCACTTCGACGAAGACAAGTTCACCGCTGGCCACGCCTTTGACGGCTCGTCGATCGCCGGTTGGAAGGGCATCGAGGCTTCCGACATGTTGCTGATGCCGGACCCCAACACCGCCAACATCGACCCCTTTTTCGAAGAGCCCACGATCATCCTGACCTGTGACGTGCTCGAGCCCGGTGACGGCAAGCCCTACGAGCGCGATCCGCGTTCGCTGGCCAAACGCGCCGAGGCCTACCTGAAGAGCAGCGGCATCGGCGATGCCGCCTACTTCGGCCCGGAACCCGAATTTTTCATCTTCGACCAGGTGCAGTGGGAAGTGGGCATGCAGGGCTGCTTCTCCAAGATCGGCTCCGAAGAAGCGCCCTGGAGCAGTGGTGCCAGCTTCGAAGGCGGCAACATGGGCCATCGGCCGGGCACCAAGGGCGGCTACTTCCCGGTGCCGCCGGTCGACCCCTTCCAGGACATGCGCAGCGAGATGTGCCTGATCCTCGAGAGCGTGGGCATCCCGGTTGAGGTGCACCACCACGAAGTCGCGGGCCAGGGCCAGAACGAAATCGGCACCAAGTTCAGCACGCTGGTTCAGCGCGCCGACTGGCTGCAACTGCAGAAGTACGTGATCCACAACGTGGCCCACGCCTACGGCAAAACCGCCACCTTCATGCCCAAGCCCGTGGTCGGCGACAACGGCAGCGGCATGCACGTTCACCAAAGCGTCTGGAAGGACGGCAAGAACCTGTTTGCCGGCGACGGCTACGCCGGCCTGAGCGACTTTGCGCTGTACTACATCGGCGGCATCATCAAACACGCCCGTGCCTTGAACGCCATCACCAACCCGGGCACCAACAGTTACAAGCGCCTGGTGCCTGGCTTTGAAGCCCCTGTGAAGCTGGCCTACTCGGCACGCAACCGTTCGGCCAGCATCCGCATTCCTTACGTGGCCAATCCCAAGGGCCGTCGTGTCGAAGCGCGCTTCCCCGATCCTTTGTGCAACCCCTACCTGGGCTTCAGCGCACTGCTGATGGCCGGCCTGGACGGCGTCGAGAACAAGATTCATCCGGGCGAAGCCGCCACCAAGGATCTGTACCACCTGCCGCCCGAAGAAGACGCGAAGATCCCGACCGTCTGCCACAGCCTGGACCAGGCTTTGGATTGCCTGGACAAGGACCGTGCTTTCCTGACCAAGGGCGGTGTCTTCACCGACAGCTACATCGACGCCTACATCGACCTGAAGATGCAGGAAGTCACCCGCATGCGCATGACCACGCACCCGCTGGAGTTTGAGATGTACTACTCGCTCTGATCGCACCGATCGCTTTTTGCGACCACAGCGCAAGAGGTCCGCGCAAGCCATCGGCGCAAATCCAGGGCAGCCCTCAAAAGGCTGCCCTTTTTCATGGCTGCGCGCTCCGGACGCCTGGGCCACAATGCAAGCATGCATGCACTCACGACCTGCGCGCGCGCCGCCATTGGCCTGTTGGGGGCCATCGGCTTGTCTTTGTTGGCAACCGGGGCCACGGCCCAGGACATCAAGCCCGTCTACCGTTGTCCGGGGCCGCCCGTTCTCTACACCGACAGCCTCAGTCCCCAAGAGGCCAGAGACAAAGGCTGCCGCACCATCGAGGGCGCGCCCATCACGGTGG
>JANMHH010000071.1:0-13632 GCA_031375065.1 Rubrivivax sp. | reverse complement strand
CCAAGGACAGCGCCAACCACCCAGGCGGGGTGTGGGCCTTGCCGCCGACCTACGGCAACAAGGACCAGGACCGCGAACGCTATGCCGCCATTGGCGAAAGCGACCGCTTCACGCTGAAGTTCGTGAAGCCTTGAGTCACCCACGCGCCGCGCTGCCTTGCCAAGTGCAGACCGCTCACGGCCGCCACTGCACGGTCGCAACTGCACGGCCAGCCTGGGCCTGCATCTCCTGCCCTGGAACTACATTTCCTTGAACAATCCCAAGTAGCTGCGACTCACCGGCAGCCGCTCGCTGCGGCCCTTGAGCTCGATGTCGGCGGTCTCGTTTTCGCCCCGCGTCACCCGGCGAATGGCGCGCAGGTTGACCACCACCGAACGGTGCACCTGCGCAAAGTGGTTGGGGTCCAGTTGCGCCAGCAGGTCCTTGAGCGGCATGCGGATCAAGGCTTCGGCGGGCTTGCCGTCGTCGTCGCGGCAGGCCACCAGCGTGTACTTGGTGTCGCTCTTCAGGTAGTCGATCTCTTCCACCGGAATCATGCGCAAGGACGCGCCCACCGACGCCCGCACCCAGCGCAACGGCTCGGCCTGGCCGAGCTTGAGTTTGGCCGCCAGTTGTGCCAGCAGATCGTCGGAGTGCACCGCCGGCTGGGCCTGCTGCAGGCGCGCCTGCAAGCGCGCCACGGTCTCGTCCAGCCGCGCGGGGGTCACGGGCTTGACCAGGTAGTCCAGCACGCCGTGTTCAAAGGCCTGCAGCGCATAGTGATCGTGCGCGGTGACAAAAACCAGGTGGGCGCGTTTGCCGATCTGGCGCGCCACTTCAATGCCACTCAGGCCGGGCATGTGCACGTCCAGAAAACAGATCTGCGGTTGATGGGCCTCGAACAGCTCCACCGCCTGCTGGCCGTTGCGCGCCTGGGCCACCACCTGCAGTGCCGGCCAGGCCTTGGCCAGGCGCGCGGCCAGGATTTCGCGCAGCAGCGGTTCATCGTCGGCGATCAGCGCGGTGATGGGCACTTCAAAGCCTCCCGGGGAAGTCGAGTTCGACCCGCACGCCTTGCGGTTGAACTTCGCTGAGCAGCAGTTTCGCATCGCCTGCAAACACCAGTTGAAAGCGCTCGCGCAGCCCGGCCAAGCCGGTGCCCAAGCCGTGCCCTGTGGCCTGCAGGCCCACGCCGGTGTCGACCACGGTCAGGTGACAGCGACCCGCACGCACTTCAGCGTGCACGTCGATGCGCCCGCCCTCGACACCCGGGTCGATGCCGTGTCGCACCGCGTTTTCGACCAGGGTCAAGACCGTCATGGGCGGGCAGCGCAAGGCGTTGGCGTTGGGGTCGATGTGCAGCGCAAACTGCAAGCGGTCGGGCATGCGCATCTGCATCAGTTCCAGGTAAGCGCGCACCAGTTCCAGTTCCTGGCCCAGCGTGGACGCCGCATCGTCCAGGCGCGGCACGGCGGCGGCCAGGTAAGCCGTCAAGGCTTGCAGCAGCTGGGCGGCGCGCGGCGAGCCGGTCTCGACCAGCGCCTGCACATTGGCCAAGGTGTTGAACAGGAAGTGCGGCTGCACCTGGGCGCTCAGCAGGCGCATGCGCGCGTCCAGCGCCTGGCGCGCCAGCTCACTGCGTTCCAAGTCGAAAGCCAGGGCCTGCTCACGCTGCGCTTGCTCGAAGGCCACCGCTTGCTCGGTGGCCCAGGCTTCGCGCTGGCGCACCAGGGCCGACAAGGCCATCCACGGCGCCAGCAACACGGCGATGAAACTGAACGTGGCAAAGCCCTCGAGCCGCCCTGGGTCGTTCCAGAACGGCCCTGCGCCGGCTTGTGTGCGCAGCGTGTAAGCGGCGAACACCAGCATCGGCGCGGCCAAGCCCACGCTCAGCACCTGCAGCGCCCAGCGCGCCAGCCAGCGGGGCAGGCGGCGCGGCCAGCGCTCGAACAGCCCAAACACCAGCATCAAGCCCAGGCCCACGCCAAAAGTCTGCAGCCAGAGTTGGTATAGCGGTGCTTTCCAGCCAAAGCTGAACAGGGTGGCCAGCACCCCGCAGGCGATGGCCACGGTGCGCAAGCGGCGCCATCCCAACAGCGCGCGCCAACCCCGCGTCTGGATGAGCAAGGGCTCGGGAGGGGAAACCATCATGGATCGGCTGACTGTGGTTTTGGCTGAAGGCTGTGCAGTGTGCCGAAAGAGTTGAACCGGACAATGAGGTCTGGGACGGGTGACGCAACAACAGGGCCGGAACACGTCGAGGGCCGACCAGTCACCGACCCGCGCGCTCAGCCGGCAACCCAGCGGTTCACCGGCGCCAAAACGGCCGACTGGCCATGCCCCGCGGGCGCTCAGCTCAGGATCGCGCGTCGCACCGCGGCCAAGGGCGCGGCCTCGTCAAAGCCCGTGTCCATCACACCCAGGCTGCGCCACAGCGCGTCCAGGTCGGTCGGCTGCGGCGAGGCTTTCATCTGCTGGTAGAGGTCGGTCATCGTGGTCTGGCCCACTGCCGCGTCGGCGCTGGCCAGGATGCGGTCGACCGGCCAGGCCACCCCGAAGTGGCCACCGGCGGCCAGCACGCCTTGCAGGGCCTGGCGAAGACCGGCGCGCCCGGCGCTGCGGGTCAGCATCTGCACATCGGCACGCAGGCAAAAGATGGCGCCGCCCCAATAGGTGCGGCCCCAGGTCGGCGTGTGGTCCAGACCGGCATCGCCCGCTTGCGGCTGGCCCTGGGGCATGGCCGCCATCCAGCCGCGCCAGACCGTCGCTGGGGCGAGCCAACCCGCGCGCGCACGGGCCACGCTCTCGACGTAGGTGGCCACGCCTTCGTGAAGCCAGTTGTGGGCTGGCGCCACGCGTGGCAGTGCCAGGTGAACCATCTCGTGGACCAGGATCCAGTCGTCGCGCAACTGGGCCTGGCGGGTGCTGCGCCCCAGCCGCAGCCGGATGCTCAGCTCGGGCTCGCCAAAGGTGGTGCCGGCGCGGACACCGGCGCCGTCCACCGGCACCATCAGGATCTCCACCCGGGCGACCGGAAATCGGCCGAAGTAGCCTGCCACCGTCTGTGCCGATCGACGCACCCAGGCCAGCGCCAACCGACGCAGGCGCTTGTCCAGCCCAGGGGCAAATTGCACCTCCAGCCGGGCGCCGGCCAGCTGCAGGGTTTGGATCACCGGCTGGGCCTCTTCGGGCGGCGTTGAAGCGGCGGGCGGAACGGGGGCCCGCGCACGTGATGAAGTACCTGTCGGTGGGTCTTTCTGAGCGACGACCTGTTCGTGGTTCGGATCGGCCTTCTGGCCGTTTGCTGGCGCAGGCCGCTGAGCCAGCAGCGAGGCCCGTGCGGGCGCTTGCAGCGCCCCCAGCGCAGCCGCGGCGGTGCCCAGCACCAGCTGGCGGCGTGCCGCCACCGGGTCGGCGGCCGAGCCTGCAGCCAGGCGCCGTTGGTCGGGCTTGATGACGAGTCGGAACAAGGTGATCTCCAGCGCCGATCATGCGCGCCTTGCGCAGTCGTCGGTCGCGGGCCTTTCTGACAGAACCTGGGCAGATGCAGGGCCCTTCGCCGCGCGCCCGCCGAGCGATCGGCCAAGTCTCGTACAGTCGATGCAAGTCATCACGGCCGCCCGGTCTTGCGGCCCCTGCTCTCAGCCACTTCGAAACACCCTGCCATGAGCGAATTCATCCCTTACGTGCCGCCCAAGGTCTGGACCTGGGCCAAAGAAAGCGGCGGTCGTTTTGCCAACATCAACCGGCCCGTGGCCGGCCCCACCCACGACAAGGAACTGCCGGTGGGCCGCCACCCGCTGCAGCTGTACTCGCTGGCCACACCCAATGGCGTGAAGGTGACGGTGATGCTGGAAGAGCTGCTGGCCCTGGGCCACAGCGGCGCCGAATACGACGCCTGGCTGATCCGCATCAACAACGGCGATCAGTTCGGCAGCGGCTTTGTCGGCGTCAACCCCAACTCCAAGATCCCGGCTTTGCTGGACCGCAGCGGGCCCACGCCCATCCGCGTCTTCGAGTCAGGCGCCATCCTGATGCACTTGGCGGAAAAGTTCGGCGCCTTCTTGCCCACCGCGCCCGCACAGCGCGCCGAGTGCCTGACCTGGCTGTTCTGGCAGATGGGCAGTGCGCCCTATCTGGGCGGCGGCTTCGGCCACTTTTATGCTTATGCGCCGAGCAAGATCGAATATGCCATCGACCGCTTTGCGATGGAAACCAAGCGCCAGCTCGATGTGCTCAACCGCCGCCTGGCCGACAGCGCCTACCTGGGCGGCGACGACTACACGATTGCCGACATGGCCGTCTGGCCCTGGTACGGCGCGCTGGCCAAGGGCCTGCTCTACGAAGCCGGCGAATTTTTGCAGGTGCAGGAATACACCCACGTGCAGCGCTGGACCGAGCAGATCGCCGCGCGCCCGGCGGTACAGCGCGGGCGCATGGTCAACCGCGCCTGGGGCGAACCGGCCAGCCAGCTGCACGAGCGCCACGAGGCCAGCGACTTCGACACCCAGACCCAGGACAAAGTCGCGCCCGCCGGCTGAACGCTGGTGGGCTTGAAGCACCCGCGGCTGGCGCTGCGCGCGGCACCAACAACCCAACGGAGAACCTCATGAACCACCGCTGCGTGCACCGCTGGGCCTTTCCCGCCTGGGGACAAGACCTGCAACTGCGCGAAGACGAGCTGCCCGCGTTGCAAGGCCGCGAAGTGCGGGTGCGGGTCACCCACTGCGGTTTGTGTCACTCCGACCTGCACATCCAGGCCGGTGGGTTTGACCTTGGTGGCGGCAAGCTGTCGTCGCTGGAACGCAGCGCCGGCGTCAAGTTGCCGGTGACCCTGGGCCACGAAATCAGTGGTGAGGTGGTTGAACTCGGTCCCGACGTGCAAGGCCTAGCGTTGGGTGAGCGGGTGGTGGTCTACCCCTGGATCGGCTGCGGCTCCTGCGCCACCTGCCAACGCGGCGACGACCACCTGTGCGTGCGCGGCGCGCGCAACCTGGGTTTGCAGCAGCCGGGCGGTTTTGCCGACCAGGTGATCGTTCCACATGACCGTTATGTGGTGCCCATCGGCCCGCTCGACCCCGGGCGTTCGGCCACCTATGCCTGCGCCGGCATCACCGCCTTCAGCGCCATGCGCAAGCTCGACCCCATGAGCGCCGATGACCACGTGGCCATCATCGGCTGCGGCGGTGTGGGCATGATGGCACTGGCGCTTTACGCCACCATGAGCAGCGCCCGCATCGTGGCCATCGACCCCGACCCCGCCAAACGTGAAGCGGCGCTGGCGCTGGGTGCCACGCTGGCCTTGGACCCCGGCGCACCCGACGCGGCCCGGGTCATCGCCAAGGCCTGCGCGCACAACGTGGCTGCGGTGGTGGATTTTGTCGGCAGCGAGTCGACCAGCGCCCTGGCCGTGGGCCTGGTGCGCCGCGCCGGGCAGGTGGTCATCGTGGGCCTCTTTGGCGGCGAGTTCAGGCTGCCGCTGCCGATGTTTGCGCTGCGCTCGCTGCGCATCACCGGCTCTTACGTCGGCAGCCTGCCCGACCTGCGCGAGCTGGTGGCCCTGGCCCAGCGCACGCCATTGCCGCAGCCGCCGCTGGCCTTGCGGCCGCTGAACGAGGTCAACCAGGCGCTGCAAGACTTGGCGAACGGCCGCGTGGCCGGGCGCCAGGTGCTGCAGCCCTGAACCCTGGCTGCCGCTCGATGGTGGCCGCTGTGGATCGCTGCCTGCCGCTGGCCGTTGCTGGCCGCGAACGGCTGCTCTTCACCGCCGCTTTTCACCCCCGTTTTTCACCGCCCAAACCCCCTGCACTGCGAGCCCCGCCCATGAACCGAGTCCTGGCCCACACCGGCGCCCGCTTTCCCATCGTCCAGGCGCCCATGGGCTGGATCGCCCGTTCACCGCTGGCCTCGGCTGTTTCGCGCGCCGGCGGCCTGGGCATCATCGAAACCTCGTCGGGCGAAACCGCCAACTGCCAGCGCCAGATCACGCACATGGTGGCCAGCGGCCTGCCCTTTGGCGTCAACCTGCCGATCCGTTTCTTGAAAGACGACGCGATGTTGCGCTTCGTCTGCGAAAGCGGCATCCGCTTTGTCACCACGTCGGCCGGCAGCCCGGCCAAGTTCATCGCGCCGCTGAAGGCCGCGGGCAGCGTGGTCTACCACGCGGTGCCCACGCTGGACACCGCGCTGAAGTGTGTCGACGCCGGCGTGGACGGCCTGGTGGTCGAAGGCGCCGAGGGCGGCGGCTTCAAGAACCCCGAAGAGGTCAGCACGCTGGTGCTGCTGCAGGCCATACGCGAACGGGTCGACGTGCCACTGATCGCCGCCGGCGGCATCGTCGACGGGCGCGGCATGGCGGCGGCGTTTGCGCTGGGTGCTGAAGGCATCCAGATGGGCACGCGTTTTGTGTCGTGTGTCGAAAGCCCCGTGCACGCCCACTACAAGGAAGCCATCGTCAGCGCCGACGCCACCGGCACCTGGGTCTTGAACAAAAAGGCCACGCCCTGCATCCGTGCGCTGAAGACCAAATACACGCAGCCGATGTTTGACAGCGGCCTGCTCGCGGCCAACGCCTTTGCCGGCATCCAGCAGGTCTACTTTGGTGGCGACATGAACGCTGCACCGGCGCTGGCGGGGCAGTCGGCCGGCCTGATCCACGAGGTCAAGAGCGTGCAGGCCATCATCGATGAAACGGTGGCGCAGTTTTTCGACATCACGCAGCGGCTGGCTGGACTGTCCGCCGCACGGCACTTCGGCTGACCCGCCGGTTCGCTTTTTTCTTCACTCGGAGTCTTGACGATGAAAACCCAGATCACCCAGATGTTCGGCATCCAGCACCCCATCATCCAGGGCGGCATGCACTACGTCGGCTTTGCCGAACTGGCCGCTGCGGTGTCCAACGCCGGTGGGCTGGGCATCATCACCGGCCTGACGCAGCGCACACCCGAGCTGTTGGCGGCTGAGATCAAGCGCTGCCGCGCGATGACCGACAAGCCCTTTGGCGTCAACCTGACCTTCTTGCCCACGGTGACTTCGCCCGACTATCCCGGCTACATCCGCGCCATCATCGACGGCGGCGTGAAGGCGGTGGAGACGGCCGGCAACAACCCGCAGAAGTGGCTGCCGGCGCTGCACGAGGCCGGCATCAAGGTCATCCACAAGTGCACCTCGGTGCGCCATTCTCTGAAGGCGCAGAGCATCGGCTGTGACGCGGTCAGCGTGGACGGCTTCGAATGTGGCGGCCACCCCGGTGAAGACGACGTGCCCAACTTCATCCTGCTGCCGCGCGCTGCCGACGAGCTGAAGATTCCGTTCGTCGCCAGCGGCGGCATGGCCGACGGGCGCTCGCTGGTGGCGGCGCTGGCGCTGGGCGCTCAGGGCATCAACATGGGCACCCGTTTCATCGCCACCCAGGAAGCGCCGGTGCACGACAAGGTCAAACAAGCCATCGTCGCGGCCAGCGAGTTGGATACCCGGCTGGTGATGCGCCCCTTGCGCAACACCGAGCGGGTGCTGCGCAACGACGCGGTCGACCGCCTGCTTCAGAAAGAGCGCGAGCTGGGCGCCAGCCTGAAATTCGACGACATCATCAACGAGGTGGCCGGGGTCTACCCGCGCATCATGAAAGACGGCGACATGGACGCCGGAGCGTGGTCGTGCGGCATGGTGGCCGGCTTGATCCACGACGTGCCGACGGTCAAAGAGCTGATCGACCGCATCATGGCCGAGGCGCACGCCATCATCCACCAGCGCTTGGCGGGTTTTGCGGCCGCTTGATGAGCTGCTTGATGAGCTGCTTGACGAGC
This sequence comes from Rubrivivax sp., assembly GCA_031375065.1. GTDB lineage: Bacteria > Pseudomonadota > Gammaproteobacteria > Burkholderiales > Burkholderiaceae_C > Rubrivivax. The sequence goes on along the minus strand of JANMHH010000071.1, from coordinate 5,848 downwards.
CGCACGATGGGCAGCCACTGGGCCACCGGAGGGCCTGGCGCGACAGTGCCCGCCACTGGGCTTGGCCCAAGTCAACCACAGAGCACAGCGGGCTGAAACGCCGCTGAACAGGAGCAACGGCCTTGGCCAAAGACTTTTCGCAGATGGAGGACAGCAACCGGTCCGCCAACCCCAGCATCCACGATGTGCTGGACCCCGCCCGTCGCATCGTCTTGCGCGGCGGCATGGGCTTGTCTCTGGCAGCGTTGCTGGCCCCCGTCAGCGGCTGCGCGTCGTTGTTGGGTGGATTTGGAGACCGCTCGTTGGGCTTCAAGTCGGTGCCAGCCTCCAGCGCCGACCGGGTCACCGTGCCCGAGGGCTACACCGCAGCGCCACTGGCACCCTGGGGCGAACCCATCGGCATCGTTGGAAACATGCCGGCCTTTCAGTTCGACGCCAGCAACAGCGCCGCCGAGCAGGCCGTGCAAATGGGCATGCACCACGACGGCTTGAACTACTTCGCGCTGGACGGCTCACGCCGCGGGCTGTTGGTGGTGAACCAGGAATACACCGACAGCGGCCTCTTGTTCCCCGACGGCCAGGCCAACTGGAGCGAAGAAAAGGTGCGCAAGGCCCAGGCGGCGCACGGCATCAGCGTGATCGAGGTCGAGTTGGTCAACCAACGGTGGCAAATGGTGCGCCCCTCGCGCTATGCGCGCCGCATCACCGCCAACACACCGTTTGCCATTGGCGGCCCCGGTGCTGGACACGCCCTGATGAAAACCGCTGCCGACCCGGCCGGGCGCACGGCACTGGGCACCATCGGCAACTGCGCCAGTGGCATGACGCCCTGGGGCACCTACCTGTCCGGCGAAGAAAACTGGGCCAACTACTTCAGCGCCGCCGACATCCCCACCGCGCATGAAAAGCGCTGGGGCATCGCCAAGGCCACCTGGTACCGCTGGCCGGAATTCGACCCGCGCTTCGACACGGTGCGCAACCCCAACGAGCCCAACCGCTTTGGCTGGATCGTCGAGGTCGATCCGATGGACCCCAACAGCACCCCCGTCAAGCGTACCGCGCTGGGCCGCGCCGCACACGAGGGCGCCTGGGTGGCGATGACACAAGACCAGCGGGCGGTGGTCTATTCGGGCGAAGACGCGGCCTTTGAGTACATCTACAAGTTCGTCAGCCGCGACAGAATGGCAGCGGCCGGGGGTGGCAAAACCGCCGCCCAGGCCAACGCCACATTGCTGGACCACGGCACGTTGTACGTGGCCCGCTTTGAGGCCGACGGCAGCGGCCGCTGGCTGCCGATGCAGCACGGACAAGGCCCCTTGACCGCCGCCAACGGCTTTGCCGATCAAGGCGAGGTGTCCATCAAGGCACGCCAGGCCGCCGACCTGCTGGGCGCCACCAAGATGGACCGCCCGGAATGGCTGGCCATCGACACCGCCACGCGCTGGGTCTATTGCACGCTGACCAACAACCGCGACCGTGGTGCGGCGGGTCGCCCGGGTGTGGACGCGGCCAACCCGCGCGCCAACAACACCATGGGCCAGATCATCCGCTGGAAAGAACAAGGCGACTTTTCAGGTGAGCGCTTTGGATGGAACCACCTGCTGCTGGCCGGCGACCCGGCCAACAGCCGCAGCGAGGCCAAGGGCAACATCGTCGGGGATCCGTTCTCCAGCCCCGACACCATTGCCTTCGACGACCGCGGCGTCTTGTGGATTTGCACCGACATGAGCAACAGCGCCATCGGCAAGGGCGAGTTGGCACGCCTGGGCAACAACCAGCTGCTGGCCTGCAACCCCAGCACCGGTGAGGTGCGCCGATTCCTGACCGGCCCGGTGGGCTGCGAACTCACAGGCGCGACCTGGACGCCCGACGGCCGCAGCCTGTTTGTCAACATCCAGCATCCCGGCGAAACGTCGGGCAGTGCCAGCGACCCGGCGCAGCCGCGCCGCTTTTCCAACTGGCCCGACTTCAACCCCGCCGGTCGCCCACGCAGCGCCACGCTGGTGATTCGCCGTGACGATCGTGGCGTGATCGGGGCTTAACTCAGCGGCCCGAAGGACAACGGCGCCTGCGCTGCCAGCCAAGCCGTCACGGCCCAGCAAGCCACGTTTTGCGGCAAGGTGGCGGGATCGATGCGGTCCAAGGTGTCGGCCACCGTGTGGTGCACGTCGAAATAGTGCGTGCCATCCTGACTGAGCTGCACCGCCGGCCACTTGTGGCGCCGCATCAGCACGGCCGCGTCAGGGCCCGGCGAACCGGTGTTGGCATTGTCTGCGGGCCAGGCCACGCCCAGCGGGGCCAGCAGCTGCGCCATGCTGGCCACCAGTGGCAGGGCTTCAGCCCGCACACGGCTTTTCATCTGCCACACCTTGCCCGCGCCAAAATCACTTTCGCCCACCCACTGGTGCGGCACGCTGGCATAACGATCGCCGTAGGCCCGCGCACCGTCGAAGCCGTTTTCCTCGTTGCCAAACAGCACCACGCGCACGGTGCGGCGGGGGCGCAGTTTCATGCGCACCAGTTGCGCTGCGGCGGCGGTCACGATGGCCACGCCGGCACCGTCGTCCTGGGCGCCCTGGCCCAGGTCCCAGCTGTCCAGGTGGGCGCCGATGAGCACGATCTCGTGGGCCAAGTCGGTGCCCGGTACTTCGCCGATCACGTTGTGGGTGACCGCGTCGACATCGCTCCTGGACGACAGCTGCAGGTGCAGCCGCATGACCTGACCTTGCGCCTGCAGACTGGCCAGACGCTCGGCGTCCGGCACCGACACCGCAAAAGCCGGAATGCGCGGCGCGCCGATTTCGTAGGCCATGGCCCCAGTGTGTGCGATGCGATCACGGTCGGTGCCAATCGAACGAATGCCCAACGCCAGCGCGCCCTTCTTGGCCGCCAGCACCGCCCCGTTGACGCGGGCGCCCACCGCCGGGCCATAACCGCGGCCATCACGAAAACGCTCCATCTTGGGATCGATGAACACGATGCGCCCGCGTGGCCGGTCGCTGTCGTCGGCCTGCAGCGCAGCCAGGCTGGGATACCAAGCCACCTCGGCGGTGATGCCTTCGGCCGGTGTGGCCACGCTGTTGCCCAAGGCGGCCATCACCAAGGCTTCGTCCACCGGCGCCACCAAGCGCGCCGAGGCCGGCCCGCGCTGCCAGACACGCAGGTTCAAAGGCTCGGCGCGAACGGCTGACAAACCCAGGCGTTGCATGGCCGCATGGGCCCAGGCCACGGCTTTGACATCACCGTCCGAGCCAGCCGGGCGGGCGCCCACTTCAGTGCACAGCTGTCGCAACAAAGCCCAGGCTTCGCTGTCAGCCATCGCGGCGTCGCGCAGGCGCTCAGCCCATTCCAGGTCGGCCTGCGCAAAGCCTGCAGGCTGGGCTGGGGACGCCGGCTGCGCGTGGGCGGCGCCAATGGCGGCCAACGTCGACGCGCAAAGCAGGTGGCGGCGGCTGAGGTTCAGGGGCTGGGTTGTCTGCACAAGGCGGCGCGATCTACTTGGACGTCGGCATCACAAATTCAGCGCCCTTGCCGATGCTGTCGGGCCAACGCTGCATCACGCTCTTTTGCTTGGTGTAAAAGCGCACGCCTTCTTCTCCATAGGCGTGCATGTCGCCAAACAGGCTGCGTTTCCAGCCGCCAAAACCGTGCCACGCCATGGGTACGGGGATCGGCACGTTGATGCCCACCATGCCCACTTGAACGCGGCGCGCAAACTCGCGCGCCACGCCACCGTCGCTGGTGAAGCAGGCCACGCCGTTGCCAAATTCATGGTCGTTGATCAGCTGCAGCGCACGGGCCATGTCGGGCACGCGCACGCAGGCCAGCACGGGACCGAAGATTTCTTCTTTGTAGATGCGCATGGTGGGCGTGACGTGGTCAAACAGCGTGCCGCCCGTGAAAAAGCCACCTTCAAACCCCTTGACCTTCTGACCGCGCCCGTCGACCACCAGTTGGGCGCCCTCTTCAACGCCCACACCGATGTACTTTTCAATCCGGTCGCGGGCTTCTTGCGTGACGATGGGGCCCATCTCGGCGTCCAGCTCCATGCCGTTCTTGACTTTCAGTGTCTTGGCGCGCTGGGCCAGCAGCGGCACGATCTTGTCGGCCACGTCACCCACCAACACCGCCACGCTGATGGCCATGCAGCGCTCACCGGCGCTGCCGTAGGCACTGCCGATCAAGGCGTCCACGGCCTGCTCGATGTCGGCGTCGGGCATCACCACCATGTGGTTCTTGGCGCCGCCCAGGGCCTGCACGCGCTTGCCGTGGTGAGCGCCGGTCTCGTAGATGTATTGGGCAATCGGTGTGCTGCCCACGAAGGACAAAGCCCGCACGTCGGGGTGCTTGAGCAGGGCGTCCACCGCGACCTTGTCGCCCTGTACGACGTTGAACACCCCGTCGGGCAGGCCGGCTTTTTTCAGCAGCTCGGCCATCAACAGCGCCGGCGATGGGTCGCGCTCACTGGGTTTGAGGATGAAGGCATTGCCGCAGGCCAGCGCCACCGGGTACATCCACATCGGCACCATGCAGGGGAAGTTGAACGGCGTGATGCCGGCCACCACGCCAAGCGGCTGGCGCAGCGTCCAGTTGTCGATGCCGGTGCTGACCTGGTCGGTGTAGTCGCCCTTGAGCAACTGCGGGATGCCACAGGCAAATTCAACGATGTCGATGCCGCGTGAGACTTCGCCCTGGGCATCGGTGAAGACCTTGCCGTGCTCGGCCGTGATCATCGCGGCCAGGCTGTCCTTGTGCTGGTTGAGCAGCGCCAGGAAGTTGTTCATCACGCGCGCGCGCCGCAGCGGCGGCAGGTCGCCCCAGGCTGGTTGAGCGGCGGCGGCGGCGGCCACCGCTGCGTTGACATCGGCCTCGCTGGCCAACAAAACCTGGCGTGCTGGTGCGCCCGTGGTGGGGTTCCAAACGGTCTGGCTGCGGCTGCCGCTGCCACGCTGTGTGGCGCCGTTGATCCAGTGGCCGACATCGGCGTCGCTGGTGAAGGCTTGGGGTGCGCCCATGAGATGGTCTCCTGTCCGGTGAACCGTGCAGTCTAGTGCCGCTTAAGCCCCGCCCCAAAAAAAGAACCCGCTGCTTGCGCAGCGGGTTGAGACAAGTCCTCCGAAGAGGACATCGTTGGGACGGTAGGCGTGGCCTGCTCCACAATCCTGGAGTGGTGGCGCCAACGGCCCGCAATTTAGTCGTTGCGGTGTGGTCGGAGCCCCCCCGAACACGGGGAGCCCCCCTAACTTCCCCAACGGATCGACCCTTCCCGTCCAACCGCGCGCTGCGTCACGCTGTCAGCCCGTTCAACCACCCATCGGCCACCTGTGCAAGCAACACCCCCCCTTGGCGACGACGACCTGATGCGGCTGCAGGAATTGCTGGACGCGCTGCCCGAGCCTCTGCAGCCGATGGACGTGAGCGCGCTCGACGGCTACCTGTGCGGCGTGTTGCTGCAGCCGCGTGCACTGCCGGTCAGCCGCTGGTGGCCTTTTGTGGTGGACCTGGAAGGGCGGCCGGCACCAGCCACCGGCACGCTGGCCGAACTTCAAGCCTTGGTTGAACGGCGCCATGCCGAGCTGAATGCCGCCATTGGCGAACGCCAGTGGTTTGACCCGTGGATCTACCAGCTCGATGGTGATGCCAACCCGGGCGAATGTGTTCTGCCGTGGACCGCGGGCTTTGCGGCTGCAATGGAGTTTTTCCCCGATCTGATGGCCATGGAAGACCCCGAACTGGTCGAGCCCTTGGCGCTGCTGTTCATGCACTTCGACCCTCAGGATCTGGAAGACGCCGACGCCTTGGTCGCCGTCATCGACACCTTGGAGCCGCCCACCGACATGGCCGAAGC
>JANMHH010000068.1:0-5651 GCA_031375065.1 Rubrivivax sp. | reverse complement strand
GCTGTTGAGGGCAGTGCCCTGGGCGCGGAAGACCAGCGGCAGCGCCTGCTCGCGCAGGCTGCGCGCGGCACCGATGAACTCCAACGGCACACGCTGGTTGCCGACAGACAGCGTGGCGCTGCCCACATTGGCCGCCAGCGCTGGATCGAAGGCCAGGGCCTCGATGCGCAGGCGGCTCGGGTCGACGATCTCGAACAGCAGCTCGCGCGCATCCACCACCTGGCCGGCCACCGCATGCGCCGACGCGATGACGCCGGACACGGGCGCCACCAGGGCTTCACGCGTGGCCAGGCCGCCACCGATCGCGGCAATGCGTTCGGCCAGACTGGCGGATTCGCTTTCTGCCGCTTCGATGTCCTTGCGCGGCACCGTGTCCGCCAGTTCCTTCAAGCGGGCTACGCGCTTGTCGGCCAGCGACTTGGCCGCGCGCAGCTCGGCCAGCTGGGACGACTGGTTGGAGCGTTCGATGGGTGCTGTCGAGGGCACCACGTAGGCCAGCACCTCGCCCTTGCGCACCGTCTGGCCCGGGTTGGGCAGGCCGCGCGGACCGGGCTCGATGCGCCCGGCATTCAGCGGCTGCACCTTGCCCCCGGCGTTCGGGTCCATCAGCACCTTGCCGGTGAGTTCCACCGAGCGCGGCAGTTCGGCGTCAACCGTGGCCATGGTGCGCACTCCCAGCTGGCGCTGCGCCGGCTTGGGCAGGAACACACTGCCGTCGGGAAGGCGCTGCGGGCCGTTGGCGCTGGGCGCCGCGGGCGCATCGCCGTGGTCGTGTCCGGGGCCGGCCTGGGCCACAGGCATGGCGGACAGCATCAGCACGGTGCTGGTGATGACGGCCAGTCGCCCTTTGAGAAAGTTCAGCGCGCTGTTCATGCCGCCCCCCCGACACGGATCTGGCGCGACGACAGCACGCGGCGACCGACAGTCAGCAGGATCGCCAGCACGGCGACCCCTCCCGCTGCCCAGCCTGCATATTCCTTCCACGAATGCGCGTGGGCCGCCTCGTCAGCGGTTGCGGCTTCGTGGATGTCGAGCTCGCCGGCCAGCAAGTCGGTGTCGGTACCCGCGCTCACTGTGGCAGTGACCGGCAGGACGCCAGGCTTGGGCGCTTCGGCCAGCACGACTTCGAACTCGTCTGTGCCTTGTTTGGCTGCCTTGAACTTCTTGCCGCCGATCTCGAGTTCGATCTGGGCTTCGGTGACGGGGCTGTTGTCAGCCACACGGTCCAGGTACAGCGTGATCTGCTTGCCGTTGAGCACGCCGACCAGTTCGAACAGGTCCGACACGGCGGCGAATCTGGGCAGTGCGGCACCGGTGGCCGTGGGTGCGGCTACGCCGTGGTCGTGGCCGGGGCCGGCCATCGCAAGATGGGGCACCAGGATCAGGATCGCGAGAGGAATCGCGACCAGAGAGTGGAAGGGTTTCATGGGTGGATGTCCGGAAGATGTGTTTGGTTGAGCGTCGGTTGGCTTCGTCGCAGGTGCGGGCTTCACTACGGCAACAAGCCAAGCGCCTGGCGCCATGCGGAGATGGCGGCGGCGAGCTCGATGCGGCTGCGTGCAGCCTGACGATCAGCCTCGGCCGCTTCGGCCTCGATGCGCAGTCGGGTCGGCAGATCAGTCTCGCCCAGGCGGAAGGACTTGTCGAAGAAGCCGCGGGACTCGCGCGCCAGTTGCGCGCGGCGCTCGGCCGCTGCCAACTGCAGCCGGGCCGATTCGGTGCGTGCCTTGGCCGAGTCACGTTCACCCGCCAGCCGAGCCCGCTCCAGATTCAACTGCGCCTGCAACTCGATGGTCTCCGCCCGCGCGGCGGCTGTGCGCGCGTCGTGACGCGGACCCGCCCCGAAAGGAATGCGCACGCCTACAGTGAAGGTCTGTTGCCAGGCCTCACCCGAGGCACCACGGTCACGCGTGGTGGCGATCGTCAGTTCGGGGTTGGCGCGCGACTGCGTCGCCGCCAGGGCCGCCACGCCTTCGGCCACTGAGGCGCGGTCCTTCAGCGCCAGCAACTCGCCGTGCGTGTCCATGTCCGTTGCCGCAGCGCCAGGCTCCGGCTCGGCGATGAGATCCGCCGGGCCGGCTGTGAGCGCCAGGCCGGGGGACGCCACCAGCGTGCGCAGGGACTGCTCGGCCACGGTGACGGCGGCTTGCGCCTGCGCCACTGACGCCTGGGCGGCGGCCACGGCGCCATCGGCCTGGTGCTGGTCGGCCTGTGCCAGATCGCCGGCCTTGAGCCGTTTGCCGACATCGGCTGCGATCCGTTGCGCGTTGTCGAGTTGGCCCTGCGCAGTGGCGGCATCGGCACGCGCGCGTTGCCAGTTCCACCAGGCTTCACGCACTGCGGCAGCCACGCGCAGCTGGGCTGCGGTGGTGCGGCTTTCGACGGCACGGCCCTCGGCCTGGGCCAGCGCCTGGCTGCGCACGCGCTCGCCGGGCAGCCACAGCGGGATGGAAACGCCGGCCTCGTATTCGCGCGTGCCCAGGTTGCGGTTCAAGCGGTCGGTCTTGCCGGCCAGTTCCACCGCCACAGGCTCGGGCGTCCAGGACTGTGCGGCTTGTTGCTGTGCCCGGGCTGCGTCCCGGCGTGCCGCCAGGGCTGCCAGCTCGGGTTGGCGCGCCCATGCCGCTTCGAAGGCCTGGCTCAGCGTCAACCCTTCGGGCTTCGCAGTGGTTTGGGCCAACGCACCCGCCGCGACAGCGCTCAGTGCAAATGCGACGGCAAGGGCCAGCGTGGCGCTGGCGGTCGTTCGCCAGCGTGCGTGCGTGATGAAATTTCGTCGGTCCATCCGATGCTCCAGGGTTGAGGACAACTCACGGGAGATCGGCAAGGGCGACCCAGCAGGTCGCGTCGCGGCTGAGCGGCCGTCGACGACGGCACGCGGTCAGGCGCGAACGGGCTTCAGGAAGAAGACGTGGCCCGCCTCGCCAATCAGGCGAGGGCTGCCCACTGAGGGCGTTCGGGCGGGCTGTGCGTCAGGGTGCGCACGATGCCTTCGTCCAGTGTGGCCGGATGCGAGGCGATAGCGAGTGGCATCAACCGGTCACTGGGTGTGGGCATCGCCGAGCAAGTGCCATGGCAGTGTCCACAGTCGAGATCGCTGCTGCCGACGGTCTTGCCAGCCACATCGCCAATGTCCTGGTCAACGGACGCATCACCATGGTGCTGGTGCTCGTGGTGACCGAAGTGCTGCGCCTGCGCATCGGTTTCGTGCCCGCAATAGCTTGCTACTGCAGCCCAGGTGAACTGGAACGGCAACAAGGCGAGCAGAGCAATGGCAAACCAACGACGCATGGCAAATAGTTTAGCAGCCACAGAGTTTGGGGCGAGCGAGTGGGTTCAATGCAGTGCGGCACTTCACCGCATTTCGGCACGCGCGCGAGGGACTTGACCGCTCCTGGCTACCGCACATCGAATGCCAGGCATCCGGGAAACAGTTCTGCCGTGAGCCATCATTTCGGGCGGGATTGAGCGCTGAAGATCGCTCGCCGCCCCGTCTTTGCGCTCCCAAATCAAAGCTCGGCCCATGTACTTCGTAAACGTCTGCGGTCGTTCAGCCGGGATTTGGTCCGGCTCGGTGGCTGCCACCTGCGAACGACTGCTGCCGCCATCCATGACTTTCTCGACGGCGTCGGCGAAGGTCAAGTCTCAGGGTAGACCGGTCTCTCGCCGAGAAAACTGCCACGGGCGCCTTTGGGTCGAAGGCGGCTGCCCAAAACCTCCACCCTTGCGACCACAAAGCAGTCACAGCCCGCCGAACGGTGGCGCGACGCGCAGTCCGTTCGACCGCCCTGTGTCAGTCAGTCCCCAGCAGGCTGATCCCGTGACGCCAGCGGATCAACTGCCAGGCGGCGCCAGATCGCGCAACTTCAGCCGCTGCACCTTGCCCGACGGGCCGCGTGGCAGGTCGGCGACCAGCCGCAGCACCTTCGGCGTCTTGAATCGCCCCAGCTGGGCTTCGCAAAACGCCAGCAGTTGCGCTTCACTGGCCTGCGCGCCCTCGCGCAGCACCACACAGGCCATGATCTCCTGGCCGTAGTGGCGGTCGGGGATGCCCACGGCGGCGGCGTCTTGCACGTCGGGGTGGCGCAGCAGCGCTTCATCAATCTCGCGCGGGGCGATGTTTTCGCCGCCTTTGATGATCAGTTCCTTGATGCGGCCGGTGACGAAGAAAAAGCCGTCGCTGTCGCGCCGACCCAGGTCGCCGGTGCGCAACCAGCCGTCCAGCGTGAAGGCCGCCTTGGTGGCCTGCGGGTCTTTGTAGTAGCCGCGCATGACCTGGGGGCCGCGGATGGTGATTTCGCCGGTGGTGCCATCGGGCAGCGGCAGCAGGGTCTGCGCGTCCACCACACGGGCCTCGCAGCCCGAAGCACGGCCCACGGCGCCGGGCTTGCGCAGGGCCGGGTCCAGCGGGTTGGAAAACGCCGGTGCGGCGGTTTCGGTCAAGCCCATGGTCTCAATGATGCCGATGCCAAAGCGCGATTCAAATGCCATCAAGTGGTCCACCGGCAAGGCCGCAGAAGCTGATCGACAAAAGCGCAGCCCTGCAACCTGATCCTTCGGCGGTACTGGCCCTTCCAGCAGAAACGACACGATGGTGGGCACCACGTTCAGCCAGGTGCAGTGCGTGGCCGCGGCCTGCGCCCAGAAGCGCGCGGCCGAAAAGCGCAGCGCCATGGCCACGCTGCCGCCGGTGGCCAGCGGGGTGAGCATGGTCACCACGTAGGCATTGATGTGGTACAGCGGCAGCACACCCAGCACGCGGTCGGCTGCGCCCAGTTGATGCTCGGCTGCGATGGCGTGCGCGTTGGCGCAGAGCTGGGCCTGGGTGAGCTGCACACCCTTGGGCTGGCCGGTGGTGCCCGACGTGTACATCAGCAGCGCGGGGTCGCCCGGCACCGGGCTGGGCGGCATGCAGCTGAGCGGCATGGGGACCCCAGCGGCGCCCGGCTGTTCGCCGTTCAAGGTCAAGGCCTGCGGGTCGGCCAGGCGCAGCGCCAGCGGGCGGTCTATCAGGGCCAGCGCTGCGGCCACGCGCTCTTGCCATTCAGGCGCGCAGACCACCAGGCTGCAGTCCGAGTGGTCCAGCACATGGCGCAGCACGTCGGCTTGCGACAGCAGGTTCACAGGCACCACACAGCGGCCGGTGGCCATGGCACCCAAAAGCAGCCGCAAGGTGCCCAGGCCGTTGGGCATCACCACCGCCACGGTGCGGCCCACTGAAGCGCCGGCTTCGGTCAGCCAGGCGTCGATGGAGGTGAGGTGCCGGGCCAGACCGCCAAAGCTCAGCTCGGCCTGACTCTCGGTGTCCAACGCCAGCACTGCTTGTGGCCGCGCAACGGCTTGGTGGTCGACCAGCTCCCGAATGGTCTGCAAGTTGCGGGGACGGATCTGTGCGCTCATGCGCGTCCAAACTTGTCGAACAGCGCGCCAAAGATCTGGTCCTCGGTGGGCACCTGTTCGGCAATGGGGCGCGACACGCGGGTGATGTTCATGAACTGGCGCACGGTCATGTTGTCCGAGAAATTGTTGCGGCCCCAGGTGCCGCAGCCCATCGACAGCGAAAACGGCAGGCCGTTGTCAAAACTACCCCCGGTGGCAATGCAATGCGCCTGGTTGACGATGACCCGCGCCACCGGCAGCGTGAGGCCCAG
>JANMHH010000016.1:0-9465 GCA_031375065.1 Rubrivivax sp. | reverse complement strand
CACGCCGGGCAACACACCCTGGGTGTGCGGCGCCAGTTGCGCGGTCACCCGTCCCGTGTGGTCGATGATGGCGGTGGCGCCGGTGTTGGTGGCGCGCAGCATCGGCCGTTGCAGTTCCAGCGTGCGCAGGCGCGAGATGTTCAGGTGCTGCGGGATGGCCATGGTGTCGCCGAACCAACCGATGTTGCTGATGTTGGCCAGCACCGTGGGCGCCAAGGCTGGGTCGACAAAGCGCCGCGCCAGCTCTTCGCCAAACAGGTCTTCATAACAAATGTTGGGGCCTACGCGCTGGCCCGCGACGGGGAACGAAGGCGGGTTGAGCACGCCACGCGCAAAGTCGCCCAGCGGGATGTTCATCAACTCGGTGAACCAGCGAAAGCCGGTCGGGATGAACTCGCCAAAGGGCACCAGGTGCCACTTGTCGTAGCGGTAGGCCGGGCCGGCCGACAAACCAGCCACCGAGTTGGTGTAGCCGCGATCAAAGTCGCCCAGCGGCACACCCACCAAGGCGGCCCGTGCGCCGTCGGCACCGGGCGCGGCAAAGTGTTCGCGCAGCGTCTCCCAGTAGCCGGGCGCAAAATCCTTCAGTTGGAAGGGCAGCAGCGGAATCGCGGTTTCGGGCACCAGCACCAGGTCGGCGCGTGCCGTGAGCATTTCTCGCGCCACCCAGGCCAGTGATTCGGGCATGCGCTCGGCAGCGAACTTTTCGTCCTGCTTGACGTTGGTTTGCAGCAGCACCACGCGCAGTTCGCCGGCGGGCTGCGTGAAGGTGATCGGATCGACGGTCGGCACCGCGACGATGGCGGCCGCAACAGCCGCCAGGCGCCAGCGGCGGCCGCGCGAGCGCAGCAGCCGCAGCAGGGCCACCGCCAGCACCGCCATGAAGGCGCCCATGCCGTAGACACCCAACCAGGGCGCCAGCGCGGCCACCGGTGAGTCGACCAGCGCGTAACCCGAGGCCGCCCAGGGGAAGCCAGTGAAAACGAGCCCGCGGGCCAACTCGGCCAGCAACCACAGCGCCGCCCACAAAACCGCATCGCCCGCCGTGCCGCGCCGCCAGCGCGCGTACAGGCCCGCTGCCAGGGCCAGGTAAAGCGACAACGCCGCCGACAGCGCCAGCACGGCCCCAGCAGCCAAGGGCGCGGGCAGGCCGCCATAGCGGTGCATGCTGATGAACAGCCACCACACGCTGGCGCACAGCCAGGCCGTGCCGTACAACCAGCCCAGCCAGGCGGCGCGACGCGGGCTGGCCATGTCCAGGCGCCAGACCAGCCAGGCCAGGGTCAGCACCGCCAGCGGCCACCACACGGTGTGAACCAAGGCCAGGGTCTGCAAGGCGCCCAATGCAGCCGCTGCCCAGGGCTCAACGCGGTGCCACGGCCTGGTGGATCCCCAAGGCATCCCGGGGCTTGCCTCGGATGATCGAACGGTCATCGGATCGGTCATCGGATCGGTCGGGGGATCGGCCAAATGAGGGTGCGACCGATCAACCCAAACGTCAGTCGACGTCGCCGCCGTCGGCCGTGGTCACACTGGGAACACGTGCCACCCGGAACCAGCGCACGGCGCCGCCACGGGCAATCATCACCGTGAAACTCAGGCCGCCGACCACCACCGCTTCGCCACGGCGCGGCACGCGGCCCAGTTCATGAGCCACCATGCCACCGATGGTGTCGAAGTCATCCAGACCCAGGCGCGTACCAAAGGCTTCGTTCACCGCCGCCACCGACACATCGCCCGCCACGCGATGGCTGCCGTCAGCCAGCGTGTAGATGCCGTTTTCCTGTTCCTGCTCGTCAAATTCGTCTTCGATCTCGCCGACGATTTCTTCCAGCACGTCTTCGATCGTGATCAAGCCCGCGGTGTTGCCAAACTCGTCGATCACCACGGCCAGGTGGTTGCGGTTGGAGCGAAAGTCGCGCAGCAATTCGTTGAGCCGCTTGCTTTCGGGCACAAACACCGCCGGCCGCAGCAGCGTGCGCAGGTTGAGCTCGGGCGCACGCTGCAGCTTGAGCAGGTCCTTGGCCATCAGGATGCCCAGGATGTTTTCGCGCCCTCCCTCGTAGACGGGGAAGCGAGAGTGTGCGGTCTCGATCACCGCAGCCAGGATCTCGTCGTAATCGGCCTCGATCGACAGCAGGTCCATGCGGGTGGCCGGCACCATCACGTCGCCGGCCGTCATGTCGGCCATGCGCAGCACGCCTTCGAGCATCAGGCGCGACTCGGGTTCGATCAGTTCGCGGTTCTCGGCGTCGGCCAAGGTCTTGATCAACTCGGCCTTGCTGTCGGGGCCCGGCGAAATGAATTCGACCAGGCGCTCAAAGAAGGTTCGCTTGTCCGCGGTGAAGCTTCGTTCACGCGCGGACCTGGGAGGTGCGGGGTCTGACACGAGCAGCGGTGCCGGCAGTGGGTAGGGCGGCAAGAATAACCGAGTGCGGTTGCCGGGCCAGGCCAGCCCGGTCCATGCAGCCCGGCCTCGCCAGCACGACCCGGCAGCACGACCCACTCAACTGGGTGCCTGTAGCCCCATCCTTAGAGCCCCATCCATGCTGACCGACACGCGCTGCCCGCAGCAGCCACAATACGGGCCCCTGCCGCACGACCTTCTTCCCCCATGACCCCAGCGACCTTTCGCACCCTCAGCCTGCCCGTTGCCGCCATGGCAGCCATCATCGTGCTGTCCAACGTGGCGGTGCAGTACCCGATCAACGACTGGCTGACCTGGGGCGCATTCACCTATCCCCTGGTGTTCCTGGTCAGCGACCTGACCAACCGCGCCCTGGGGCCGCAGGTCGCCCGTCGGGTGGCCTGGATCGGCTTTGCCGTGGCGGTGGCGGTGTCGCTCGGGCTGGCGCCCTGGCGCATTGCGCTGGCCTCCGGCACCGCCTTCCTGGTGTCGCAGTTGATGGACGTGGCGGTGTTCAACCGGTGGCGTCAGCAGACCTGGTGGAAGGCGCCGCTGATCGGTTCCTTGGTGGCCAGCGCCGTCGACACCGGTGTGTTCTTCTTTCTGGCCTTTGCCGGGTCGGACATGAACTGGCTGATGCTGGCCGCCGGCGACCTGGCCATGAAGGCTTTGATGGCCGTGCTGTTGCTGGCGCCCTACCGCGCGCTGCTGCCGCGCATGCAGACGTGGTCGTCGACCTGACTGGCGGCGCCGAAAGCGTCTGGCGCCAACCGCTGCATTGAAATTTGACTTTCTGCCCCCACGTACCTCGGCCTCGCCGCCGGGCACCCTTTGAGAGCCACCTGACATGACACAAGGTCTGATCCCCGCCACCATCCTGACCGGCTTTCTGGGCTCGGGCAAGACCACCTTGCTCAAGCGGGTGCTGTCCGAGGCCCACGGCCAGAAGATTGCCGTCATCGAAAACGAGTTCGGTGAAGAGAACATCGACAACGAAATCCTGGTCGCCGACACCCAGGAGCAGATCATCCAGATGAACAACGGCTGCGTCTGCTGCTCGATCCGCGAAGACCTGCGCACCACGCTCAGCGACCTGGCCGAAAAGCGCCGCAAGGGCGAGTTGCAGTTCGACCGGGTGGTGATCGAAACCACCGGCCTGGCCGACCCCGGCCCGGTGGCGCAGACCTTTTTCATGGACGATGAAATCGCCGAGAGCTACCTGCTCGACAGCGTGCTGACCCTGGTCGACGCCAAACACGCCGGCACCCAGCTCGACACCCGCCAGGAAGCCCGCCGGCAGATCGGCTTTGCCGACCAGATCTTCATCAGCAAGTCCGATCTGGTGGACGCCGCCGACGTGGACGCGCTGATCCACCGCATCAAGCACATGAACCCGCGCGCACCGCAGCGCAAGGTGCACTTCGGCGAGGTGCCCATTTCCGAGGTCTTTGACCTGAAAGGCTTCAACCTCAACGCCAAGCTGGAAATCGACCCCGATTTTCTGAACGCCGAAGAGCCCCACGGGCATCACGACCACGACCACGCGCATGGCGAAGACTGCGACCACCCGTCGCACAAAACCCACCACCACGCGCACGACGACGACGTCAAGAGCTTTGTCTTTCGCAGCAAAAAGGCCTTCAACCCGGCCAAGCTGGAGGACTTTCTGAGCGCCATCGTCCAGGTCTATGGTCCCAAGATGCTGCGCTACAAAGGTGTGCTGTTCATGAAGGGCAGCGACCGCAAGGTGATTTTCCAAGGCGTGCACCAGCTGATGGGCAGCGACCTGGGGCCCAAATGGGCGCCGGGCGAAGAAAAGGGCAGCAAGGTGGTCTTCATCGGCATCGACTTGCCCAAAGACGTGCTCTTGCAAGGGCTGGAGCAGTGCCTGGTCTAGAGCGCGGCACGGGCTGTTCAGCGGGGTCGGCGGCGGTCGGTCGATGCGTGGCTACAATCCGCGCGCCTTGAGGGTCTGCCAGGCCCTCCAGGCATAACCGCCCACCGCGTGCCAACGCGCCAGGCTGAACGGTCCGATACAGCGTTCCCGAAAGGGGAGGAGGTCCCCGTGAGCAAGCCACCGGTCAAGTCAGGCTCCGCCAAGACTGCCGCCAAGACCAGCAAAGCCCCTGTCAAGGCGGCTGCCAAACCGGCTGCCAAGGCGGCGGCCAAGGGCAGCCCTGCCAAGAAACCGGGCAAGGTGTCGAGCAAGGCGCCAAGCAAGACGTCCACCAAGGCGGCCGCGAAACCGGCAGCCAAGGCCCCAGTCAAGCTCGCCGCCAAGACCCCCGCCAAGCCGGCGCCCAAAGCGGCCAGCAAACCTGTTTCCAAGCCGTCAGCCAAGACCACCAAACCGCCCGCGGCAAAGCCTGGCATCAAGGCGGCGGCCAAACCCGTTTCCAAACCCGTTTCCAAGCCCGTTTCCAAACCTGCGGCCAAGCCTGCAGCCAAAGCGCCCCCTGCACCGGCGCCCAAGACTGCGGCCAAGCCAACCCCTCAACCCAGCGTTAAACCCGAGATTCCTCCTGTGACCTCACCTGTGGCCAAAACGGCCGCCAAACCAGCGGCCCCTGCCGCTGCTGCACCCGCCAAGGCACCCTCTGCAGCCTCCAAGGCTGCAGCGGCGCGAAATGCCCTCACGGCCCCCCTTCCCTTGCCAGCACCACCGCCCTTTACCAACCGGTTCACCGACCGCTTCGCACCAGCGGCCAAACCCGCCGCCCGCGACATGTCGGAGGCGGCCGACCTGCCGAAGGTCGCCCAAAAGGTCGATCCGAAGACCGCCAACGCCTGGAAAACCAAGCCTGGCCGCGAACTCACCGACGCCGAAATCCTGGCCATGCCCGAGTCGGAGTTCATGAACGACAAGCAGCTGGACTTCTTCCGCGCCCGCTTGCAACAACAAAAAGACGACCTGCTGTCCAGCGCCGGCGAGACCACCGAGCACCTGCGCGAAGACACCTCGATCGTGCCCGACCCCGTCGACCGGGCGACCATCGAAGAAGAGCATGCGCTGGAGCTGCGCACCCGCGACCGCGAGCGCAAGCTGCTGAAGAAGATTTCGCAATCGTTGACCCGCCTGGAAACGGGCGAATACGGCTATTGCGACGAAACCGGCGAGCCGATCGGCCTGGCGCGCTTGATGGCGCGGCCCACGGCCACGCTGTCGCTCGAAGCCCAGCAGCGCCGCGAACTCAAGCAAAAGATGTTCGGCGACTGAAACCCTCCCGTGTGAAAAGGGTCACCGCGACCCTTTTCACGCCCCTTGCCTGTGCATGCTGGGGCCAGCCCCGAGCATGGCCTGGGCACACACCTGCCGGAGTACCATTCCTTCATGGCCGAAAATGAGAGCTTCTTCAGAAAGATGGTGCGGTTCGTTGCGAACCCTGCCACCGACTGGACCGATCTCAATTCGCGCCAGGCAGACAACCAGGACCTGGAGCTCGAAAAGTCCGAGCTCAAGGCCATGATCGAGCGCAAGCGCCGCAACGACTTTGTGCGCAAGCGCGAGTTCGACATGTTGCGTCGGGTGCGCCGCGAGGGCCTGTCGCCTGAACAGCTGGCCACTTTGGGCACCTCGTCACGGCTGGACGATTCGGAGTCACGCGCGCCTGAAACCTCCACCGCCCGCCCCGACGGCGTCAAGGCCAAGATCGACGAGATCGAGCAGCAAATGGTCGGCGACGCCGGCTTCAACAGCACCGGCCGTGGTCGTGGACCCGGCAGCTACAGCCCCGCACCAGCCCCTGTCGAGACGACTTCGGGCGTGCACACACCGGCCTACGACAACCCGTTTCGCAGCCCCACGCCTGCACCGCTGCCCGACATCCACCTGCCGCCGCCTTCAACGCCAGCGCCGGTGCAAATGGCCACCGGCCTGCCGCCGCTGGCCCCGATGTCGGCGGTGTCGTTTGACGCCGCGATGCCGGTGCCGGCCGCCAGCCCGGCGCCCGCCCCTGCAGCGACTTCGGGGTTCAGCGTGGGCGCCAGCTCCAGCCTGGAACCGGTGGGCGACAACTCCGACTTCAGCAGCCCCTTTGCGGTTGAAGTCAGCGAGGTCATGCACGACCCCGAACTGGACGAGGCCGTGATCGCCTTTGCCAACGCCGACTTTGGCCAGTGCGAAGAGGCCCTGCAGCGCATCACCAGCGCCGGCGGCGGCCGATCGGAACACGCCGAGACCTGGCTGGTCTTGTTCGACCTTTACCGTGCCACCGGACAACAGCAGCGCTTCGAGAGCCTGGCGCTGGACTACGCGCAACAGTTCGGCTGGAGCGCGCCGCAGTGGTATTCGATGCCCAAGCTGGTGGCCGACGCGCTGGCCGACGAACCCATCGTCACGTCTTCCAGCTCGCGCAGCAGCCTGGCGGGCGACGTGGGCTGGGTCTGCCCCGATCACCTGGACATCGAGGCGGTGGCACGCCTGCGCTCGCAAACGCTGCAAATGCCGCTGCCGTGGATCCTCGACTGGAGCGGCCTGCAGCGCATCGACGCCGAGGCGGCGATGCAGCTGTCGACCATCTTCCGTCTGTGGGCGGGGCAGTCGCTGGAAATGCGCTGGCTGGCCGGCGACTGCCTGTTCAACGTGCTGCAGGAAGCGGCGCCCACCGGTGTGCGCGACGCCGACCCGGCCTATTGGCTGACCCGCCTGGACGGCCTGCGCCTGGCCAACCGGGCCGACCAGTTTGACGAAGCCGCCATCGACTATTGCGTGACCTACGAGGTCAGCCCGCCGTCTTGGGAGCCCACCCGCTGCAAGGTCCACATCAGCGGCAGCAACCTGTCCACCCGCAACCCGCCGATGTCGATGGTCAGCGACGTGTCGACCAGTTTCCTGGAGTCCGGGCTGGTCGAAGACATCGGTGGCGGCATTGAGGTTTCGCACGTCGAACTGTCGGGCCAGTTGGTGGGTGACATCAGCCAGACGCTGAGCAAGCTGCTGACCGAACTGGGCACGGCACCGGTGGTCAGCGTGTCCTGCGCGCGACTGATCCGGGTCGACTTCATTGCCGCTGGCGACCTGCTGAACTGGGTGCTGTCGCGCCGCAACGAAGCGCGCGCAGTGCAGTTTGTTGACGCGCACCGCTTGTTGGCGCTGTTCTTTGGTGCCATGGGCATCAACGAGCATGCCAAGGTGCAGGTCCGAAAAAATTGACCCCCCCGTAGCGCCTTCGGCGCTCCCCCCAGGGGGCGCCGCCGATGGCCCGGCAAAGCCGGTTCCATGCCGGCACTTGAGGTTGCAGCCGCTGGCGCGGGCTGCGATCCGAGAACCCGCCTTCGCTGACTCACTCAAGCCACATCTCGTGGCTTGATCTGCTGCGATTCAACCCCATTTGCAACCCCTATGGATTCATACCACGGCACCACCATCGTCAGCGTGCGGCGCGGGCCCATCGTCGCCTTGGGCGGCGACGGCCAGGTCACGCTGGGGCACATCGTCGTCAAGTCCAGCGCGCGCAAGGTGCGCAAGCTGTTTCGTGACCAGGTCCTGGCCGGCTTTGCCGGCGCCACGGCCGACGCCTTCACGTTGTTTGAGCGCTTCGAGGCCAAGCTGGAAAAACACCAGGGCCACCTGCAGCGCGCCGCCATCGAACTTACCAAGGACTGGCGCACCGACCGCGTGCTGCGCCGCCTGGAAGCCATGCTGGCGGTGGCCGACGCCACCAGCAGCCTGATCATCACCGGCAACGGTGACGTGCTGGAACCCGAGCACGGCATCGTGGCCATCGGATCGGGCGGCGCCTATGCCCAGGCGGCCGCTCGGGCCCTGCTGGCGCACACCGACATGACACCTTCGCAAATGGTCAAGCGCTCACTGGAAATTGCCGGCGACATCTGCATCTACACCAACCAGAACCACACCGTCGAGACTTTGGGCGAGGTTGCCGCATGAGCATGACGCCACAAGAGATCGTCAGCGAACTCGACCGCCACATCGTGGGCCAAAACGCCGCCAAGCGCGCGGTGGCGATTGCCTTGCGCAACCGCTGGCGTCGTCAGCAGGTGGAAGGCGCCCTGAAGAGCGAGATCACGCCCAAGAACATCCTGATGATCGGCCCCACTGGGGTGGGCAAGACCGAGATTGCGCGTCGCCTGGCCCAACTGGCCGACGCGCCGTTCATCAAGGTCGAAGCCACCAAGTTCACCGAAGTCGGCTATGTCGGCAAGGACGTCGACACCATCGTGCGCGACCTGATGGACATCGCCGTCAAGCAGGAACGCGAGCGCCACATGCGCGCCAAACGCGCAGCCGCCGAAGACGCGGCCGAAGAACGCGTGCTGGACGCGCTGGTGCCACCACCACGCCACAGCGGCACGCCAGTGGGCTTTGGCGCCGACATCACGCCCACGCCCGACAACACCGCGCGCCAGGTGCTGCGCAAGCGGCTGCGTGAGGGCACGCTGAACGACAGGGAAATCGAGCTGTCACTGGCCGACAGCAAACCGACGCTGGAAGTGCTGGGGCCAGGCGGCATGAACGGCTTGCCCGGCATGGAAGACATGGCCGAGCAGCTCAAGGGCTTGTTCAGCCAGATGAACCAGGCCCAGCGCAAGACCCGCAAGCTCAAGATCGGCGAGGCCTTGCCCAAGCTGATCGAAGAAGAAGCCGCCAAGCTGGTCAATGAAGATGAAATCCGTGCCGCCGCGCTGGCCAACGCCGAAAGCAACGGCATCGTCTTCATCGACGAAATCGACAAGGTGGCCTCGCGCAGCGACCACGGCGGCGCCGAGGTCAGCCGCCAAGGCGTGCAGCGCGACCTGCTGCCGCTGGTGGAAGGCACCACCGTCAGCACCAAGTACGGGCCGGTCAAGACCGACCACATGCTGTTCATCGCCAGCGGCGCTTTTCACCTGGCCAAGCCCAGCGACCTGATCCCGGAACTGCAGGGGCGATTCCCGATCCGGGTCGAACTCAGCCCCTTGAGCGTGGGCGACTTCGAAGCCATCCTCACCAGCACCCACGCCAGCCTGATCAAGCAGTACCAGGCCCTGCTGGCCACCGAAGGGCTGGCTCTGCAGATCACAGCTGAAGGCGTACGCCGCCTGGCGCAGATCGCGTT
>JANMHH010000147.1:0-2136 GCA_031375065.1 Rubrivivax sp. | reverse complement strand
CGCCACTGCCCTGACCCCAGACCGCGCCACCGTGGCCGACCCACCTTTGCTCAGCCGCTCGCGCCTGGGCCGACTGGGCCGCTTCGTGTCGGCTCAGATGTTGGTGCAAGTGTTGGGCTTTGGTGGCGGCCTGCTGCTGGTGCGCTCCATGGCCCAGACGGACTATGGCCACTACACCCTGGCCATCAGCCTGGTTGGCTTGGTCAATGTGTTGTTGGACCTGGGCCTGGCCACGGCGGTGCTGGCTCACGGCGGCCCTTTGCACGCCAACCGTTCTGGCATGGCGCTTCTGGTGGCCGACGCCTTCAAGGTCCAGCGCTGGCTGGCCCTGGCGGGCACGGCTGTGCTGTTGCCTGCCTTTGCTGCCATGTTTATCTGGCAGGGCATGGCACCCCTGCAAGTGACGGCCTTGTGTGCGCTGGTCATGCTGTGCGGCCTGTTCAACGTGTACAACGCAGTGGCCATGTCGGTGATGCGCCTGCGCGGCGACTTGGTCACCCAACAGCGCCTGGACGTGCTGGCCAACACCTTCAAGCTGCTGGCCTTTGTCTTGGCCGCAGCCACCTTTGTGGACGCCCGGGTGGCCATGGCGGTCAACACCGTGATCGCGGGAGCCATGCTCTTCAAATTGCGCAGCTATTTACGCGAGCACCTGGGCCCGGCTCAGCCCAGTCAGGGGCAGCACCTGGGCGACTTGCTCAGCTTCATACGCCGCCAGGCACCCAACACGCTGTATTACTGCTTCAGCGGCCAGTTGACGATCTGGCTGATGGCCGCTTTTGGCAGTTCCGAGCGGGTGGCAGAACTGGGCGCCCTGGGCCGATTGGCCGCCCTGTTCAGCATCATCGCGGCGGTGGTGGCGGCGGTGATCCAACCCTACTTTGCGCGCGCCAGCACGGCCCGCCAGTTGCGCCAGGGCTTCTGGGCCCTGAACCTGTTTTTTGTCTTGATGACCGCCGTGCTGTGCGCGGTGGCGCTGACAGCGCCGCACGGCTTGCTCTGGATTTTGGGGCCGCGCTATGCAGGACTGACCAGCGAAGTGATCTGGATGGTCTTGGGCGCTTCGCTCTCGGCCTGGTCGGGCGCCGTCTATGCAGTGGGTGCCGCGCGCAACTGGCTGGTGCCGTCGTGGGTGGTGATCCCGAGTGGCCTGCTCATCTTCGCGCTGGCGGTTCAATTCTTCGATGTCTCCACCGTTGCCGGAAACCTGATGCTCAACACCAGCGCCGCTTGCTTGATGCTGGCCCTGACCGTGGGTTATGTCTGGCTGCGATTGGCCCGGTTTTCTGAGGATCACATCCGATGAGCACCGTCAGCTCCAGCCAGCGTTCGGCCACTGGGCTCAACACCGAAGCAGAGCCACCCTGCCCCGCCTGCGCTTCCAAGCAGTCGGCTGCCATGGGCATGGTCAATGCCCAACGGCAGCACCTGGCCTATGCCAACGGTGACCGGCCAGCCGCGCGGCGTTTGGACAAGGCTTTGGGCGACCGCCGCCTGCGCTACGAGATCCAGCGCTGCCAGGTCTGCAGACTGGAGTTCGCGCGCCCCGCGCAGGCGCCATCCGAGTTCTGGTACGCAGAGCTCTACCGCCAGCTGCAGCTCTACCCCCAGGCGCGTTGGGAATTCGACGTCGCGCGGCAAGCGCTGAGCGGTGAGCAGACGGTGGTGGACTATGGCTGCGGCAGCGGCGAATTTCTGCTGGGCGCCCGCAAGCGAGTCCGCCACGCCTATGGCTTTGACTTTTCACGCAGTGCCATTGAAGCGGCCAAGCAGCGCGGCGTGGACGCGCGGCTGCTCCATCTGGGGCAGACCGATGGCACCCGGCTGCTGCCCGTTGGCGCCGACCACATCACCGCCTTTCACGTGCTGGAGCACCTGGAACAACCCGCGGCCCTCTTTCGCTTTGCCGCCACCGTGGCAGTACCCACCGCACGGCTGTGGGTGGCGGTGCCCAGCGACCAACGCGCCTCCCGGGTCTATGGTGAACCGGACGCGCTGGACTCGCCGCCCCACCACCTGACCCGGTGGACTCAAAAGGCCTTGGTGGCGGCGGGAGCCATGAATGGCTGGACGCTGGAAGCCTTTCTCTACGAACCGCTGTCCGAACGTCTGGCGGTGTGGGAGACCACGCGGCGC
>JANMHH010000495.1:0-11834 GCA_031375065.1 Rubrivivax sp. | reverse complement strand
TTCCTGCCGGGGGCACCACGCTGGCTTAGGTCAGCTCAAGCCGCTGATGCGCACCAAGCGGTCCCACAGGGGTTCAGCGGTGTCTTCTGCGCGGTGGTGCTGGTTGTATTCAGTCAAACGCTGCAGTTCACGCACCACGCCGGCCGGAAAGCCCTTGCGGCCGCCGCGGCGGTCTTGCAGCAGGTCGCTCAGCATGGCGGCACTCACCTCGGGGTCGCGCCAACACCAGGCCAGCCGGTTGGCCACCCAGGGAAAAGATTCGCACAAACGAAGCGGCCTTCGGCGCGGTGGCAGCTGGCGCAGCCAGTGGCGTGTGGTGCCAGTCAACGCCATGTCGCTGTCGCGCACCGGGCGCCGCACCCGGGCCCAAGGCATCTGGGCCGGTGGCGACGCGCCAGGAGTCGCACCGGGAGACGCGCCTGATTTGCCAAAGTCGAACATGGTTTGAAACCTCCTGCTGCTTCTGACGGCTTGACCGCACGGCGACCGTGAAAACGATCTTTCGGCCGCCAGCGGCGGGGGTGAAGTTCAAACCATCTGCAAACGCTAGGCCGTGGGTGCACGCATGGCACGGCTGAGCAGGATTACCGGAATCAACCCGACCAACACGATCGCCAGGGACGGCAATGCGGCTTCGGCCAGGCGCTCATCGCGGGCCAGGTTGTAGGCCACCACGGCCAGGGTGTCGCTGCCGAAGGGGCGCAGAACCAGCGTGGCGGGCAGTTCCTTCATCACGTCCACAAACACCAGCAGCGCCGCCGCGGCCGCCGAGCGGCGCAACAGCGGCAGGTGCAGCTGCACAAAAACACGCCCAGCGCTGCTGCCCAGCATGCGGGCGGTTTCGTCGATGGCGACGGGCAGGCGCGCGTAGCCGGCTTCCACCGATTGCAGCGCCACGGCAGAAAAGCGCACCAGGTAGGCATACAGCAGCCCGAGCACCGTGCCGGTGACCGCAGCGGCCACACCGGCTTGCGGCCACTGCTGCTGCAGCCAACCCACCGGCAGCAAGATGCCCACCGCGATCACCGCGCCCGGCACGGCGTAGCCCAGCGACAAGACCCGCGCCGCGGGCTGCAAGAGGCGGCCTTGCCGCTGGCGCAGCACAAAGGCCAGCACCAGCGCCAGCGCCGTGGCCAGCGCGGCGGCGGTGGCGGCGAGCTGAAAGCTCGACCAGGCCCAGTGCGCAAAGCGCAGCCAGGGCAAACCCAGCTCAGCGGTTTGTGACTCACGCCAGAGCAAAGCCCCCAGCCACAAAACCGGCAGCACAAAACCCAACAACACCGGCAATGCGCAGCCCAGCGCCACCGCAGCGGCCAGCGCCCCATGCAAACGATGTGGACGGGCCTCGGCCGAGTTGGCCGCGTTCTGGTTGGACGCAAAGCGCAGACGCCGCTGCGCCGCCCGCTCGACCATCAGCAGGGCCGCCACCACCACCAGCAGAACGGCCGCCAGTTGCGCGGCCGCGATGCGGTCGTTCATCACCAACCAGGCCTTGTAGATGCCGGTGCTGAAGGTCGTCAGGCCAAAGTACGAGCCCACGCCGTAGTCGGCCAGGGTTTCCATCAGCGCCAGGGCCGCACCGGCCGCAATCGCCGGCCTGGCCATCGGCAGCGCCACTTCAAGCACGCGGCGGCGCATGGGCGCGCCCAGCAGGCGGGCCGCTTCCATCAGGCGCACCGCCCGTTCGCCCAGGGCAGCCCGAGTCAACAGGTAGACATAAGGGTAAAGGCACAGCACAAAGAGCACGGTGGCGAAGGGCAGGCTGCGCACATCGGGCCACAGCGCGCCTTTCAAGCCCAGCAAGCCGCGCAGGCCAGTTTGCAGCGGCCCGCTGAATTGCAGAGCGTCGGTCCACGCATAGGCCAGCACATAGGCCGGCATGGCCAAGGGCAACAAGAGCGCCCACTCCAGCACCTTGCGCCCGGGAAACTCAAACAACGTGACGGCAGCGGCGGTGAATGCGCCGACCAGCACCACCCCCAGGCCCACGCCCAGCGCCAGCAACGTGGATTGCAGCGCGTAGTCGGGCAGCACGGTTTGCCACTGATGCCGCATCACCTGCCAGGCCGCGGCGTCCAGGGTCATCCAGGCCACCAGCACGCCCAGCACCGGTAAAGCCAGCAACAAGCACAAGAGCGTCAAGACGTGGCGCATCAGCAGGGTGGAGTTTCAAGAGCGGCTGAATGCGAACAATGCTCATTCAGCAACGCCGATTATGATGGGCGGATGTTCCTCAGCCTGGATTCGATCACCGTCCGCTACCCGCGCTCGCCGGCCAGCCACGCCGCGGTGGAAAGTGTTTCGCTGGGTCTGCAGGCCGGGCAGCTCGGCGTGCTGATCGGGCCATCGGGGTGCGGCAAGACGTCGTTGCTGCGGGCGGTGGCCGGGCTGGAGCGTTGTGCCAGCGGGCGGATCCGGATCGCCGACCAGTCCCTGTCAGACCCGGCAAGCGGAATCCACCTGGCGCCCGAAGCCCGGCAGATTGGCATGGTGTTCCAGGACTACGCGCTGTTTCCGCACCTCAGCGTGGCCCAGAACGTGGCTTTTGGCGTGGCCCACCTGGGCCGCAGTGCCAGGGCCCAGCGGGTACAGCAGATGCTGGACCTGGTGGGTCTGGGCCACGCCGCCAAGCGCTCGCCGCACCAGCTCTCGGGCGGCCAGCAACAGCGTGTGGCGCTGGCCCGTGCGCTGGCACCCGGCCCGCGTTTGCTGCTGCTGGACGAGCCTTTTTCCAGCCTGGACGTGGACCTGCGCGAGCGCCTGGCCCAGGAAGTGCGCGTGATCCTGAAGGAAAGCGGCACCACCGCATTGCTGGTCACCCACGACCAGTTGGAGGCTTTCGCCGTGGGCGACGTGATTGGCGTCATGGACAAAGGCCGCCTGGAGCAGTGGGACGACGCCTACACCCTGTACCACCGCCCGGCCAGCCGCTTTGTGGCCCAGTTCATCGGCCACGGTGTGTTCGCCCCGGCGCAAATCGTGGCCTGTGCCCACGGCCCCTGCGTGCACACGCCGGTGGGCGAGCTGGACGACGTGGCCGGCTGCCCGCTGGCCGACGCCTACCCGGACGGCCAGTGCGACGTCTTGCTGCGCGCCGACGACATCGTGCACGACGACGCCAGCCCGGTGCGGGCGGTGATCGAGCGCAAAGCCTTTCGCGGATCGGAGTTTCTGCTCACCCTGCGCCTGGACAGCGGTGAACGGGTGATGGCCCACGTGCCCTCGCACCACGACCACCAGGTGGGTGAGTGGATCGGCATCCGCGCCCAGGTCGACCACGTGGTGACGTTTCCGCGGCTGCCCGGTCCTGCCGCCGATTGAAGGCTTCAGCTCAAACCGTGGACTGCAACGCCCGGTTGCAAAACCCTCCTTGCAATCTCGCCTGCGCGGCCCAATTGCCAAGTTGAACCGACATACCCCTGCCTCCAGGTGCAACTTTCGCGCCGGTTCCGAGTCAGAAAGCAGCGCCGCACCTATACTGGGCAAGCGTTCACACCTGCCATTCACACCTGCCAGAAAGGCGCGTTGAAACATGGGCTCCAAGATCAAATTTGCGGGTGTTCTCGCCATCGGGCTCGTCGCCGGCGCGCTCACCACCATGCAGTTGCAGGCCGTGGCCCGCAACGCCTTGGGGCCATTGCCGCTGGAAGAAGTGCAGCAACTCGCCGCCGTCTTCGACCGCGTCAAGGCCGAGTACGTGGAGCCGGTGGACGAGAAAAAACTCATCTCCGACGCCATTGCCGGCATGGTCGCCGGGCTGGACCCGCACTCTCAGTACCTGGACAAAAAGACCTTCAAGGAATTCCGCGAGAACACGGGCGGCAAGTTCATCGGCATTGGCATCGAAATGGGCATGGAAGACGGCCTGGTCAAGGTCGTTTCGCCGATCGAAGGCTCACCCGCGTTTCGCGCTGGCCTCAAGCCCGGCGACCTGATCACGCGCATCGATGACACCCCCGTCAAGGGCATGACCGTCGACCAAGCCGTCAAGCGCATGCGCGGCGAGCCCAACACCAAGGTGATCTTGACGGTTTTCCGCAAGCTGGAAAGCCGCAGCTTCCCGGTCACCATCGTGCGCGAAGAAATCCGCATGCAAAGCGTGCGCTCCAAGATGATCGAGCCGGGTTACGGCTGGCTGCGCGTCAGCCAGTTCCAGGACCGCACAGTGGACGACTTCGTGCGCAAGATCGAAGACCTGTACAAGCAGGACCCGAATCTCAAGGGTCTGGTGCTGGACCTGCGCAACGATCCGGGCGGCCTGCTCGACGCCTCGGTGGCGCTCAGCGCCGCCTTCCTGACGCAAGACCTGGTGGTGGTCAGCACCAACGGCCAGATGACCGAATCGCGCCAGACCTTCAAGGCCACGCCCAGCGACTACGCGCGGCGCAGCAACAACGACCCGCTCAAGCGCCTGCCCGCTGCGCTGAAAAAGGTGCCGCTGGTGGTGCTGGTCAACGAAGGTTCCGCGTCGGCCAGCGAAATCGTCGCCGGTGCGCTGCAAGACCACAAACGCGCCACCATCATGGGCGCGCAAACCTTTGGCAAGGGCTCGGTGCAGACCATTCGCCCACTGCCCGGCGATACCGCGCTGAAGATCACCACCGCGCGCTACTACACACCCAGTGGCCGCAGCATTCAGGCCAAGGGCATCGTGCCCGACGTGTTTTTGGACGAAACCGCCGAGGGCAATGTCTTTGCAGCGCTGCGCATGCGCGAGGCCGATCTGGACAAGCACCTGACCGGCGCCGATGAGAAGAAAGACGCCGCGCGCGAGAAGGCCCGCGACGAAGCGCGCAAGAAGCTGGAAGAGCAGATCGCCAAGACAAAGGAGCCGGTCAAGCCGCTGCCCGAGTTTGGCTCGGCGGAAGATTTCCCGCTGCAGCAGGCGCTGAACCAGCTGCGCGGCCTGCCGGTGGTGGCCAGCAAGACCAGCGCAGAACAGCGCGCCGAAGCCGCCGCCAACCCGGCCAAGTAAGGCCCGATGGCGATACTTCGAACGGGCGCTTCGGCGCCCGTTTGCTTGTCGGCACCCAGCGCGACACGCGACACACCGCCTCGGTCTGGCTGGCGCAGAACGCTGCAGTTTCGGCGGTAAGCTCCGGCCTCATGGACACCCCCAAACAATCGGGCCTGAAGGCCCGCAACTTCCCCAGCGCCCAGGAAGAAGCCGCCGCCGCGCCGCAGGTCCCGCTTTACGGTGGCCCTGAAAGCGCCTACCGACTGGCCTTCACCGACACCACGTTCTTGCTGCGCGAAGAGCTGCGGCCGGTGCGCATGCAGCTTGAACTGCTCAAGCCCGAACTGGTCCAGCGCGAACAAGGCGTGGAGTCGACCATCGTCATCTTTGGCAGCGCGCGCATCAAACCACCGGACGAAGCAGCCATGGCGCTGACGGCAGCCCAGTCCGGCAGTGACGCCCAAGCCATCGCCCGCGCCGAATCGGCCATGGCCATGAGCCACTACTACGACGAAGCCAGGCGCTTTGCGGCCCTGGCCACCCGTCGATCACGCGACCATGCCACGCCGCTTTTTGTGGTCACGGGCGGCGGCCCAGGCATCATGGAAGCCGGCAATCGTGGTGCGTTTGACGTCGGTGGCAAGAGCATCGGCCTGAACATCGTGCTGCCCCACGAACAGGCCCCCAACCCCTACATCACGCCCGAGCTGTGCTTTCAGTTCCACTACTTTGCGCTGCGCAAGATGCACTTCCTGATGCGCAGCATCGCGCTGGTGTGCTTCCCCGGCGGTTTTGGCACGCTGGACGAACTCTTCGAGACCATGACGCTGGTGCAAAACGGCAAGAGCCGCAAGCGCCCGATCCTGCTTTTTGGCCGCGCGTTCTGGGAAAAGCTGATCAACTTCGACTATCTGGTTGAAACCGGCATGATCGGCGCGCAAGACCTGCAACTGTTTCGTTATGTCGAAACCGCTGAAGAGGCCTGGGACATCCTGGCCACGCACTACGGCTTTGACGAGCCGCCCACCGAGACGGGCGAGTTCGCCGTCGACATCTAAGGTCCCAACGCCGCGACCACACGCTGCATGAAGCCTTCGGTGGCCGCGCCGTCGAGCCAGCGCACCACCACCACCGCGTCGTGCGCCGGCTCGATCCAGGTGATGTGCCCGCCGGCGCCCATCATGAAGCTGCTGCCGGCCGATGCCGACGGAAACGACTGCCGCTGCGGGTTGAGCCACATCAGCCAGCCGTAAAACGGCGCGATGGCGCAGGGCGTTTGCATCGCCTGCACCCAGGAACTGGGCAGCAAGGCTTGACCACGGTGGACGCCTTGTGCCAGCAGCAACTGCCCCAGCCGCGCCTGGTCGCGGGCACCGATCGACACGCCACCGCCCCAGTGAGTACCCCCTGGCACAGAAGGCAAACGCCGGCCGCCGACATCGACCCAGGCGTCGTCATAAGGTCGCCAGGCCCAGGCACTGGTGGCGCCCAGCGGTCGCATCAAGGCTTCTTCAAAGACCTCGGGCAGCGGCCGCTGTAAAAGATGCAGCAAGGCCAGCGAGAGCTGGTTGATGCGCACGTCGTTGTATTCCCAGTAGCTGCCCGGCGCCTGCAAAGGCCGGGCGCCACCTTTGGGCCCCAGCGCCGGGCGCGGGTCATGCGACACCTTGCGCCAGCGGTCCACCGTGTCCGGCAAGCCCAGGCAGCTGCCCTGCCATTCGCTGGTTTGCGCCAGCAGATGCCGCCAGGTCACCGAACGGTTGGGGCCTTGGTCAAAACCAATGCCGGGCACGCGTGCAACCACGGCTTCGTCCACATCGGGCAGCAGGCCACGCCCCTGCGCCACACCCGCCAACAGGCCCAAATAGGTTTTGGCGACACTGAAGGTCAGGTCGGCGCGCTCGGGCTCGCCCCATGCTGCCACCTCGTGGCCACCCTGATAGACCACGCCCGAGACCCCAGCGCGCGCATGCACCGGTCCGCGCAGCCGGTTGTAAGGCGCCGGGTCTTCGTGGTGCACGCCCCAGCGCAGCGGGTCGGCTGCCGGGTCACGCGGCCACGCCACCTCGTGGGCCTGCGAAAAGTCCACCACGTCTTGCCAACGGGCATTTGCACTGAGGTTCATGGTTCGATGACGGGCGAAGGCAGCACGCCCGACTTTACGCAACATCGACGCAACTTCGGCGCAACACCGACGCAACTTTGTTCGGCGCGCCAACGGCAAAAGCGCAGGTTCATCTGACCGCGCATCGGCACAATCACCCGCATGAACCGACACATCAGCCTCATCGGCGCACCCACCGACATCGGCGCCGGCGCGCGCGGCGCCAGCATGGGCCCCGAGGCCCTGCGCGTGGCCGGCCTCAAGCCCACCCTGGAAAGCCACGGCTTGCAGGTTCTGGACCGCGGCAACGTCGCCGGGCCGGCCAACCCGTGGTTGCCACCGGTCGATGGCTACCGCCACCTGCAGGAAGTGGTGGCCTGGAACCAGGCCGTACACGAGGCCATGTACGCCGAGCTGCAGCTGGGCCGCCTGCCCATCCTGTTGGGCGGCGACCATTGCCTGGGCATTGGCAGCATCAGCGCAGTGGCGCGGCACTGCCGAGAAACGGGCAAGAAACTGCGCGTGCTGTGGCTGGACGCCCACGCCGACTTCAACACCAGCGTGCTCACGCCCAGCGGCAACATCCACGGCATGCCGGTGGCTTGTTTGTGCGGGCACGGGCCGCAAGCGCTGATCGAGATCGGTGGCACGGTGCCCGCCCTCAACCCCAAGAGCGTGCGCCAGATTGGCATCCGCAGTGTCGACGCCGGCGAAAAACGCTTCGTTCACCAGGCCGGCCTGGAGGTCTTTGACATGCGCTACATCGACGAGATGGGCATGCGCCACACCATGGAGCTGGCCCTGGCCACGCTGGACGACAAGACCCACCTGCACGTCAGCTTCGACGTCGACTTCCTCGACCCGGCCATCGCCCCGGGCGTCGGCACCACCGTACCCGGCGGGCCGACCTACCGCGAAGCCCAGCTGTGCATGGAAATGATTGCCGACACCGGCCGCCTGGCCAGCCTGGACGTGATGGAACTCAACCCGGCGCTGGACGTGCGCAACCAGACCGCGTTGCTGGCCGTGGACCTGATCGAAAGCCTGTTCGGCAAGAGCACCTTGATGCGCACCTGATGCCCCTGCCAAAGGGTCGGCGCGTCCAGGCCTGGCCATCGGGTTGGTGCGGGGCGACTAAGATGCCACACATGCCCTTGCCACTCCACCTGCTGCAATGGCTTTCGCCCGCCAGGCGCGCGCAGCGTGACGGCGTCGCACCTGCTTCGTGGGCCCGCTTTTTTGGCTGCGCCGTGTTGCTGGGCGCAGGCTGGGCGAGCGGTGCGGCGCTGGCCGCCACCCCGCGCCCTGCCACAGCCGCCGCTGGGGCCAGTGCGGCGGCCAGCGCGGTGGCGGCACCCACCGGATCGGTTGCCACGGCGCCCGAACCGGTGATCACAGGGGCGGGCCAACGCATCTACGAACGCATGCGCGGCCGCTTGCTGCAGGTGCGCACGCTGCTGCAAACGCAGGACAGCCAGTCCTCGGTCGGCTCGGGCTTTCTCATTGACGACCAAGGCCACCTGATCACCAACTACCACGTGGTCAGCCAGTACGCGCTGCAACCCAGCCGCCACCGGCTGGTCTATGCCACGGTGGACGGTCAACAAGGCGCCTTGGAGCTGCTGGCCTTTGACGTCGTGCACGACCTGGCACTGCTCCGACCCAAAGACCCCAAGCCACTGGCCGACCGCGGTTTTGTTGAACTTCGCCCGCAGGAACAAGCCCTGCCGCGTGGTGCCCGCATCTTCAGCATGGGCAACCCTTTGGACGTGGGCTTTGCAGTGGCCGAAGGCAACTACAACGGGCCGGTCGAACGCAGCTTTTTGCCGACGCTGTTTTTTGGTGGCTCGCTCAGCGGCGGCATGAGCGGTGGCCCGGCGCTGGACGAGCAGGGCCGCCTGATCGGTGTCAACGTGGCGGCCCGGCGCGACGGCGAGCAGGTCAGCTTTCTGGTGCCCGCCGACCCGGTGCGCGCGCTCATCAGCCGCGGCCGCGGCGGGCCCCCCATCACGGCACCGGCCTGGGCCGAGATCACGCGCCAGCTGATGCAACACGAGGCGCGGCTGACCGAGCGTTTCATCGCCCAGCCCTGGCGCCACGCCAGCCACCCGGTCTACACCATTCCGGTGCCGCAAGAGACGTGGATGCGCTGTTGGGGCCGCGGCGCGCCACAGGCCACGCGCGGCCTGCAGTTTGAGCGCTCGGACTGTGAGATGGACAGCCGCATCTTTGTCAGCGGTCCGCTGCTGACCGGCTTCATCACCGTGCGCCATGAAGCCTATGACGGCAGCAAGATCGGTGCGCTGCGCTTCAACCAACGCTATTCGGCCAGCTTTGGCAATGAGTTCGTGGGCCAGGACGACCGCTTTCGCACGGCCGGCCAGTGTGTCGAACGCAGCCTGGCCGTGCCCGCCAAAAGCAGGACCGCTGACATCGACGCTCCAAGCCTGAAGCTCAAGGCGGTGATCTGCCTGCGGGCCTACAAAAAACTGGAAGGCCTGCACGACCTGATGGTGCTGGTGGCCACCCTGGACGGCACGGTACGCGGTGTGCAGGGCCGGCTCGACGCCAACGGCGTCAGCCTGGCCAGCGCGCAGCGCCTGGCCCAGCACTACCTGGACGGCTTTGCATGGAACCCCACTTCAACCACCCCGCCGGCCAAGACCGACTCGCGCTGATCGAGCGGCTGGACCGCGATGGCCGCGTCGGCCAGGCGTTCAGCGTGCACCGTTGGCCGGTGACCCTGGGTCGCGCGCTCGGCAACGACGTGGTGCTGGACGACCCGCATGTGGCGGCTCAGCACGCCACGCTCAGCCTGACGGAAACCGGGCAGGTGGCGCTGACGGTGGGCGACAGCGTCAACGGTGTCACCCACGCGCTGCAGCACCACGGCGCCGGCGCCCAGGTGCTGCTGCCCGCTGGCGCAGCAACATGGCAGTTGGGCGGCCTGCAACTGCGCCTGCGCCTGGCTG
This sequence comes from Rubrivivax sp., assembly GCA_031375065.1. Taxonomy (GTDB): domain Bacteria; phylum Pseudomonadota; class Gammaproteobacteria; order Burkholderiales; family Burkholderiaceae_C; genus Rubrivivax. The sequence continues at coordinate 1,801 of JANMHH010000495.1, read as the reverse complement.
GCGAAACGCTGCCTGCCGAACAACCGCTGCCCCCAGGGGCGGCAACGCCAAACAGTGCCCCGCTGGTGGCCGGGGCCTTGTTCATGCTGCTGGCCCTGTTCAACCACGGGGTGACGCTGGACCCCGGCGCCGAAGCCTCGGCCTGGACGCCGTTGGTGGTGGGCGTTCCGGCTGCGCTGGTGGGCTGGAGCGGGCTGTGGGCACTGGCCTCCAAACTGTTTCAGCACCGCTTTGACTTCATCGGCCATCTGCGCATCGTTCTGCCCTGGCTGCTCGGCATCGAACTGCTGGACCTGGCTCTCAGCCCCCTGGCTTCGTCGCTGGGCTGGCCTTGGCTGTGGCGTTGGGTGAGTCCGCTGCAGGTGCTGTTGGGTTTGCTGCTGCTGCGCGCGCACCTGGTGCACACGCTGCCCCAGTCCCGGCGGGCCGTGGGTCTGAGCCTGGCCGCGATGGCGGTGGTGGGGGTCGCCGTGCACCTGACCGCCGTGCAACGTGCCACCGATCGCTTCAGCCGACCGGCCTACATGAGCAGCTTGCCGATGCCCGCACTGCACTGGGCCAGCCCGGGCACGTCGCAAGACCTCATTCAAGAGCTGACCCCTTTGGCCCGGCAGCTGGCCGAACGCGCGCGCAAGGCGCGAAAGGACGAACCGGCCGATGGCGACGGCAGCGGCGACTGAGTCAGCGATCGATTCAGCGGTCGATTCAGCGATCGGCTCAGCGCCCCAGAGCCCGACACCCCCCGGATGCGTGGGGTTCGCCGCGGCAATTGATCACATCGCCAGCGCCGGCCCCCGCGCCTCAGGGAGTGTGGAGCCATCGGTGTTCCACAACACTCGGCGGACTCGGCTGTTCAAGGGCACTCGCCTTTGCGGTCGGATCGTTGGGAACACAAAAATGAAATCGATTCGCGCCTTTGCGGCGACGTTGGCCCTGGCCGCACCTTTGGCCGCACCCCTGGCCGCACACGCCAGCATCCTGGTCAACGGCAGCTTTGAGCAACCGGGCATCAGCTCGGGTTGGACCATTCTGTCGGGCATGCCCGGCTGGCAAGCCAGTGCCGCCGGTGTCGAGATCCGGCGCAATGCCGTCGGCACGGCGCAAGACGGGTTCATCTTTGTCGAGCTCGACACCACCGTCAACAGCGCCATCTGGCAAAACGTCAGCACCCAAGGCGGTCATGACTACGTGCTCAGCGGTTACTACTCGCCGCGCATCGGCGTGGCGCTGGCTTCCAACGACATCGACGTGTTCTGGAACGGCATCCGCTTGACCACCTTGAGCGGCTCGGGCGCCGGCCTGAGCAGCCACGCCTGGCGCCCGTTCAGCTTCACCGTGCGCGGCACCAGCACCGACCAACTGCGCTTTGCTGCCGCAGGCACTTCAGACAGCCTGGGCGGCTCACTCGACAACATCGCACTCAGCGCGGTTCCGGAACCCGGCACCCTGGCGCTGGCGTTGGCCGCTTTGGGCGCAGCTGGTTTTGCTGCATGCCGTCAAAAGCGCTGAAGTGGCGCGATAGTGCTCGCCAGCGCCCCGCAGCGGCATTGCCGATGCGTGGCGCTTGGCCCATCATCCGGGGCCCATGAAACGACCTTTGCTGATCGGCCTGTCGGCCCGCATCTACACCCCCGGTTCAACCGGCATCGAGCTGCCCGGTGTCTTCACCAAGACGCTGCACTACCTGGAGCAATCGGTGGCGCACTGGGTGCTGTCGGGCGGCGCCATGGCGGTGATGGTGCCGGCGGTGGACAGCAATTCGGTGGTGGTGCGCAGCGACATCGACCTGAACCACTACGCA
>JANMHH010000139.1:0-1708 GCA_031375065.1 Rubrivivax sp. | reverse complement strand
ATTGAACGACCGGCTACGCCTGGCTGGCCACAACCATCAGCCCACCAGAAACAAGGGGCGCCTCGGCGCCCCTTCCTGCAAGCCTGACTGGCTTCAGTCCGCCTGCTTCCGCAAAAACGCCGGTATCTCGATCTCATCCATCCCATTGCTGGCCAGCGCGTCGACCTTGGCCGCTGCGTGCGTGCGGTTGGTGCGCCAGACGCTGGGGGTGTTGAGCCCTTCGTAAGTCTGCTGTGCAGCCGGGCTGGTGGCGTGGCCCTGGGTGGCCTGCATGTGAGCTGGCGAGCCGGCCTGCGCCACCTGGCTCAACACGGGGATGTTGTCGGTGCCGGTGCGCAGCACGGGGGCCTGCTGCACCACGAGCTGCGGCGGTGAAGCCGCAGCGCGGCGGCCGCTGTTCAGGCCGGTGGCGATGACGGTCACGCGCAGCTGGTCGCCCAGGCTTTCGTCATAAGCGGTGCCGAAGATCACATGCGCGTCATCGGCCGCATAACGCTTGATGGCGTTCATCGCGTTGCGGCTTTCGCTGAGCTTGAAGGTCGCCTTGCTGGCCGCAATCAGCACCAGCACACCGCGTGCGCCGCTCAGGTCGATGCCCTCCAGCAGCGGGCAGGCCACGGCCGCTTCGGCGGCCTTGGTGGCGCGGTCGGGGCCACCGGCCACGGCCGTGCCCATCATCGCCTTGCCGGGCTCGCTCATCACGGTCTTGACGTCTTCGAAGTCGACGTTGACCAAGCCCGGGATGTGGATGATGTCGCTGATGCCGCCCACCGCGTTTTTCAGCACGTCGTTGGCGTGCGCAAAGGCTTGTTCTTGAGTGACGTCGTCACCCATCACTTCGAGCAGCTTTTCGTTCAGCACCACGATCAGGCTGTCGACGTTGGCTTCGAGTTCGCTGACGCCTTCGTCGGCCTGTTTGCCGCGGCGGTTGCCTTCAAACTCGAAGGGCTTGGTCACCACGCCCACGGTCAGGATGCCCATCTCCTTGGCCACCCGCGCGATCACTGGCGCAGCGCCGGTGCCGGTGCCACCGCCCATGCCCGCGGTGATGAAGAGCATGTGCGCGCCGGCGATGCATTCCTTGATGCGGTCGACCGCTTCTTCGGCTGCGGCGCGGCCCATCGGCGGCTTGCTGCCCGCCCCCAGGCCGGACGTGCCCAGCTGCACCAGCGTGCCCGCATTGCTGCGGTGCAGGGCCTGGGCGTCGGTGTTTGCGCAGATGAACTCCACGCCTTGCACCCCTTGCGAGATCATGTGTTCAACGGCGTTGCCACCGCCGCCACCCACACCGATCACCTTGATCTGTGTGCCTTGGTCGAATTCGTCGATCATTTCGATGGGCATGTGAGCCTCCTTACGCGTTGGTTGCAGTTGCCGTTTTCAAACAGGACATTCGGGACTTCTTGGTTTGCATGTGTCGTTCGTTTTTTCATCGAGTCCCTTCCTCAAAAATTCTTCAAGAACCAGTCTTTGGTGCGGCCGACCATGTTTTTCATGGATCCGGCCTGCGCCGCCGCTTTGTGGCCGCGGGAACGCGCAATGCGCGCTTCTTCCAGCAGCCCCATCACCGTGGCCGAGCGCGGGTTGGCCACCATGTCGTACAGCGCCGAGCTGTACAGCGGCAAGCCCCGGCGCACCGGCTTCAAAAAGATGTCTTCGCCCAGCTCCACCATGCCCGGCATCACGCTGCTGCCGCCGGTGATGACGA
>JANMHH010000136.1:0-1766 GCA_031375065.1 Rubrivivax sp. | reverse complement strand
ATTGAACGACCGGCTACGCCTGGCTGGCCACAACCATCAGCCCACCAGAAACAAGGGGCGCCTCGGCGCCCCTTCCTGCAAGCCTGACTGGCTTCAGTCCGCCTGCTTCCGCAAAAACGCCGGTATCTCGATCTCATCCATGCCATTGCTGGCCAGCGCGTCGACCTTGGCGGCTGCGTGCGTGCGGTTGGTGCGCCAGACGCTGGGGGTGTTGAGCCCTTCGTAAGTCTGCTGTGCAGCCGGGCTGGTGGCGTGGCCCTGGGTGGCCTGCATGTGGGCTGGCGAGCCGGCCTGCGCCACCTGGCTCAACACGGGGATGTTGTCGGTGCCGGTGCGCAGCACAGGGGCCTGCTGCACCACCAGTTGCGGCGGTGAAGCCGCAGCGCGGCGGCCGCTGTTCAGGCCGGTGGCGATCACCGTCACGCGCAGGTGGTCACCCAGGCTCTCGTCGTACGCGGTGCCAAAAATCACATGCGCGTCATCGGCCGCATAACGCTTGATGGCGTTCATCGCGTTGCGGCTTTCGCTGAGCTTGAAGGTGGCCTTGCTGGCCGCGATCAGCACCAGCACACCGCGCGCGCCGCTCAGGTCGATGCCCTCCAGCAGCGGGCAGGCCACGGCCGCTTCGGCGGCCTTGGTGGCGCGGTCGGGGCCACCGGCCACCGCGGTGCCCATCATCGCCTTGCCGGGCTCGCTCATCACGGTCTTGACGTCTTCGAAGTCGACGTTGACCAGGCCCGGGATGTGGATGATGACGCTGATGCCGCCCACGGCGTTTTTCAGCACGTCGTTGGCGTGCGCAAAGGCTTGCTCTTGCGTGACGTCGTCACCCATCACTTCGAGCAGCTTTTCGTTCAGCACCACGATCAGGCTGTCGACGTTGGCTTCGAGTTCGCTGACCCCTTCGTCGGCCTGTTTGCCGCGGCGGTTGCCTTCAAACTCGAAGGGCTTGGTCACCACGCCCACGGTCAGGATGCCCATCTCCTTGGCCACCCGCGCGATCACCGGCGCGGCGCCGGTGCCGGTGCCGCCGCCCATGCCCGCGGTGATGAAGAGCATGTGCGCGCCGGCTATGCATTCCTTGATGCGGTCGACCGCTTCTTCGGCCGCCAAACGCCCCATGGGCGGCTTGCTACCCGCACCCAGGCCCGACGTGCCCAGCTGCACCAGCGTGCCCGCATTGCTGCGGTGCAGGGCCTGGGCGTCGGTGTTGGCGCAGATGAACTCCACGCCTTGCACCCCCTGCGAGATCATGTGTTCAACGGCGTTGCCACCGCCGCCACCCACACCGATCACCTTGATCTGTGTGCCTTGGTCGAATTCGTCGATCATTTCGATGGGCATGTGAGCCTCCTTACGCGTTAGTTGCAGTTGCCGTTGTCAAACAGATAAACCGGGACTTCTTGGTTTGCATGTGTGTTTCGTTTTTCAATCGAGTCCCTTCCTCAAAAATTCTTCAAGAACCAGTCTTTGGTGCGGCCGACCATGTTTTTCATGGACCCGGCCTGCGCCGCCGCCTTGTGGCCGCGGGAACGCGCAATGCGCGCTTCTTCCAGCAGCCCCATCACCGTGGCCGAGCGCGGGTTGGCCACCATGTCGTACAGCGCCGAGCTGTACAGCGGCAGGCCCCGGCGCACCGGCTTCAAAAAGATGTCTTCGCCCAGCTCCACCATGCCCGGCATCACGCTGCTGCCGCCGGTGATGACGATGCCGCTGCTCAGCAGTTCTTCGTAGCCGCTTTGGCGGATGACCTGGTGCACCAGCGA
>JANMHH010000457.1:0-4013 GCA_031375065.1 Rubrivivax sp. | reverse complement strand
GCCATCTGCGTCAGCTTGCGCTGCAAGGCGTCCAGCGCCGGCAGCAGCACCTGCTGGCGGGCGGCTTGCAACATCAGCGCGTGGCTGGTGTTGTTGATGTCCTCGCTGGTGCAGGCGAAGTGCACGAACTCGGCCGCCTGCTCCAGTTCAGGGCTGCCGGCAAAGCCGCCCTTGATCCAGTACTCGACCGCCTTGACGTCGTGGTTGGTGGTTTTTTCGATGTCCTTGATGGCCTGCGCGTCGGCCTCGCCAAAGTCCTGCACGCGCTGGCGCAAGAGCGTGCGAGCGGCGCCGCTCAGCGGCTTGAACTCGGCAAAACCGGCGTCCGACAGCGCAATGAACCATTCCACTTCCACCTGCACGCGGCGGTGCATCAGGCCCAGTTCGGACAGCAAGGGCCGCAGCGCCGAGAGCTTGGCCGCATAGCGGCCATCCAGGGGGGACAGGGCGGAAAGGGCGGACGGGGCAGACGGGGCGGACGGGTTCATGCGGTGCAATGGCGTGCGGATGGAGGGCCGAGGCAGGCCCCCTGTGGATGCCTGCAAGCTGCCAGGCGAGCCTGATTCTAGGAGGCCCCGTCGGGCGCGGGACCTGTGAAAACACGCGGCTGGCGGTGCCGATGAGCACGGGTCTTGCTATAACCCGCCTGCCGATCAGCCCCCTTCGTCATCACCCCAACCTGGAGGAAAACCCCATGTCACTGCCCCGCCGCCACGCCCTGGCCCTGTCTGCCGCCCTGGCCTTGGCCCTGTCCGCCGGGGCCGTGGCCCCCGCCTTCGCCCAGTCCAAGATCAAGGTGGCCGCCATCTACACCGTGCCGGTGGAGCAGCAGTGGGTCAGCCGCATCGACAAGGCCTTGAAAGCCGCCGTGGCACGCGGCGAGATCGAGTACGTGTTCAGCGAAAACGTGGCCAACGCCGACTACGAACGTGTGATGCGCCAGTACGCCGAAAAGGGCAACACCTTCATCGTCGGCGAATCTTTTGCGGTGGAAGCCGCTGCCCGCAAGGTGGCCAAGGACTACCCCAAGATCAGCTTCCTGATGGGCAGCAGCGGCAAGCCGCAAGAGCCCAATTTCAGCGTCTTCGACAACTACATCCAGGAGCCGGCCTACCTGTCGGGCCTGATCGCCGGCGCGATGAGCAAAAGCGGCAAGATCGGCCTGGTGGGCGGCTTCCCCATTCCCGAGGTCAACCGCCTGATGAACGCCTTCATGGCCGGCGCCAAGGAAACCAACCCGAAGGCCGAGTTCATGGTCAGCTTCATCAACAGCTGGTTCGACCCGCCCAAGGCCAAGGAAGCCGCCTTCGCGATGATCGACAAGGGTGCCGACGTGATGTACGCCGAACGCTTTGGCGTCAGCGACGCAGCCCACGAGCGCAAGGTGCTGGCCATCGGCAACGTCATCAACACGCAGGACAAGTACCCCGACACCGTGGTGGCCAGCGCGCTGTGGAACATGGAGCCCACCATCGACACCGCGCTGAAGGCGGTCAAAGCCGGCAGCTTCAAGGCGCTGGACTACGGCCCGTATTCGATGATGAAGTTCAAGGGCAGCGAGCTAAGCCCGCTGGGCACCTTCGCAACCAAAGTGCCCAAAGCCACGCTGGACCTGGTGGCCAAGCGCGAGAAGGAAATCCTGGCCGGCAGCTTCACCGTCAAGGTTGACGACAAGCAGCCCAGGTCGTCGTCCGGCGCGGCCAAGTGACCTGCGAACCCGGTGCCGTGAAGGCGTCGAACGAACTCAGCGCCGTCAAGGCGCTGAACGGACTCAGCGCCGTCAAGGCGCTGTGCTTCGACATCTTTGGCACGGTGGTCGACTGGCGCACCAGCATCACCCGCGAGGGCCAGTTGCTGCAGCAGCGGCTGGCCCTGCCGGCGCAGGACTGGGCCGCGTTGGCCGACGACTGGCGCGCCGGTTACCAGCCAGCCATGCAAGACGTGCGCAGCGGCGCGCTGCCGTGGACCGACATCGACGGCCTGCACCGGCGCATCCTGGACAAGATCCTGGCTGCACGTGGTCTGCACTTGAGTGAAGCCGACGCCGCACACTTCAACCGGGTCTGGCACCGCCTGCTGCCCTGGCCCGACAGCGTGGCGGGGCTCTACCGCCTGAAGCAGCGCTTCACCATCACGTCCTTGAGCAACGGCAACATGGCGCTGCTGGTCAACATGGCCAAGCACGCCGGGTTGCCGTGGGACGCGGTGCTCAGCGCCGAACTGTTTCAGCACTACAAGCCCGACCCGGAGGTCTATCGCGGCGCGGCGCAGATGCTGGGTCTGCAACCGAATCAAGTGATGATGGTGGCGGCCCACCCCAGCGACCTGCGCGCCGCGGCCGCCTGCGGCCTGCGCACCGCCTATGTGCCGCGCCCGTTGGAGCGCGGCATCGGCGGGGCGATGGAGGCTTGGCAGGAAGGCGAATTCGACGCCGTGGCCTCGGACTTCGTGGCTTTGGCACAAAGCCTGGCCTAGCCCTGGCCAACCGCGCGGCGGTGGCCCGACTTCGACGGTCTGATTTCGCAGGGTCTGACTTCGCAAGGGCCCGCGTACAGTCCGCCCCATGCCACCGCCCGCTGCCCTGCGCCAGGAACTGCGTTTCACGCACCTGCCCACGGGTGCCCGCATCGCCTGGGCACGCAGTGGCCACGGCCCGCCGCTGCTGCGCGCCGGGCACTGGATGACACATGTCGAGTACGACACCGAGTCGGCCTTGTTCCAGCCCTGGCTGGAACGCCTGGGCCGGGCGGTCACGCTCTATCGCTACGACGAATGCGGCTGCGGCCTGTCCGGCAGCGACGCCGAGCCGCCGAGCCTGGAGTCGGCGGTGCAGGAGATAACCGCGGTGGCCGACGCCGCCGGCCTGCAACGCCTGGCGCTGCTGGGCATCTCGGGCGGCGCTGCGCCCAGCATTGCCTATGCTGCGCGTCACCCCGAGCGGGTCAGCCACCTGGTTTTGCTGGGCGGCTTTTCGCATGGCCTGATGCACCGCAACCCCAGCGCTGAGCAAGTGGCTTACATCGAGGCCCAGACCCGCTTGATCGAGCTGGGCTGGGGTGTGCGCAACTCGCCAGTGCAGCAGTTCATCAGCGCCACCATGCTGCCCGACGGCACGCCTGAACAAGTGGCGGCCCTGAACGAGCAACAACGCCGCTCGTGCGACGGTCCGCGCGCCGCAGCCATCTTTCGTTCGCGGCTGGCGCTGGACGTGCGCAGCGAGTTGGCCTTGGTGCGCTGCCCCACGCTGGTGCTGCATGCCCAGGGCGATGCGGCCGTCAACGTCGAGTTGGGGCGCGAGTTGGCGGCGGGCATCACCGGTGCGCGGTTTGAGTCGCTGCACTCGCGCAACCACATCCCGCTGGCCGGCGAACCGGCGTTTGAGCGCTTCTGTGAGGCGGTGGCCGCTTTCGTCACGCCCAACGCGTTAAGCGTGGGGGGCAGCGTGTCGGGCAACACCGCACTGGCCACTGGAGCGGCGTTCACACCGCGTGAACGCGAACTGCTGATGCTGGTGGCGCGCGGCTGCGACAACCTGCAGATCGCCGCGCACCTGGGGCTGGCCGACAAGACCGTGCGCAACGCACTTTCAAGCCTGTACACCAAGCTGGGTGTGGACGGCCGCACCCACGCCGTGGTGCGGGCGCGCGACCTGGGCTTCAGCTAGTCAGCGGTTCTGCGGTTCTGCGGTTCTGCGGTTCGGGACAACGGTCCCAGCCCACGCGGCTGCCACGCCCTGGCGCAGCGGCGCCAGGGGACAGCTGTCCCCTGGCGCTGCACCTGCAGCCGCCTTGAAATGAGGTCCCTGTTTTCAAGGATCTCTCATGTCTCTTTTCAAGCTGCACCACGACCCGGCAGCGCGCTCGCTGCAACTCTTCGGTCTTTATCTTTGCGTTGCTGGCAGCGGTTTGCTGTTGGCCCCCGCCTTGGTGCTGGCGCCCCTGGGGCTGGCGGCGCCGCAGGACGTGTGGATCCGCATCGTCGGCATCGTGGCTCTGGCCCTGGGCACCAGCGAT
>JANMHH010000398.1:0-2372 GCA_031375065.1 Rubrivivax sp. | reverse complement strand
GGCGTCAAGGGCGCTGGCGGCACCACCGTGGGCCGTGAGTTCACCAACGACAAGGCCACCGACTTCACCGCCATCTTGACCAGCCTGAAGGCCAAGAAGCCGGACATCGTCTTCTTTGGCGGCATGGACGCTGTGGCTGGTCCGATGATGCGCCAGATGAAGCAACTGGGCATCGACGCCAAGTTCATGGGCGGCGACGGCATCTGCTCGGGTGAGTTGCCCAAGCTGGCAGCCGGCACCATGGCCGACGGCCAAGTGGTGTGCGCCGAAGCCGGTGGCGTGGAAGGCACGGCCAAGAAGTCGATGGACGACTTCAACGCAGCCTTCAAGAAGAAGTTCAACGCTGACGTCCAGGTCTATGCGCCTTACGTCTACGACTCGGTCAACGTGATGGTGGCTGCCATGGTCAAGGCCGGTTCCGCCGACCCCGCCAAGTACCTGCCGGTGCTGGCCAAGACCGATGGCTACAAGGGCGTGACGGGCACCATTGGCTTCGACGCCAAGGGTGACATCAAGAACGGCGCGCTGACGCTGTACACCTACAAGGCTGGCAAGCGCGACCAGATCGCTGTGGTTCGCTGATCAGCGACCAGGCTGCAGCCGCAGCCCTGCCCAGCAAGAGGGCCCTTCGGGGCCCTTTTTTCGTCCCCAGACTTCGAGTCAGGCCCCGGATGGTGAGCACGGGCACGGGTACCAGCGGGAGTCGAAGAGCGTTTGAAAACAAAAAACCCGCCGATGGCGGCGGGTTTTTTGCGATGACAAGAACTCAGCTCACTTGAGCTTGATTTCTTTGTACAGCACGTGTTTGCGCGCTTTCGGGTCGAACTTCAGGAATTCCAGCTTTTCAGGCGTGGTCTTCTTGTTCTTGCTCGTGGTGTAGAAATGACCGGTGCCCGCTGTGGACTCCAGCTTGATCTTTTCGCGTCCGCCTTTGCTGGCCATGATGCTCTCCTAGGGGTTCAGATTTCGCCGCGGGCACGCAGGTCGGCAATGACCTGGTCAATACCCACTTTGTCGATCAGCCGCAGCGCCGCATTGCTGATGCGCAAACGGACCCAACGGTTTTCGGTCTCAACCCAAAACCGGCGGTATTGCAGGTTGGGCAGGAAACGCCGCTTGGTTTTGTTGTTGGCGTGTGAGACATTGTTGCCCACCATGGGGCCCTTGCCGGTGACTTGACAGACGCGTGCCATGACGCTTCTCCACAAAAGTGATGGGTGGCCGGGATGGCAGGACCTGCAAAGACTGAATCAGTCACACCCAGCAAAGCCTACGATTGTAGCTCGATTTCAGCCTGGAACCCCCTTCTGTGCTGCCAGGCTCGCCAAAAGCCGGGGTCAGTCGGACTCCTGCTCCAGAAAGCGCTGCGCGTCGAGCGCGGCCATGCAACCGGTGCCGGCACTGGTGATGGCTTGGCGGTAGATGTGGTCTTGCACATCACCCGCTGCAAAAACGCCAGGTACGCTGGTCATCGTGGCCATGCCATCCAGCCCGGTCTTGGTGACGATGTAGCCGTCCTTCATCTCCAGCTGGCCTTTGAAAATGTCAGTGTTGGGTTGGTGACCGATGGCGATGAAGCAACCTTTGAGTTTGATGTCCTGGGTTTGGTTGTTCTGGGTGTTGCGCAGGCGCACACCGGTCACCCCCGAGGCGTCGCCCAGCACCTCGTCCAGCGTGTTCCAAAGGTGCAATTCGATCTTGCCGGCTTCGACCTTGGCCTTGACCTTGTCGATCATGATGGCTTCGGCGCGGAACTTGTCGCGCCGATGGACCAGGTGAACCTTGGCTGCGATGTTGGACAGATACAACGCCTCTTCGATGGCGGTGTTGCCGCCGCCGACCACGCACACCGTGTCGCCGCGGTAGAAAAAGCCGTCACAGGTGGCGCAGCCGCTGACGCCCTTGCCCTGGAAAGCGGTTTCGCTGGGCAGGCCCAGGTACTTGGCACTGGCGCCTGTGGCAATGACCAGGGAGTCGCAGGTGTAGCTGCCGCTGTCGCCCTGCAGCTTGAACGGCCGCTGGCTGAAGTCCACGGTGTGGATGTGATCGAACACGATCTGCGTGTTGAAGCGCTCGGCGTGTTGCAAGAAGCGCTGCATCAGGTCCGGACCCTGAACCCCCGCCACGTCGGCGGGCCAGTTGTCGACTTCGGTGGTGGTCATCAACTGGCCACCTTGGGCGATGCCGGTGATGAGCGTGGGCGCCAGGTTGGCTCGTGCCGCATAAAGGGCCGCAGTGTAGCCGGCAGGGCCAGAGCCCAGGATCATTACTTTGGCGTGTGCAGAGGTGGTTGTCATGTGAGGGCAGAGCAAAGAGGCGGGCGTCGCGTCGATCCGACGCCCGATCGTCACATCGGGGCGCAACCCCATGGC
>JANMHH010000385.1:0-9168 GCA_031375065.1 Rubrivivax sp. | reverse complement strand
TCTTCTTTCAGCCCGGCTTCCAGCACTGCCAGGGCTGCGGGCCATTGGGCCTTGTTGGCAAAGATGCCGGCCATCAGCAGGCGCGTGTCAACGGGCACGGGTTGGGTGTCTTTGGCAACTTGCTGGACCAGCGCCAGGGCTTCGTCTGGCTTGCCCTGTCGCACCAGCAGCGCGCCTTGCAGCGTGCGCGCAACGGGGTGCTGGGGGTTGGCTTGCAGGACTTCTTTGACGCGCTCTTCGGCCATGGCCAGCTCGTTGTTCAGCACCAGCAGGCGGGCCATGCCCACCTTGGCGTCGATCAGCGTCGGTTGCAGTTCCAACGCTTTGACGTACTGGTTGAAGGCTTTGCGCGGGTCACCCTGTGCTTCACTGGCTTGTGCGGCGATGTAGTAGGCCGGCCCGTTCTTGGGGTCGATTTGCAGCACGTTGCGCACTTCAACGTTGGCCTTGTCCCAGTCGGCCTGACGCGCAAATTCAGCGCCCTTCTTCAAGCCGGACTCAATGCGGCCCTCTTTGCTGCCGCAAGCGGCCAGGGCAAGTGTGGTGGCCAGCAGCAGCATCCGTGTGGGGGTGGTCAAGGTGGTCATGGTGTCAGTCGGGAATGAAAGCGTTGAGCTGGGGGCTGAGCGTCTGCACAAAGGCGGTCAGGCGCTGTTCGGATTGGGCGGGGTCTTCGCCCGGCAAGACGGGCGTGATGAGGCGAATCAGGGCACCGTCGGAGCGGTCGCGCACCACCGAGTCATAGAGGATGTTCCACTTGACCTTCATCTCGCCGGTCAGGTTTTGGCCGCGCTGGCGAAACCAGAAATAGACCAGGTGGCGGTTTTCACCTTTCTGGATCAAGGCGCGGGTGACCGGCAAGGTGCTTCCGTTCATGGGAACGGTGATGTCTTCAATCTTCAGGATGGCCCAACCGTCGCCGGGGATGCACGTGCGCGGCGAATGGCTGGACTCACCACCGCTTTGTGACGCGTAGTAGGCGGTGTAGAAATTGACCCACGGCGTGCTGCGGGTGGAAGGGCCTTGTGTGTAGTTGCCCAGGAAATAGTCGGTCAGCGCCAGGGTGGCCACGATGTCCGGTTCGAGCTTGCTGGTCACGCCTTGCCAGCCACCGGCCAACTGCAAGGGGAATTCGGTGAAGGCCTGCCGCGCCGGGGCCAGCTGTTGGCTGGCCGGGGATACCAGGGTCAGAGCAGCCGCGGCGGTGACCAAGCCCAAAGCCAGTTGCGCTGCGCCTGAGAGTTGCCGCGGCACCAGCGCCACACCTTGGGGAACGGGTGCCGGCGGGTCGAGTGCGAACAGGTTGCGCAGGCTTTGTCGCGGCTTGGCCAGCCGAGCCATCAAGGCCATTTCACCAAACAGCAGCGTCAGGCAGATCAGGAACATGAACCAGCCTTCCAGGTCATGCAAGATGCCTTCGGCCATGCCCACGCCCCAGTGTTCCACCGTCACCCCGATCAGACCGATGCGCAGGCTGTTGATGACGATGGTCAGCGGAATGGTGGACAACACCAGCAGCCAGCGTTTCCACAGCGGCGCCTTGAAGCAATAGGCCGCCAGGCAGCCCAGCACATTCAAAGGGAAGAGGTAGCGCAGCCCGTTGCAAGCCTCAACGACTTGCAGCTTGTAGCTGCCCAGGTCGATGACATTGCCTTCCAGAAACACGCTGATGCCAAACAGGCGGATCAAGGCCACGCCCAGTTGCGACGACACCAGCTGCAGGCTGTGCGACACCTCGCGCAGCAAAAACTGGGGCAGCGGGATCATCAGAAACAACATGCCCAAGGGCACCGCCAAAATGCGCGTGCCGCGCACACCCACGGTGGCCAGCGCCAAACCAAAGATGGCCACCACAAAGCCGTACTGGCTGAAGACGCGAATGGCGCTGAAGTGGCCCACGGCACCCAGCAGCAAGCCCGCCAGCAGCACCGGCAAGCCCCACCAGGACCCCTTCAGCGGCTGTTCACGCAGCTGGTCGCTGCGCTGCCAGATCAAGAAGACCGAGATGACCGGTACAAACCAGCCGTAGCTGTATTCCTCCACCTGCTGCCAGGTGGCAACCATGAATTCCAGGGCCGGGTAGAAGTAGAGGATCAGGGCCGCCAGCGCCAGCGCCAGCAGCGCCCACTGAACGGGGCTGGTCTTCCACAGGGCCGGTAGCGGCCGGCCGGCCGTCAGCGTTGTCATGTCAGATGTGTTGCAGCAATGCGGGCCAAACGGCGGACCGTGCAGGCTAGTCAGGGCGTGTGACAGTGGCGTGGCGCAAGGGGTGGCCTGGGGCCTTGTCAAGGCGGGGACACATTGCGGCCGTAGGCTTCGACGCTCTTCTTTCAACCAGCACCGCCATGGCGTGGCGCACCGCACCCCGCATGAACGCCAGCGCATCGCCGCCGCTTGATCCCCAGCTTGATCCCCATCTTGGGCCGAGCTCCAGTGTCTCCAACCGGTTGGGCCGCGCCTTGTGGGCGGTGGTCTGTTGGCTCTTGTTCCGCCCATCGCCGCGACCCGCCCATGCTTGGCGCGCGATGCTCTTGCGCGCTTTTGGCGCCCGCCTGGGCCCGCAGTGCCACATCTACGCCGGGGCGCGAATCTGGGCGCCGTGGAACCTGGTTTGCGAAGACGCGGTGTGCATCGCGGACGAAGCCATCGTCTACAACCCGGCAGTCATCACTCTGCAGTCCCACTGCGTCATCTCGCAACAGGCCTACCTGTGTGGAGCCGGCCACGACGTGGATGACCCGGCATTTCCGATGATCAGCCGCCCCATTCAAATCGGGCGCTATGCCTGGATCGCGGCACGCGCCACGGTCTGCCCAGGCGTGCAGGTGGGCGCGGGCGCGGTGCTGGGCCTGGGCAGTGTGGCCACACGTGACCTGCCGGCGTGGGGCATCTATGCGGGGGTGCCGGCGCGCAAGGTGCGCGAGAGGCGCAGACCTTCAGGGCGGTGACACCGCAACAAGTGCATCAGGCCCCGCAGACGGCGATGACCGTCTCACTGGAACACGCCTCGATGGCCTAAGGATTGGACGGCGTCGTACTTGAAGCCGTGCTGGCAGCACGCTGAGCTTCCAGCATCTTCGCGTCCACCAGCATGCGAAACCACAGCGCCTGCAAGAAAGCAAAGTACAAACCCTCGCGGCCATCCAGAAAGCCCAGCCTGAACACATAACGGTAGAGAAAGTAGGCCGTGGAGCGCAGGCCACCGGGCATGCGGTAGTACAGCCCCTTCAGCCAACGGGTGCGCTCACGCGGGTCGCCGTCCAGACGCCCTTGCAACAAGCCGGACGCTGCCCCGGGCTGGTGGCCCTTGAGCAGTTCGGCAACCTCCAGGTCGCTCCACCGGTTGTGGCGCGCGGTCCAGTCGCTCAGGCTGACCGCGTTCTTGTCGTGCATGCAGCCCTTCAGGCGGCCGGCCGACCGGTCCGAGACAAAGTGCTGGTCGTAAAGGCGGTCTTCACAGGCGCCGTGCCCGCTGCGAAACAGACGCAGGTGCCAGGGGTTGACACCACTGTGGCGCAACTCGCGGTTCATGAAGTAATCAACCCGGCGCAGCATGTAGGCTTGGTGCGGGTTGTCATCACCCCGCTCCAACACGGCCAGGATGCTTCGCACCGCGTCGTCGTCAAGCACCTCGTCGGCATCCAGGTGCAACTGCCAGTCGCACTCGGGCGCCACTTGTGCGATGGCCCAGTTTCTTTGCTCGCCGTAGTTCTTGAAGGCCCGCTGCACCCACTGGGCCTCGACCCCAACTTGCTCGGCGGTGCGGTCTGACGAAAACGAGTCGACGACGAAGGGCCGTGGGTCGATCCGGCGCGCCTGGGCCAGGGTCTGGGCGATGATGTCGGCGCAGTTGAAGGTGAGCACCACCACGCGGCAGCGGGCCTTGCTCATGACCGCGGCCGGTTGATCTCTTGAACCACGCCGTCGGCGTAGGCCCGCCAACTGAATTCTTGCGCGCGGCGTGCTGCGTTTCGGCCCATGGCCGCGCAACGATCGCGGTCACGGTAGAGCAGCTCGAGCTTTTCGTGCACGGCTTGCGGGCTGCGCTGTTCGATGATGAAGCCGTCCACGCCGTCGCGCACGATGCCCGCGGGGCCGTTGGCGGTGACGATGACGGGCAGGCCGCAAGCCATGGCCTCCAGCACCACCAGGGGCATGCCTTCCACCAAGGTGGGGAACACAAAGACGTGCGATTGGCGGTAGCGCTCAGCCAGGGCCGGGCGGGTCTGGTGCGGCACGTGCTTGAAGAGGTGGGCAAAAGGGCGCAAGGGTTCAGGTCCGCCAACCTGACCACCGACCAGCGTGAGCTCGGAGTCGGCCCGCGCAAACTGTTGGTAGCCCTGCAAGAGGTAGCTCAGGCCTTTGCGCTGGGTCAGCTGGCCCGCGTAGATGACCTTGAAGACCTTGCCCACGGGTGGCTGGGCTGGTGGCGAGAAAGTCTGCAAGTCCACGCCATAGGGCACCACACACAGCTTGTCTCTGGTGATGCCCTGAGCCACAAAGCTGTCGGCTGCGAATGACGAGCCCAGAAGCACGCGGTCGGTGATTTCAATCTCTCGGTCCAGCCGTTCTTCGTGGCCCGGGCCCCAGTCGTCAAAGCCCGGCCAGGTCGAAGCAAAGGCGGGCTGCAGCGACAGCTCCTGGTCGCGAATCAGGCGCCGCTGCCGGTGATGAGCCACCGGATAGTTCAAAAACCGTTGCGCGCCCGTGCGTTGGGCCACCTCAAAGGCCGGCAGGGCAAAACCTTCGTAGGCCACCACCTTGTCCACCTGCTCAGCCAAACGCCCGCCAGCCTGGGCCACCGACTCGCGCACCCGCATGTGCAAGCGGTTGGTCATGCCGTGGCGCATGTCGTTGGGCAGCCACCGTGAACGCCCGATGAGCGCCGAGCACCAGTCGCTGGCAACGCCCGCCTCACGCGTCAAGTTGGCCAGCACCGCATCGTCCAGGCGCCGACGACCCACGGTGCGGTCGTACACGCGACCACCCCAGGGCAAGCCAGAGAGCGCCCGCTCCCATGCACGGCCCTTGTTGACGTAGGGGCGCACAAAGTGGGCCAGTTGACCTTGCGCCGCCAAGGCCCGGGCCAGCTGGTTCAGTTCAGGGGCATTGAAGTTGACGACCAGCGCCTGGTTCGGGGGAGTGCTTTGCATCGCACACATGCTAGACAGGCTCTGTGACGAGCGCATGCAAACAGCGCGGTACGGCCTGCAGGCTTTGACCTCAATCTGCCACAAGGGCAAGCTAAGGTAGGACTCTGCGTAAGCTGCGGATGTGCCGCATGACGCGCCCTGAAGGTCTTTGCGTCTGCGATGAAGATACTGCTCTATTCCTATGTGTTCTGGCCTTCGGTGGGCGGTATTGAAACGGTGACCGACGTGCTGGCAGAGCAGCTGATTCAGCTGGGCCACGAATGTGTGGTGGTGACCGAGTCACCTTTGAACGGCAAGCCCGAACTGGGTCGGCCATACACCATCGTGCGCCAACCCAGTCGGCGCCAACGCTGGGCCTTGGTGCGCGCGGCCTCGATCGTGCATGCCAACGGTGCCACCATGGCGCTGTACCCCTACGCGCGGGTCGCCGGCGTGCCCTTTGTCTGGACGCACAACGGCTACCAGGTGTCCTGTGTGGACGGCCTGGGCTGGTCCTACGGTCAGGCGGCCCCCATGACGCCTTGGGCTTCTTTGCGCTTTCACGGTCGGCGCAGAGGGCTTGGCTTTGCACTGCGCGAAGCGCTCAAGCTGGGCGCGCGGCGGTGGGTGGCGCAGCGGGTCGATCGCAATCTGGCGGGATCCGAGTGGGTCTCGCAAAGACAACCGCTGCCTCGACAAGGGGTGACCTACAACCCCTACCCGCTGCAGCGGTTTCGGGCTGCGCGCGCGTCGGCGCACGAACCCTATGACTTCGCCTATGTCGGCCGCTTGGTCGGCGAAAAGGGGCTTCCCACCTTGATCTATGCGTTCCAGCGTCTGGTGTCCGACCCGGCCTTCAGTCACTGCAAGCTGGCCGTGGTGGGCGGGGGCGACATGCAGGCCGAGCTGCTTCAATTGGCCCAGCGCCTGGAACTGATGCAGAACATCGACTTTCTCGGGCCACGCTACGGCACCGACCTGGTTGCGGCCATGGCCATGGCCCGCATCGGCGTGGTGCCCTCGGACTGGGAAGAGCCTTACGGCGGCGTGACACTGGAATGGTTGTCGGCCGGCAAAGGGGTGATCGTCTCTGAACAAGGAGGCCACGCCGAATGCGCAGGTGACGCGGGCCTGCGCTTCGAGAACGGCAACATTGAAGCCTTGCACCGTTGCATGGCGACCTTGATGACCGACGCCAGCCATGTGACCCGCCTGCGTGAAGCGGCCCTGATCCGTGCGGACCAATTTGATGAACGCGAGTTGTCACAAAACTTCGTCCGCCACTACGAGTTGGCCATGCGGGCGGCAAACCGCCGCTGAGGCGCCAGGCTAGGCTTTCGGTCGAGACCTTCGTGCCTGGGCGCGAACAAGTGGCCACGGTGTCTTCAGCGCGAAACATTCGCTGGTTAGATTGGCATCAGCGCGTTGCGTAAGGCAGGCGGCCACTGTTGGGGCTGCCCACCAGCACGCCCCTCTTCCAACATGGTTCCGATGACTGCAGTGCCCCGTAAGGGCTCGCCATGGTGGCAATCACTTCTTCCCTTCAACCCGCAAGCCGCAGTCTGCGCCGACTGCGCTCGGGTGCATCGCCGTCAGCGGCCCGCCCCGTCGGCAATGAAGGCGCCCGCAAGTTGGTGGTGCGCCTGGTGCTGTTGATCTACCTCTTGGCAATTTTTGAGGGCTCGATCCGCAAGTGGCTGTTGCCCCAGTTCAGCCAGTACATCTTCTTCATACGGGAC
The DNA here is from genome assembly GCA_031375065.1 of Rubrivivax sp. Classification (GTDB taxonomy): domain Bacteria; phylum Pseudomonadota; class Gammaproteobacteria; order Burkholderiales; family Burkholderiaceae_C; genus Rubrivivax. Next base: position 2,297 of record JANMHH010000385.1, on the reverse strand, counting down.
CCTTTTTTGCTGCTGGCCTATGTGGTGGCCACACGCCATGGCCTGTGGCCGCGCCACAGCCTGTGGTTCAAGCTGGTGGTGGCGATGTGCGGTCTGGGCTTTTTGCTGGTCATCTTGCAGTCGGCCGTGGGCGGTGCCAGCGACACCCGCCTGATCTTGTCGGTACATGGCTACCGCAGCTACTTTCTGTATGTGCCCTTGGCGTTTTTAGTCGGCGCCCAGTTTCAAGGCCCCGATCTGAAGCGGCTGTACCAGCTGACGCTGTGGCTGGCCATTCCCATTGCCGTGCTGGTGTCCTTGCAGTTTTTTTCGTCGCCCAACGCGCCCATCAACGTGGGCAGTTCCAGTGATGAAGCCCTGCAGTTTCGCGGTTTGGCCACCACCGCCGAGCGCGTCCGGCCCATGGGCACTTTTGCGTCCGGCGCTGCGCAACAGCAATTTGTGGCTACCGCCTGGGCCATCGCCCTGGCCATGTTCATCAGCGCGGGCGCGCGGCGCAAAGTGTCCTTGCTGCTGCTGGTCCCTGCCGGTGCCGCCGTGTTGGTGTGCGTGGGCCTGAGCGGCAGCCGGGGCACGGTGCTGCAGTGCGGGCTGGCGGTAGGCTTTGCCCTGATGGTGGGCGTGCTGGGCCGCGGTGGTGCGCTGAAAGGCCGGGCCATTGCCTGGACTTTGGGCCTGTTGGCGCTGTGTGTGGTGCTCTACCCGCTGGTGCTGCCTGAAGGCTACGCGGCCTTTTCAGAGCGCTGGACTGCCGCCGACAGAGCCGAGAGCCGCACCTTCGCCCTGGGCGTCTTTGGCCGCGCCCTTTATGGCCTGGTCGACTTCGTCAACCTCTTTGACCTGGTGCCCCTGCTGGGTTACGGCCTGGGCTACGGCAGCAACGCCAGCATCACATTAAAGGCAGAAGTTGACGGTGTGATGCCGGGCTTCTTGGCCGAGACCGACTTCACCCGCCACATGGTGGACCTGGGCCCTGTGCTGGGCATGCTGTACATCGCTTTTCGCCTGGCACTGACGGCGTGGCTGGCGGCCCTGGTGATCCGTGTCACCCGCCTGGTGAGCGACCCCATGCCGCTGATCCTGTTGTCCTTTGTGGCGGTGGTGGTCAGCCACGGCCAGGTCACGGGGCAAGGGACGATCAATGTTTATGCCTGGCTGTTCACGGGTGTGCTGATCGCTGCCTGCAATACCGCTGGCAACACCGCCGGCATGGCCACCCGCCTGCCGGCTGCCGTGCCCACCCGCGCCCGCAGGGCTCCCCGATTTGAACGACAACCAAGGTCTTTGGCATGAATGACACCGTGATGGTCACCGGCGGCGCCGGTTTTTTGGGTTCGCACCTGTGCGACCGCTTGGTCAAAGACCAGCGCGATGTGCTGTGCGTAGACAACCTGTTCACCGGCAGCCGACAAAACATTCGCCACCTGCTCAACTCGGAGTACTTCGAGTTTCAACGCCATGACGTGACGTTTCCGCTGTACGTCGAGGTGGGGCGCATCTACAACCTGGCCTGCCCGGCGTCACCGGTGCACTACCAGCACGACCCGGTGCAGACCACCAAGACCAGCGTGCACGGGGCCATCAACATGCTGGGCTTGGCCAAGCGCCTGAACGCGCGCATCTTGCAGGCCAGCACCAGCGAGGTTTATGGCGACCCTGCCGTACACCCGCAAACCGAGAGCTACTGGGGCAACGTCAACCCCATCGGCATCCGCGCCTGTTATGACGAAGGCAAGCGCTGCGCAGAAACGCTGTTTTTTGACTACCACCGCCAGCACAACCTGGACATCAAAGTGGTGCGCATCTTCAACACCTATGGCCCGCGCATGCACCCCAATGACGGGCGTGTGGTCAGCAACTTCGTGGTGCAGGCCCTGCGCGGCAGCGACATCACCATCTTTGGTGACGGACAACAGACCCGCAGCTTCTGCTACGTGGACGATCTGGTCGATGCCCTGGTGCGCATGATGGACACGCCGCGCGGCTTCACGGGGCCGGTGAACATCGGCAACCCGGGTGAGTACACCATGCTTGAGCTGGCCGAAACCGTGATCCGCATGACCGGCAGTCGCTCCAAGCTCATCCACCAGCCGCTGCCCAGCGACGACCCGCGCCAGCGCCGGCCCGACATCAGTCTGGCGCAGGACAAGCTGTCTTGGTCGCCCACCATCAGCCTGCAAGACGGCTTGGCACCCACCATCGCGTACTTCCGCAAGTTGCTGGTCGGTGGGGCCGTGTGAACACCGCCACTGCCCTGACCCCAGACCGCGCCACCGTGGCCGACCCACCTTTGCTCA
>JANMHH010000374.1:0-1528 GCA_031375065.1 Rubrivivax sp. | reverse complement strand
GGTGCTCGCGCGCTGGGCGTGCCGCAGAACTCGCTGCACTCACTTCGTTCGTTACGCTCAAACAGGCTGCGGCAAGTCAGTTTTTGATGCGCGCCTGCGGCGCGCCGCCCATCGCGCTGCGCTCCTCGGCGACCCAGAATGAGCCCCCACAGGGCACCGCCTGCCGCGAGGCACCCGCAGTGGTGTTCGCCCCCCACAACCACGGGTGGAGCAAAGGGCTGTCCGGGTGTGCCGGGGCGCGCCTGTGCGGCGCCGAGAAGCGCAGGGCGCCCGGGCTGCGCGCGCAGCGTGCTTCGTCATCTAGCTTGGGAGGGAGTGTTTGAGTGGCACGAACGAAGTGAGTGCAACGAGTTGCCCGACCAGCCCGGGCGAACGAGCATCTCGGGCAGTCGCCGCGCAGCGGCGACCGACGCAGTGGCGCGCCCCGGTACACCCGGACAGCCCTTTGCCGCGCAAACCTGTGCAAGCCATCGAACGTCCGCAAAGCGCCGAAAGCCGATGTCGCGTGCCAGCACGGACGACTTTGCTGATCGCCAATCGGTATCAGCTTGGCTGCAAGGCTTGCCGACTGCGCCAGTGCCAGGCCAAGATCAGCAACACCGCAGGGGCCGCCACGGCCGTCACACCGGGGTGGCCAAACACCAACGACATTGACAGCAGGTTCAGCAGCACAAAGGCCACGCGCCCGATGTTGCGCCCGCAGTAGCCGGTGTAGGCCGCGCCCAAGCCCATGATGGCCACCACCGTGCCTGCCAGCGCCACCAAAAAGGTGCCCCAGGTGAAATCGATGAACAGCAGCGCCGGCGTGTAGACAAACGCAAACGGCACCAGCACCTTGCCCATCGACAGGCGAAAGGCCGTGAGCCCCGTTCGCATCGGTTCGCTGCGCGCGATGCCAGCCGCGGCAAAGGCCGCCAGCGCCACCGGCGGTGTCACGTCGGCCAGCACGCCGTAATAAAAGACGAAGAAGTGCGTCGCCAACTGCGGCACGCCCAACTGGGCCAGCGCCGGCGCAACGATCGACGCCAGGATGATGTAGGTGGGTGTGGTCGGCACGCCCGAGCCCATGATGATGCAGGCCACCGCCGTGAACAGCAGACCAAACAGGATGGTCAGTTGCTTCAGTTCAAACCAGCCCCAGAGGTCCAGCGCATGCACCGCCTGCGCCGCCGTGCCCGACAGGTCGATGACAAAGGCCGAGAACTTGAAGCCCATGCCGGTGAGCGTGGTGATGCCCAGCACAAAGCCCACGCAGGCGCAGGCCGCGCCAATGCCCAGCGCCGACTTGGCGCCCATTTCGAAGCCCTGCACCAACGCGCGTGGGGTGATGGCCATGCCGGTCAGGCCGCGGCCCGCGGGACCCAGCAGCTTGGGTATCCACGAACACGCCACCGTCAGCGTGATGCCCCAGAAGGCGGCCAGGAAGGGCGTGTACTGCATCAGCAGCAGCGTCACCATCACCACCAGCGGAATGAACAGGTGCCAGCTGCTGCGCAGCACCAGCCACAAGTTGGGAATCTCTTCGGGC
>JANMHH010000318.1:0-23533 GCA_031375065.1 Rubrivivax sp. | reverse complement strand
ACGGCGATGTCGACCTTGTCGTCGGCATAAGCGGCGGCCAGTGCGGCCTTGCCCACGTCGGGCTTGCCCTGGTCGTCTTTTTCAATCACCACCAGCTTGCGGCCGGCCACCATCATGGTGCCGCCGGTGGCGTATTCCAGGCCCAGGTTGAAGCCGACGATGGTCTGCTTGGCATAAGCCTCCAGCGGGCCGGTCTTGCTGGCAATGATGGCGATCTTGACGTCCTTGCCTTGGGCAAAAACGGTGGGTAGGCCCAAGCTGGCAGCCAAGGCCAGGGCGGTGGGGATCAGGTGACGACGGTTCATGCGTTGCTCCAGCTGAGGTGATGGGTGCATTGCAAGGCCCGTGCCATGGGCACCATGTCAGTGCAAACCCGCAAATTCCGTCGCTTCTCGATCGCTAAACATCCGTTTTTCATACATAACAGAGATCAGATGCCTTTTAATCAGTCGATTCAGATCGTCTGGAAAAAAGTCAACATCCTGATCATCGGCTGGAAAACTGTCGGCCTTCGATGCCGGCAGCGACCCCGCGAAGCCACCGGGCAAGCCCGCAGCAACGCCCGCGACCACTGCCCCGACAATCCGCGCCAGCGACTTCAGCCCGCGCCAGACCCGCCGTCGCCAGCATCACCGTCACGCACGACTTTCAGGGAAGAAACCAACTCATGAGCTTCACACGCACCGCCCTGCGCGGGCTCAGCGCCGCCTTGCTGGCCTGCTGCCTCAGCGCCACCGCCCAGATCCCCTTGCCCCGCGCCTTTGCGGTGGTTTCCGAAGTGGCCCGCCAGGTCAGCGTGGTCAGTTTTCAGGAGGCAACAGGCAGCCGTCTCAACAACAACATCCGCCAACGCATCGACGTGCCGGACGGTGCGCTGGACAAGGTGTTTTTGCTCAGTGCGCAAAAGGCTTTGAAGCAAGGCACCGCTGCCGGGGACATCTGGTTGCTGGCGCCGGCCGACAGCGACTTCTTTGGCTTTGTCCAGGTCAGCCCAGGCGACAGTTTGAAAATCCCGGACGACCTGTTGGCAGCGCTGCGCGAACGTAAATCGACGCACCTGTTGCTGTTTACCCGCCACCGCGCCGAGGCGGACTTGCGTTTTTTGGACAGCAGCGAAGGCACTGGCATCCTGGAAGGCTTGGGCTATTACGTAGACCACCACATGCGAGTTCGCAACGTAGCCTCAGGAAGGATCGAAAAGGGTTACTTGGCCTCGTTCACCCACTTCCGCGCCACGCTGGTGGACGTGGCCACACAGAAGGTGGTGGGGTCCAGCGCGTCGACCGCCAACCGCATCACTTCGGTGGCGAGTTTGGAATCCGGTTCCAGCCATCCTTGGGCCACCCTCACACCGGCGCAAAAAATGGCCCAGCTGCGAGACCTGATCGAACGCGAGGTCGGCCGCATGGTGCCCGAACTGATCGGCACCAAGCCGTGACGTTCGCCGCCTGCATCTGAAGTTGCAAAGGGCCTGACCGACCAGGGCATGTTCACCCGAGTTGCTGCAACTCGGGCCAACGCGCCAAGCGGTCATACAGCGCCGCCCGCGACATGCCCAGGCGCCGGGCCACCAAGGCGCGGTTGCCCTTGGCCTGGCGCAAGGCACTGGCGATGGTCTGACGCTCCAGTTCAGCCACCTGGTCAGCCAAGGGACGGGTGGTGTTGTCACCCTCGGCGGCGGGTTCGCGCAGGGGCCCCGCCACAGAGGGCTGCTGGGACAGCGGTGGCGACTGCGGTGGCGGTGAGGGCAGCAACGTCGCTGGTGGCGGTGGTGGCGGTGGTGGCGTAAAGGCCAAGGGCGGGCTGCGCGCCGTCAGGGTCATGTTGCCCCCAGACGGCGGCGCCAATGCGCCAAAGTGCAGCGCATCCAACACCAGGTCATCGGTCATCAACGCCGCCTGCTCCAGCGTGTTGCGCAACTCGCGGATGTTGCCCGGCCAGGGGCGCAGGGCCAGCAGCGACAGGGCCTCGGGCGTGACGCTGCGCGCCGGCAAGCCGCTGCGCCGCGCGATGTCCTCGCTGAGCGCTTCGACCAACGCTTCCAGGTCGGCCAGCCGCTCGCGCAGCGGTGGCAGGCGAATCGGCAGCACGTTGAGCCGGTAGTACAGGTCGGCGCGAAACGTGCCTTGCGCCACCATGGCGGCCAGATCGCGGCTGGTGGCGGCGATGATGCGCACGTCCACCCGCTCGATGCGGTTGCTGCCCAAGGGCTCGATCTCTTGCTCTTGCAAAGCGCGCAACAACTTGCTCTGCAGCGCCAGCGGCATGTCGCCCATCTCGTCCAGAAACAAGGTGCCGCCGTCGGCCAGCTTGAACTTGCCGTCACGGCCCTTGCGGTCGGCGCCGGTGTAGGCGCCCGGGGCCACGCCAAAGAACTCGGCCTCCATCAAGGTGTCGGGCACCGCCGCGATGTTGACGCCCACAAAGGCCTTGGCCGCGCGCCGGCTGGCCATGTGGATGCCGTGAGCCAGCAGCTCCTTGCCGGTGCCGGTTTCGCCCAAAAGCAAGGCCGTGCTGTCGGTCTGCGCCACCCGGCGCGCCTGGCGTTTGACTTCCAGCGCCGCCGGGCTGCTGCCAATGAAACTGGCAATGCTGTGCTTGGGCCGGCGCAGCGCCGCCAGCTGCTGCGCCAACTGCTGGCGCGTGCTGTCCAACTCACCTTGCAGGCTGCTGAACTTGGCCATCAGCGGCAGCATGGTGGTCTCGGGGTGGTCCAGCAAAACAAAGCCCACTGCACCGATGACCAGGCCCTGGTCGTTGCGCAGCGGCAGGCGCGTGACCAGGAAGGTGCCCGCCTGGTTGCTGAGCAGGTCAACCAGGATCGCTTGCCCGCTGTCGATGACCTGCCCCATCAGCGTGTTGGGCACCACGTCTTCGACCCGCCGGCCCACGAAATCGTCTTCCGCATGGCCGAGCGCCGGCAGGAAGCGGCGGTAACCGTCGTCGATCCACACGATGCGGTGGTCCCGGTCCACCACCATCGTGCCCATCGCGGTGCGGGCAAAGGTGTCGAACATGCTCTGCGCGGCGAGCTTGAGCACGCGCTCGGCGTTGAGTGGGGGGGTGGGGTTGACGGTAGCCATATGACGTTGGCCGCAATGTAGTCGCATTGCGACACTGAACCCTGCAAGCGGATAGGCCGTCGCAAGAGGTCTGAGCAATGGGCGGCTCACCCTGGTTATCCCTAGCTACACAACTGTGCAGGTGACGCCGACCTGAAGCAGCAAGAAGATGGCTGCCCAAGTCAGTGGCACAAAGGAAGGGAGAGGAAGATGAAGACAGCAAAACAATGGGCTGCGGTGGCGCTGTTGTTCGCAAGGGCAGCGGCCATGGCTTTGGCCAGCCTGACAACGGCCCAAGCTGTAACGGTCAGCCTTTCTTACTTGGAGGGCACGGAACCGATTGCACCTGACGCCATCACGGCGTGGGGTCCTGAACTCTTTGGCGACAAAGTCAACCTTTTCAACGGCGCACTGGAGTTTGAGCAAACCGACACCCGGCTTCCGGGCAACAGCGCGTTGGTGGTGTCCATCACCAGGCGCTATGTCGTAGGGCGCTCGTGGGATGTGCGCGGGCAATTCGGCGACTGGGACCTGGAAACGCCGCGCATTGCTGGCACTTTTGCGCCCCTCGCCTCGGGCTGGGTCACCAACCGGGGCAACAGCATTCGCTGCAGCGGGTATTCGTTGCCACCGCTTGTCTCTTCCAGCACAGGCGGGTCCGGCGGGTTTGAACGCGTAGCACCCAACAAAGAAACCAAAGCGGGGGATCAACCGGGCGCAACGCTGGGCGCCGCCAGCCCAGATGCTGTTGTGGGATTCATCGCGTCAGACTACTTTCAAGGCGTCAACATCACCATTCCTGGACAAGGCAGCCAAGAGGTGCTGATCCGCAGTCCAGCCTATGCCTTGCAGCCTTTGAATGGGCAAAGCCACCTGTTGGTGACACGCGGCAACTGGCAAGTGGCATGTCTGCCCAGCATTCAAAACGGCGCTGGAGAAGGCTTCGTCGCTGTGACACCCGACGGTGTGAGCTACCGCTTCGACTGGATGGCTTCCCGGCCAACGGATGACGTGAAGAAAAACGGGGCCAGCATTACCCGAGCCGAGTATTCACTGATGGCCACACAGGCCACCGATCGATTTGGCAATTGGGTGCGATACACCTACGACCCGGCCAACCCCTGGCTGTTGCTGCGAATCGAGTCCAGTGATGGGCGAGTCATCACCGTCACCAATTCGGGTGGCCGCGCGGTGGCGGTCCATGACGGCACACGCACCTTCACCTACAGCTACACCGCCTACGGCAACCTGCAGCAGGTGACGCAACCAGACGGCAGCCGCTGGACTTTCAACCTGGGGGGGATGACAGCCATTGACCTGTCGGACATGGGCTTCAACGCCAGCTGCGACTTTCCTGGCACGCTGCCCTCCGACAACCTGGACGGCAGCATGACGCATCCGTCAGGCGCAGTTGGCACGTTCAAGACAAGGTTTGTCTACCTGGGTAGAACGTACGTTGACCGCTATTGCAAGTTTGCGCCCAACAGCACGCTCAAAACCACGGGCGCTGTCTATCCAAGAGTGTTTGGGTCCCAGGCTTTGCTGTCCAAGTCCATCACTGGCCCGGGCATGCAGGACATGAACTGGACTTACAGCTACGGCTCCACCTATGGCTGGAACCCCTGCACAGGCTGCACCGACCGGCGTGTGGTCATCGTCACCGACCCTGGCGGCGGCAAAACAGCCCATCAGTTCGGCATCCGTTGGCGGGTGAATGAGGGCCAACTTCTGCAGGTGGACGAAGGTTGGACGGGATCGTCCTGGCTGAAGTCCACGGTTCACCGCTATCGCGTAGGGGGGGCTCCGCAGAACTACCCTGATCAGTTCGGCTCCAGCCTGTTGAGCAAGAGCGACTACTTGGCCTCCAGAAACCGGCCATTGGACCAACGCACCACCACTCAGCAGGGCACCACCTTTACTTGGCAGGCGGACACAACCCCTGCCGGGTTTGACGGGCTAGCGCGCCCCATCAAAGTCAGCCAATTCAGCAGCCTGAGTCCAGCGCTCACAACAGTGGCGCGATCGGAAGCGACAGAGCTCGACGACAACCTGCCCTTGTGGGTGCTGGGCCAGAAGAAGCGCGTGGTTGAACTGACCAGCGGCCGTGAAGTTGAGCGCCACACCTTTGATAACAGCAAGGCCCTCAAGTCAGCCAGCTATTCGTTTGGCCTGCTGGTCAATTCGTTTGCCTATCGTGTGGACGGCACCCTGGAAACGCTTTTCGACGCTGCCAATCGCCCCATCGCCTTCCAGAATTTCATGCGTGGCAAGCCGCAATGGGCTGGGTTCGCTGACGGCAGCATCGCGTCGCGTGTGGTCAACAACCTGGGCAATGTGGTGTCCGACACCAACGAGGTCGGTACCACCACCCGCTACACCTTCGACGCCATGGGCAGGGTTGCATCCATCAACTACCCCACGGGCGATCCGGTGGCCTACGCGCCAACCAACCAGTCGTTCACGCAGGTGTTTGTCAACGAGTACGGTCTGGCCCCTGGCCACTGGCTCCAGACCGTCAACACGGGATCCGGCTGGCGCAAACGGTACTTTGACGGGCTGTGGCGCGTCCGTCTGGAACATCGCTACGACGCGACCAACCCAGGCGCTACACAAAGTTTCTTGGAAACGCGCTACGACGCAGACAACCGCAAGGCTTTTGAGAGTTACCCCAGCCGATCCTTCAACTTGGTGGATCAAGCCCTTGCCGGCAAAAGTACCAGCTATGACAGCCTGGATCGTGTCGTCCAGCAACGGGCTGACAGTGAGCTGGGCGTGCTGACCACCACCACGGAATACCTCAACGGTTTCCAACGCAGGGTGACCAACCCTCGCGGCTTTGCCACCACCCACGCGTTTCAAGCGTTTGACACCCCCAGCGAGGACCGCATTGCCAGCATCGGGTTGGCTGACGGCAGTTCGGTTGCGATTTGGCGCGACATCTTTGGCAAGCCTTCTCACATATCGCGCTGGGGCACCTATGCAGGCAGTACCCAACAGGTCACACGTACGTACACCTACGACCTCCATCAACGCCTGTGCAAGACCGTCGAGCCCGAAACCGGCGCCACCGTTCAAGGCTATGACACAGCCGGCAACGTAGCCTGGAGAGCCAGCGGCCAACCGTTCAGCGCAGCAACAGTTTGCGAGGACGGCGGTATTGCCGAGTCAACCCGTATCCGCTTCGGCTATGACGCCCGCGACCGGCTGCTGAACACAAGCTATGGCGATGCAAGCCAGCAGGTCAGCCGCCGCTACACCCTAGATGGCCTGTTGAGCTACATCGGCACCACTGGCGGTGGCGTGCACGCCATCACTTGGACATACATCTACAACAACCGCCGCTTGCTGAGCCAGGAGCGCTACTCTTGGGGTGCAGCGGACCCCAACTACGACTGGATTTTCGCCCGGCAATATGACACCAACGGGCATGTCAGCGCGCTTTCAGACCGCTTAGGCTGGATCGACTTTGCGCCTAACGCCTTAGGCCAGGCCAGCAAGGTCTCGTCCTACGCCACTGGGGTTGCCTATCACCCAAATGGAGCGGTAGCCAGCTACACACTGGGCAACGGCATTCAGCACATCACAAGCCAGAACGTCAGGGGACTGCCGACCGTTATGCGGGACGCTGACATGCTGCACGACGCCTACACCTACGACGCCAACGGCAACGTGACGGGCATCGTCGACGGACTGCCCGGCGGTGCCAACAGCCGAAGCATGCCCGTTTATGACGAGTTGGACCGCTTGCGCCAAGCGCAGGGGCCGTGGGGCAACGCATCGTTCAACTACGACGCGCTGGACAACCTGGTAGTCAGCACGGTGGGTGCACGCATCCTGACGCATCGCATAGACCCGACCACCAACCGCCTGGCGGAACTCAGCGGAAGCCAGAGTCTGCTTGTTGGGTACGACCCCAACGGCAACATCACGCAGCGCGGGTCCCAAGGCTTCGTCTTTGACATTGGCAACCGACTGCGCAGCGCCACAGACAAGGCCGTCTATGTCTACGACGGTCATGGTCGCCGAAACCTTGCCTATGGAGGAGGAAGCTGGGTCCTGCAGCAGGCCTACACACAGGATGGAAAGCTGCGGTACACGCGACGGGTTCCGGAGGGCGAGCGACGGCATGTGTTTCTGGGCGACAAATTGATCGCAGAGACCAGCGCGGCGGGAGTCACCACCTACGCACACACCGATCTGCTGGGAAGCCCTGTTGCCTGGAGTGGTGGCACTTTTGGGGCGCCAACGCTGATCTCAAGGACGCGGTATGAACCTTATGGCGCCACGGTGGCTGGTAGCACGGTACCGGAAATTCTTGGATTCACGGGGCATGTGAATGATGCGAATACCGGGCTGGTTTACATGCAGCAGCGGTATTACGACCCCATAGTCGGACGATTCCTCAGCGTCGATCCGGTCACCACCGATGCGAATACAGGGGCGATGTTCAACCGCTACGACTATGCGATGAACAATCCCTATCGATACACCGATCCTGATGGCCAGGCGTGCACTGGTTCCAACATCAAGAGTGACGATTGCGCCAGTGGGGGACTTGCATCCGGGCGCAGCGGGTCAGTTGGGGGGACCATGGACGGAGGGGGCGCAAGTCAGCGGGCTGTGGCGCCATCTTCGGCTGCGAATGCGCCTGGTGGCCCGTACATCGAACAAACCTGGGGCGAGATCGGAGCGGTTGCTAATGGCGCGGCTACTGCTGCATCGTTCACTCCGCTTGGCATGCCTCTGCGCGCAGGAAAAGGAATGGTTGTTCTGTACCGCGCAGTGACTCAGGCAGAGTTGAGGCAGATACAGCGGACTGGTACCTTTCAGGCAGGGCCCAATTCGCTCGGTGGCAAGTGGATGGCGGAGCGCGCGGATCATGCGCGCAAGTGGGGTGACGCAATGAATGGGAAAGGCAACTCAGCGATCATCGAGGTCCAACTGCCAAAGGCACAAGCGAACCAACTGATGCGGCTGGAGAAACTCGATGGCATCGGTCCTGCGCGTTATGGCGAGCTTGAACAACTTCGCGGCGCGATCATTAGGGAGGTTAGGTAGATGGCCAAGCCAGTAGCTGTTGCTCTGAAATGGGACGAGTGGAAGCTGGCCGCATTGCCGGAGTCAGGGCAGTACGTGTCTGTCGCCAAGTTCCCTGAGGACGCGGAGTCCTGGCCGCATGAGGCATGGTCAGTGGTCATTAATCTATTGCAGCCAGATTCATCGCCCCGAAATGCAACGGGCACTGCGCGCTTCCTGGTGCCTGGCGCGCCTCAGAAGCGATTACAACCTGGCCGCACTTTTGAAATGTTTGAAGGTGCTCGCCGGTCGGCGACAGTTACGGTGCTGTAGCGCCGAGCCGCTCAAGGCTTGAGCTTGGCACCGGGGTCAAGTCTTGCCTATTGCCCCCAACCGCGTAGCGGCCTGAAGCGCGGTGATGATCTCGATGCCCATAAAGCTCTTCAGGTCGAGCAGTTGGGCATCACCCGAGACGATGAGATCAGCCTGCGCCGCCAGGGCTGCGGCCAGCACCTGATCGTCAGCCGGATCGCGCGTGATGGTCGGTGCAATGGCGGCCGGCGTCACGATGCCGACCAGCGCCGCGCGCACGGTTTCGGGGTCAGGTCTTTAATTTATAGCCCCCCCTCTATCCATGCAACAACCATGTCCCGCCCCATCCGCATCGAACTCCCCCCCACGCCCTCTACCACCTGACTTCACGGGGCGACAGGCGGGAACCGATCTTTCTGGATGACGACGACCGGCGCGCTTTCCTTGCCCTCTAGGCCAAGTGCTGCGAGCGTCTGGACGCGGCTGTGCTGGCCTGTTGCCTGATGGGCAACCACCAGTTGGTGTTGACCACCCGGCGGCCCAATTTGTCGGCCTTGACGCGTCACGTCAATGGCGTCTACACCCAAGACTTCAACCGTCGCCATGGCAAGGTGGGGCATGTGTTCCAAGGCCGCTTCAAGTCCATCCTGGTGGATCGCGAGGCCCATTTCCCGGAACTGTGCCGTTATGTCGAGCTGAATCCGGTGCGCGCCGTCATGGTTCAGGTGCCTCAAGATTGGCCCTGGTCCAGCTTCTTGGCGCACGCCGGGCTGGCCACCTGCCCACCGTGGCTGTTTCTGGGCGACGAGTTGTTTGTTGAACGGATGCAGGCGCAGGCATCTCAGGCGTCGCTGCGCTCGCACGCAGTGCCGCGGCCGCGGCGCAGCCGGCCCATCAGTCTGGCGCAGTGCTTGCAAGCCAGCGGCAGCCGCAGCGAGGCTTTGTACCGAGCCCATGTGGAAGGCGGCTTGACGATGATGGCCATTGCGCTGGAGATGGGGCTCAGCCTGGGCAGGGTCAGTCAGCTGGTGAAACAGCACGCGGCATCGACCAGGCAAAACGTGATCACGCCCGCAGCTGCCCTTGGCAGAAGTGAAAAATCCAAACGGCATTGATGGCCACTTGGCGGCTCGGCAGCATCGGCAGCTTGAAGCTTCGTTTAGTCAGCCTGGGCCGCGCCCGCCACGTGCCGCCACCCCGGCACGTTGACGTTGTAGCGCAGGGCTTTACCCACGCCTCGACTGCTCAGTTGCCCTTGGGCCAGCATCTGCGACAGATCGCGGGTGGCGGTGGCCTTGGAAACGCCGGTCATCTTCATGTACTTGTCGGCGTTCAGCCCACCCAGGAAACCGCCGTCGCCGTCGTCCAGCAAGCCCTGCAGCACCTTGCGCTGGCGCTCATGCAGCGCGCTGCCCTGGTGCCGTTCCCAGAAGCGGCGCTTTTCCAGCGCTTGGTCGATGATCTGGCTGGTTTGCTGGAAGGCGGCTGCACATTGGCTGGCGAACCACTGCACCCATGCGGTCACGTCGGTGCTGCCGCGCTGGGCCTGGTTGAGGGCGTCGCAATAGGCCTGCGGCGAGCTGAGCAGCTGCCGCGACAGGCTGTGCAGGCGCACCGCAGGGCGCAGGTGTTGCATCAGGGCCATGTCCACCACCGCTCGGCCCAGGCGGCCGTTGCCGTCCTCAAAGGGGTGGATGCTCTCGAACCACAGGTGCGCGGTGGCGGCCCGTGCCAGGCCATCCATTCGCTGGCCAGCCTGCTGCGGCACCAGCACCGATGCCGGCTGGTTGAACCAGCTGAGAAAGCGCTGCATTTGCGCAGCCACGTCTTGGGACGGCGGTGCCTCGTAGTGGATTCGCTCGCGCCCCGGCGGGCCGCTGACGATTTGCATGGGGTCGTCAGGGTCGCGGTAGCGCCCCACGGCAATGCGATGGATGCCGGACGTGCCGCCCGGGAACAAGGCGGGCTGCCATCGGCACAGGCGGTCCTCGTCCAGCGGCTGCTCAAAGGCCGCCGTGGCGTCAGCGATGACGGCCACCAGCGCGTCGATGTGGCGGTTCTTCGGGCCCGGGCTGTCCAACCCCAGGCGGCGCATCACGGACGAGCGCACGGCGTCGGGGGCCAGTTGTTCCCCCTCGATTGCGGCCGTGGCCATCACCTCGTCGGCCAACGCATCCTGTGCGACCTGGCTGGTGCTGCCCAGCGCAATGGCCGCGGCCTTGCCCTGGACGACGCCGTGCATCAGGTAGGCCTGAGCCAGCTCGGGCGCGGTCTCTTGCGCGTCGTATGTGAAGTTGGGCCAGTCGGGGTGGCGCCAAGTCCAGCAGGGTGGCATGGGCATGAGCCGCAGTCTGTCAATTTCGGCTCACGTTGTGAGCCGATTTCCGCGTTTGTGGCTCAAGGCCGACGTCGGCAACTTGGAATTGGCGTCACCCGTCTTGACCACAAGGCCCGGTCCTCAGGCGCTGACCCGCGGGTGCATTGCCCCAGCATCAGTGCACCGGCCGCGCCAACACCAACCACCCCAGCGCGGTAGCCCGGGCCACCGCTTCAGCGCGGCTGCTGGCGTTCAAACGGCTGAAGACTTCAGTCAAGTGGTACTTGATGGTGCGCTCGCTGATGGCCAGTTCGCGCGCGATGAGCTTGTTGGTCCAGCCCTGGGCAATGCGCTGCAGGATCATCACCTGGCGCGGGGTCAGGCCCGACACCGGGCTGCTGGCTGCTGGCGCAAACCAGGGGTCGCCGGCCAGCACCGTTTCCAGCGCGGCCAACCATTGGGGTGGGGGCAGGGACTTGGGCAAAAAGCCCATCGCGCCGATGCGCCGGGCCTGGTCGGCCAGCTGGGGGTCGTCGTTGCCCGACATCAACACGCGGCCGGCCGTGGGGTAGAGCTGCCCCGCTCGTTCGAGCAAGCTCAGGC
Source organism: Rubrivivax sp. (assembly GCA_031375065.1). Classification (GTDB taxonomy): domain Bacteria; phylum Pseudomonadota; class Gammaproteobacteria; order Burkholderiales; family Burkholderiaceae_C; genus Rubrivivax. The sequence goes on along the minus strand of JANMHH010000318.1, from coordinate 12,223 downwards.
CATCCATGCGGCCGGGCAGGCAGCGGTCCACCAGCAGCAAATCCATGCCGGCCGAACGAGACAAAACGTCCAGCGCTTCCGCCGCATCAGCCGCCACCCGGCAGTTCAAAGACGGCGCCTGACGCGCCAACAGATGCACCAGTCCGTCGCTGTACAGCGGGTGATCTTCAACGATCAAGACCTGTGCGCGTGCGGTGATCACCATGCGTCGGATGCTAGCGCCTGGCCCCACATGCTCCCCTGTCCATCTGGGCAATGCCGACCACGTGCCGCGGCAAAAGCGTGACCAGATGCGAACAAATCAGCATGGACCGCTCACCGGTCGCCCTGGCTGACTGCACACTTGGACAGTGACAGTCGCCGCGCTGGCGGACGAGAGTGAGCACAACGCCCGATCCCCAAACGCATCGCTTGCCGTCCATGGCCGACGAACGGCCGCCTGCCCAACGCCCACCGCCTTTCACCCACCGCCGTTTCGCCAGCCCCGCCGCGATGCAACCCGACAGTCCCGCCCAAGCCTTGTTGGCGCAAGGCATCCACCTGCGCCAAACCCAGCCCCGCGCTTTGCCGCCGGTGGCTGCACAGCTGCGCCTGCTGGCGGGTGCAGACGCTCGCTTGCAGCTCTTTGCTGAACTGTTTTCGGCCTGGGGCGAGCTGGCCTTGGGCGACCAGGCAGGGGCCCAGGCCAGCCTGCAGCGGGCGCAGCAGCAACTGGTCGTGATCGGGCAAGCCGACGCCGACTGCCGCGTTCTTTGCCAGGGTCTGCAGGCCAGCTTGTGGTTGCGGGCGCAACGCCCGCTGGAAGCCCTGGCTCCCACCCAAGAAGCCTTGGCGCTGCCCGAAGGCAGCCTGTCGGGCTGGGTGCGCATGATGGAGCTGCAGCGCCAGAACGCGGCGCTGGAACACCTGCGCCGCTACGACGAAGCGCTGCGTTCGCACTACGAGTCGGTGGCCTTTGCGCGTACGCTCAACGAACCTGCGCTGCTGGCCAACGCGCTGGGCAGTGTGGGCGGGCTGCAGTCCAGTCTGATGAACCTGGTCGACGCGTTGCCCTTGAGTGATGAGGCGTGGGCCTTGTGTCAGCACACCGACTGGTACGGCGTGATCCACCTGGCCGGCAACAACCGCATGGGGGTGCTCAGCAACCTGGGGCGCCACGCTGAAGCCGTGGCCATGGCCCATCGGCTGATGACCCACGAGGCCCACTTTCCCACCCACCAGCGCCGCGTGCGCTTGTGCTTGTACGCCATGGCGCTGGCCCAGGCGCGGCACTTCGATGAAGCCCAGCACTGGCTGGACCAGGCGCGCGCCGAACAAGCCGACATCGCCGACCAGCGGGCCGAATGGGTGTGGATACAAGCGCTAGTGCACAACCAGCAGAGTCGCCCGGCGCAGGCGCTGCCGCTGATCGATGCGTTTCTGGCGCAGTTCAAGCAGGCGCCCAGCCCCAGCGAGTTCCCGCTGGACCATGCGCAGCTGCACGCTCAGGCCGCGTTGGCCCATGAAGCCCTGGGCCAGCCGCAGCAGGCCCTGGTCCACGAGCGTCTTGCCGCCCAGGCCCGCCAACAGGCGGCGCAACAGGCGGCGCACGCCGGCCGCCTGACGCTGCAGATTGCCCACGACCTGGACGCCGCCCACCGCGCCCGCGACGCCGCCGTGCGCGACAGCCAGCGCGCCCAGCAAGAGCAGCGGCGCTTGGCCGAACTGAACAGCGCACTGCAAGCGGCCAACGCCGCCAAAACGCGCTTCTTGGCCGCCGCCAGCCACGACCTGCGCCAACCGGTGCAGGCGCTGGCGCTGTACATGGCCGCGCTGCAAAGCGAACGCTCGGGGCCTGCGCGCACCGAGTTGATGGCGCGCATGGACCACTCGGTGCAGGCCCTGGGCAGCCTGTTTGACGTGCTGCTGGACGTGTCGCGCTTTGATGCCGGCCTGGTGCCGGTGCACCTGGCGCCGCTGCACCTGGACAGGCTCTTGCAAAGGCTGGCTGACGAATACACGCTGACCGCCCGCAAGCGAGGCTTGCAACTTCGCCTGCACCTGCCCACATCCACCACGCTCCCGGTCGTGGCGCTGAGCGACACCGTGCTGCTCGAGTCCTGCCTGCGCAACCTGCTGGGCAACGCCATCAAATACACCGAACGTGGTGGGGTGGTGCTGCGACTGCGCGCCTTGCCCCGGTCCGCGCACTGGCGCGTTGAAGTGCACGACACCGGCATCGGCATCGAACCCAGCGCCCAGGCGCTGGTGTTTCAAGAGTTCTTTCAGGTTGACAACGATGCCCGCGATCGCCGCCACGGCTTGGGGTTGGGCCTGTCCATCGTGCAACGCACCGCTGACTTGCTAGCGCACCCACTGGGCCTGCGTTCACGGCCGAGACGCGGCAGTTGTTTTTTTGTGGACCTGCCGCGCAGCCAGGCCCAGCCCGAAGCAACCCAGCCCGCGCAACAGCCAGAGTCCAGCGCCCGCTTCTGTGTGGCCGTGGTGGACGACGACAACGCGGTGCGCGACAGCCTGGTCACGCTGCTGCAGCGCTGGGGCTACCCCACGGTGCAGGGCGCGGACGCTGACGGCGCATTGGCCGACTGGCAACGCCTGGGCCGACCGGCGCTGGGGGCCGCTATCGTCGACCTGCGTCTGCCCGGTGGGCAAACCGGCCTGCAAGCCATAGCCCAGGTGCGCCAGCACGCCCGGGCAGCGCTGCCGGCGCTGGTAATCACCGGCGACATCTCGGCCGACCGGCTGCGCCTGCTGGCCGATGCTGGCCAGGCCTGGCTGCCCAAGCCCGTGATGCCACTGGGGCTGCGCAGCTGGTTGCAAAGCGTGGCCCTGGGCTGAGCACCCACTGAGCGGTTCAAGCCCGACGGCATGCTGGCGTTTGTGGACAAAACGCGTCACAGATGCGGCGGCTGCGCACAAGCGCACTTCTATGCACACCCCTGACTGGGCCCTGCAGCGTTACGCTGCCCTCTGGCCCAAGCCCCGGGCCAGAAGCACTTGAAAGACGCGCACCATGCTCGACGACATCCGCCACGCCGCCGCCCGCCAACGCACGGCCCGCGCCGTGCGCCGCATGAAGGCCGACTGCAAGCGGCTGCTGGGCGAAAAGGGCGAGCTGGGTGGCATGGCCATCACCGCCGACCTGATTGAACGCCTGGACAGCTTGGCGGACGAAGAACTGGAGGAATTCTTCGACTACCTGGCGCAAGACCTCAGCCCCGACCCGCAAGGCGTGCTGGGGCTGGCGCAGGCCTACGCCAGCACACCCAATTCGGACACCCTGCTGGCGCTGACCCGCGCCGCCGAACCCGCACGCCAAGAGTTGTTCCGGCGCCTGAACCGCATGCCCGGTGGCACTGGCGCTGTGCTGCGGCTGCGCCGGGCCCTGCTCAAGCGCCTGAAAGACCGGCCCGAGCTGCAGGTGATCGAGGCCGACCTGCTGCACCTGCTGACCAGCTGGTTCAACCCCGGCTTCTTGCAGATGAAGCGCGTGGACTGGAACTCACCGGCGCAGCTGCTGGAAAAGATCATCCACCACGAAGCGGTGCACGCGGTGGACGGCTGGGACGACCTGCGCCGCCGCCTGCAACCCGACCGCCGTTGTTTCGCCTTTTTTCACCCGCAGCTGGCCGACGAGCCGCTGATTTTTGTGGAAGTGGCGCTGCTGCCCGACATGCCGGCCAGCATCGGCCCGCTGATCAACAAGTCCAGCACGCCGATGCCCAGCGACCGCTTTCGGGTCGCGGCTTTTTACAGCATCAGCAACTGCGAACCGGGGCTGCGCGGGGTCAGCCTGGGCAACTTCCTGATCAAGACCGTGGCCCAGCAGCTGCAACGCGAATTGCCGCGGCTGCGCACCTTTTGCACGCTGTCGCCGATACCGGGCTTTGCGGCATGGCTCTTGTCAGAGCCCGACCTTTCAGCGCTGCCGCACCTGCGCAAAAGCCAACTGGCGGACCTGGAAACGGCACGCGAGCGCCTGCGCAAGCTGTGCAAGGGCGACCTCAGTGCGCTGCAAGGGCCGGCCGTGCACGAAAGCATGGACGACAACGCGGTAGCCGACTTGCAGCTCTTGTGCAGCGCCTACCTGTTGGGGCTTTCACCAACTCCGGCAGGCGATCCGGTGGCCCGCTTTCACCTGGACAATGGAGCGCGCCTGGAACGGCTCAACCCGGCTGGCAACCTGTCCGGCAAAGGCCTGCGCCAGTCTTTTGGCATGATGGTCAACTACCTGTATGACCTGAGCAAGGTGGAAGCCAGCCACGCCAAATTCCGCCAGGGCGAAGTGGCCCGCTCGCGTGCCGTGGGCAGCGCGCCGTAAAGCAGTTTGAAATTCGCCCGACAACAACGACCTCATCGGAGACAGACCATGACCCGCATCACCCGTCGACACGCCCTGTTGGGCAGCGCCGCGACCTTGGCCGCACCCTGGGTGCAGGCCCAAAGCGCCTGGCCCGCCAAACCCGTGACCATCGTCGTGCCCTTCCCACCCGGCGGCGGCACCGACGCCTTTGCCCGCCCCTTGTTTGCCGCGATGACACGCAACCTGGGCAAGCAGTTCCTGATCGACAACAAGGGCGGCGCCGGCGGCACGCTGGGCGCCGGCATCGCCGCCAAGGCCGCGCCCGACGGCTACACCTTCTTCATGGGCGCGGTGCACCACGCCATTGCGCCCAGCATGTACCCCAAGCTGGACTACAACATCGAGACCGACTTCGTGCCGGTGGGCCTGGTGTCCAGCGTGCCGCAGGTGATCGTGGTCAACCCCACCAAGGTGCAGGCCACCACGCTGCCGCAGCTGCTGGAGTTCATCCGCAAGAACCCCGGCAAGCTCAACTACGGGTCGGCCGGCAACGGCACCAGCCACCACCTGGCCGGTGAACTGTTCAAGCTGCAGACCAAGACCTTCATCACCCACATTCCCTACCGCGGCGCCGGGCCCATGCTGCAAGACCTGATCGCAGGCCAGGTGGACCTGTGCTTCGACGGCCTGGGCAGCAGCGCCACCCACATCAAGAGTGGCCGGCTGCGCGGCATCGTGGTGGCCAGCGACAAGCGCGCGCCGGGCTTTCCTGATCTGCCCACCTCCGTGGACGGCGGCGTGCCCACCTACAAAGTGGCCACCTGGTACGGCATCTGGGCGCCCAAGGGCACCCCGCGCGAAGCCACGCAAGCCATGGCCGCCGAAATGCGCAAAGCCTTGAACGCCGACGACCTGCGCGGCATCTGGACCGGCCTGGGCACCGAAACGCCCAACCTGTGGGGCGACGACTTCGGCCGCTTTGTGGGCGCCGAGGTCAAGCGTTGGGCCGAAGTGGTCAAGAGCTCAGGCGCCAAACTGGACTGAAAGCCCGCCAACGCACCCAGCACGCCGCCAGCGGCCAACGCCAGCAGCGTGCAGATTCTTCAGTCTGCAGCCTTCGATGAACGCCAACCACAACCTCTTCAGCGCCCTGCGCGCCAGCTTTCCCGCCGACCTGGACGTCACGGCCATCGAGACGGCCGACACCGAAGCGCCGCTGTTCTACACCTGGCGCGACCTGGAGCGTGGCACCGCCATGCTGGCCAACCTGATCGACAGCCTGGAACTGCCCGCCGCTTCACGCGTGGCCGTGCAGGTGGAAAAGAGCGTGGAAGCGCTGATGCTCTACCTGGCGGTGTTGCGCGCCGGGCACGTCTTTCTGCCGCTGAACACCGCCTACCAGGCCGCCGAGGTCGCCTACTTCATCGGTAACGCAGAACCGGCGCTGGTGGTGTGCAGTGGCAAGAACTTTGGCTGGGTCAGCAAGACGGCCTTCCTGGCCGGCACGAAGCACGTCTTCACGCTGAACGACGACCGCACCGGCACGCTGCTGGACCGCGCCAGCTTCCACGGCGACCGGCACCGCGCCAAAGTGATGGCGGCAGACGACCTGGCCGCCATCCTCTACACCAGCGGCACCACCGGGCGCAGCAAGGGCGCGATGCTGACGCACGGCAACCTGCTGTCCAACGCGAAGGTACTTCAAAAAGCGTGGGGCTGGCGGTCAGCAGCAGAAGGCGGCGACGTGCTGATCCACGCGCTGCCCATCTTCCACGTGCACGGCCTTTTCGTGGCCAGCCATGGCGCGCTGATCAACGGCAGCAAGATGATCTGGATGGCGCGCTTTGACCCGCGTGTGGCCACCGCACGCATGCGCGAGGCCACCGTCTTCATGGGCGTGCCCACCCTGTACGTGCGGCTGCTGGCCGAACCCAGCTTCACGTCCGCGGCCTGCGCCCACATGCGCCTCTTTGTCAGCGGTTCGGCACCGTTGCTGCTGGAAACCTTCATCGACTTTGCGCAGCGCAGCGGCCACACCATTTTGGAACGCTATGGCATGAGCGAAACCGTGATGCTCACGTCCAACCCCTACCGTCCCGCCAGCCAACGCCAGGGCGGCACCGTGGGGCTGGCGCTGCCCGGCGTGGGGGTGCGCGTGCACAGCGACCAGGGCGCGCCTTTGGCCAGCGGCGAGATCGGCAACATCGAAGTGCGCGGACCCAATGTCTTCAAAGGCTACTGGCGCATGCCCGAAAAAACCGCCGAAGAGTTCACCGCGGACGGCTGGTTCAAGACCGGCGACGTCGGCAAGATCGACGCGCGCGGTGTGGTCACCATCGTCGGCCGCAGCAAGGACCTGATCATCAGCGGCGGCTACAACGTCTACCCGGCCGAGATCGAAGGCTTCATCAATGACATGCCGGGCGTGCTGGAGTCGGCCGTGGTGGGCGTGCCCCACCCCGACTTCGGCGAAGCCGTGGTGGCGGTGGTGGTGCCCAAGCCCGGCGTGGCACTGAACGGGGCCGACATCGCCGCCCGCCTGAAGGGCCAGATCGCCAACTTCAAGGTACCCAAACTGGTGGACGTGGTGGCCGACCTGCCGCGCAACACCATGGGCAAAGTGCAGAAGAATTTGCTGCGCGACAAGCACAAGGGCTTGTTTGCGGTGTGAAGGTCGGCAACAAACTCGGTTGCACGCCCGACACGTGCCCACGTTGCCAAGGGCCCTTTGTTTGCGGCGTGGCAGGGCCTGACCCCTGCGTCTGCACCAACCTGACATTGAGCCCCGACACTCAAGCCGAACTGCGCAAACGCTACACCGGCTGCCTGTGCCTGAACTGCCTGCGCGAACTGGCGCAGCCCGGTGTGGCGGTGGATGATCTGAACGGGGCCTGCTGAATCCCAAGCGAGCCGAAACCGGACCGCCGATGCCGCGACAGGCGACCATTGCGGTAGATTGCAGCAGATGAAACTCCTCATCCTGGGTGGCACCCGCTTTCTGGGCCGCCACATCGCTGAGCAGGCATTGGCCAGTGGCCACCAGGTGACGCTGCTGCACCGCGGCCAGTCGGGGCCGCAGCTCTTTCCACAGGCCGGGCACCTGATCGCCGACCGCAACGGTGACTTGGGCGTGCTGGCCCGCGGCCAATGGGACGCCGCCATCGACACCAGCGCCTATGTGCCCCGCCATGTGAGGAGCGTGGCCGCCGCGCTGGGCACGCGGGTGGGGCACTACCAGTTGGTGTCCAGCATCAGTGCCTATGCCAGTTTTGACGCGCCAGGGGCCGACGAAACCCGCGCCACCCAGACCTTGCCCGACCCCACGGTGGAAACCGTCACCAGCGAAACCTATGGCGGCCTGAAGGCCCTGTGCGAGGCCGCTGCACAAGCCGCCTTTGGCAGCCGCTGCCTGATCAACCGGCCCGGCCTGATCGTGGGACCACACGACCCCACCGGCCGCTTCACCTGGTGGGTGCAACGCATGCTGCGTGGCGGCCTTGTGCTGGCCCCCGGCGACCCGAACACACCGGTGCAGTTCGTCGACGCCCGCGACGCGGCCGCCTGGATGCTGCTGCAGGCTGAACGCGCCACCACTGGCATCTTCAACCTGACCGGGCCGGCCCAGCCGCTGACCCTGGGCGGTTTCTTGAACGCCGCACGCGACAGCCTGAACCCGGGCGCGCAGTTGCGATGGGTGGGCGAGCAGTTCCTGTTGGACCAAGGCGTGGCGCCGTGGAGCGACTTGCCGGTCTGGTTGCCCACCGCGCAGGCGGGTCTGCACACCACCCCCATCGCCCGCGCCTTGGCCACGGGCTTGTTGTGCCGGCCGTTGGCGCAGACGCTGCTGGACACCGCCCAATGGGCCGCCCAGGATGCGCACGGTGGAATGCCGGCTGCTGCGCCCGCTGGTGGCCCGGCACGGTCACCCGTGGGACTGTTGCCGCAACGCGAAGCAGCGCTGCTGCAAAGCTGGGCCACCAGCCAGCGCGCGGGCTGAAGGCTCGCCGCACCCGTTCATCGGCAATAAACGCAGCTCAGCGCCCACGCCCCGCGCTTGGTCGCAAGCCCGTGGCAGTGAGCAGATGGCTTGCCTACAGTCCATCCATCGACAAACCCGCAGCCAACCACCTGGAGCCCGACATGAACACCAAGCAAACCTTCACCACCCGCCGCCAACAAGCTACCAGTGCCATGCTGGCACTGAGCATCACGCTGGGCATGCTGCTCAGCATCAATCTGCTGGCCACCCAACCCGCCGCAGAGTCGCAGATGGCCGCCAGTGCGGCCACTAACGCACAAACGGTGAGTATCAAACTGCGCAGCCCGCAGGGCTGAACGTCGGCACACTGCGGGTCTTTTGCGCTCCAGGGGCCTCGCTTCGGCGAGGCCCTTTTCTTTTCCGCTCACGATGTCCTTGCCAAGGGCGCGCGCCGTGACAGCCTTCACGACATCACGGTCTGCGGATGCGCTGGGTGAACCCGCTGGCCCCGGCTTGCCCTTTCAGACAGTGTTTGGATCGGCCTGGGCTTCCGATAGAGCGGGCTTCATCCACTCGCAGGAGCCCTTCATGGCCACCACACTTCGCACGCACCGCCTGAGCCCACTCATCAGCCTGACCACCGTGATGGTCGCCGCCTTGACCGCCTGCGGCGGCAACAGCGACGACGACGAGGCTGGCACCCCACCGGTCGCAGCGCCTGTCTTCCCCAGCGCGGGCTTCGGGCAGGTGACGGCCCTGGCCACCGGGTTGATCGAGCCCGGCACCTATGTGGTGTCCGGCTGCGTAGCCGAGACCTCGACCACACCGCTGCAACGCAAGATCCGCTTCAACACCGATGGCAGTGTGCAGTGGCTCAATGCCGCCGCCGCCGACGCGGTGCTGTACACCTACACACCATCAGCCAGCGAACGCGACGACCGCTCGCTGTACTACTTCCGGCCCAACAACTGGGGCGCGCAGATGATTCGTTACGACGCCAACACAGGCGCGATTGCGTCTTACATCCGCACAGGCCCCAATGCCGTCAACGTGCTGTACGCCAACAACACGGTGTCCGAGAACTGCCCCGCACCCTTCGCCCCCACGCTGAACATCAGCAGTGCCGGCGTGGCGGCGCGCCTGGGCTCGGCCGCCGCACTGAATGGCAGCACGGGCTTCAGCAACGGCGCCATCAACCTGGACGCCGTGAGCTTCACCAGCATCAACATCAACGCCGCTGGCGCCATCACCACGCAGACCAGCGAACCCGGCAGCAGCATGGTGGCCTGGGGCAACTGGCTGGCCACCGCCAACGACAGCTTTGACAACTATTTTGAGGAGCGCTACCTGACCCGCAATGCCGGCAATACGGCCGCAGGCACGCCCGCCAACCCCATGGCCTGGGCCTACATGCGCCACCCCACGCTGCAAGGCCAGAGCGCAGGCAGCGCACCGGGCACGCTGCGTTCGGTGGGCTTTGGCATCGCCCGCAACACCACGGGCAGTGGTGCTGCAACGGTGCTCTACAACGGCAGCAATTGAAGCGCTGGCCCCAAGCGGTGCAGCAGCGCCAGGGCGCGGTCTGTCGGCAGACAACGCCACTGGTCACCAGCCTTGGGCGCTTCGTCGCAAGCCCCTGGCGGGGGCCGATGGCGATGCCTAAAGTGCATCCATCGACAACCCCACCGCACCGCACCGGGAGCCCCCATGAACACCACACAAACCTTCACCACCCGCCGCCAAAAGGCATCTTCATTGGCTTCGGCCATGGGCATCACCTTGAGCATGCTGTTCAGCATCAACGTGCTGGCCACGCAGCCCGCAGCTGACGCACAAATGGCTGCACAAGCCGCAGCCAACGCCAAGCTGGCCTGCGCCACTGGGCGTGTTCAGCAAAGCTGAAACCGGCTACCCTGCGGGCCTGGTCCCGAACAGGAGACTTCGTCATGGCCGACCCCGAAGCCGCCACCATCACGCAGCTGAAGAACATCCAGGCCAAGACCGGCCAGAGCATTGCAGCGCTGCACGCCGCAGTGGCCGCCAGCGGTGCGGCCAAACATGGCGAGCGCCGAACGTGGTTGATGGAGCAGTTCAAACTGGGCTACGGCGATGCCAATGCGGTGGCCAACTTCTACGGCAAGCCGCTGCCCGACCTGGGCACTGGCGCGGGGCCCCAAGCCGCCGCCGCAGCCCCTGACGCCGGCGACCCGTTAGATGCCATCTACACCGGCCCCAAAGCCGCACTGCGGCCCCTGCACGAGGCCGTGATGGCGGTGGTACATGGCCTTGGCGAGTTTGAAGCTGCGCCGAAAAAAACCTACATCAGCCTGCGTCGCAAGAAGCAGTTTGCGATGGTCGGGCCGGCCACCAAGGACAGCATCGAGATCGGGCTGAACTGCAAAGACCTGCCGCCGCATGCGCGGCTGAAGGTGTTGGCGCCTGGGGGCATGTGTCAGGTGACGACGCGGGTCACGAAGGCGTCAGAGATTGACGCGGCATTCAAGGGATGGATCAAGCGGGCCTACGACGCGGCGGCCTGACGCAAGTCGTTAGACCTTAGGCCGACCGTGATCCACACCAACTGCCAAAACACCGCCAAGCTCACGAACCTCTGGTCAACCAAACGCTAGCGCCGCTGTTGAATCCGCTCAAACTTGTCCAGCCGAAAGTCCTCCGGCGCACCCACCGGCGCGCTGAGGTTGAAGCGCACGCCCACCTCGGTCTCGATGGCTTTGCCATTGACCTGCTGCGCTTCAAAACGCCATTGCTCCAGCGACACACGGGCAAAACGACGCACGCTGTCGGGCATGCCCGGCAGGGCGCTGACGGTGATGGTCTTGCAAACCCCATCCACCCCAACCAGGCAAAACGCGTCGACGCGGCCGTCCCAGCCATCGGTCAGCGCCACATCGGCTGGGAAACTGGCCATGTAGCGCTTGATGGGCAAGGGTTCCATGGCCAGGCCGTCCAGCTTGACGGTGCCGTTGCCTTGGCCGGGCGTGATCACAAAGTCCATGCGCACACCGGTCTTGAAGGTGGCGGGCGCGCCTTGATCCTGGACTGGCTGGATGCGGGCGCGGGCAAGACGAGCCTTGACGCCTTCGACAAACGGGACTGGGTAGGTGGCTTCGTCCACCACCTGGAACTGGGTGGCTTTGCCGTCGGTTCCAAAAAGGGCTTGGGCCCACACCGTCACGACGTAGGGCGCTGTTGCCTGCGCGGTGGCAGGCAGCGCCAGAAGCGACCCCAGCAGGGTCAAGGCAAGCTGGGCAAAACGCAGTGGGTGGTCTCGCAACATGACATCAAGTCTGACACGGTCGGGGTGCTGCCAAGCCGTCGGCGCGCACCTGGACGCAGACTTTCGGCAGATCGCTGCTGCGTTGCCCTGTCCCAGCTTGTCTAACGCAGGACATCCCCAGCCCCCTCAACCCCGCACAACCCCACCCCGCGGCCGCTCTGCATCCTCCCAACCCGCCCCCCCAAACCAAGCCCCACCCAACAGCGCATCGCGCACCATCGGCAGCGCATCCAGCCCCCAGAAGTGGCGGCCATCCAGCGTGTCGGTGGGCACGCCAAAAACCCCATCGGCGATGGCCTGGTCGGTGGCGGCGCGTAATTCGGCTTTGACGTCTTCGCCGTTGGGGTCGCGCACGGGTTGCAAGGCTTGCTGCAGGTCTTGCAATCGCTGGGGGTCGTTGGCGTCTCCACCACCCTGCCAGACATGGCGCATCACGGCCTCCACCGTCCGGCGGTTAGGACCGGCGGCCACCAGCAAGCGCAGCAGCGCCAGCGGGTTGAAGGGGTGCTGCAGCGGCGTCTGCATTTCGATGCCGTGCTGGTGCGCCAACCAATGCACCTGGCGAAAGGTCCACTGGCGTTTGGGCTCGATTTCGGCCGGCCCTTTGTGGGCATGCGCCTTGAGCAGCGCCGCAAACAGCAGT
>JANMHH010000289.1:0-11446 GCA_031375065.1 Rubrivivax sp. | reverse complement strand
GCAATGCGCAGGCCTTCGTGGATGCGGTAGCTCTCGTCCAGGTAAGGGTCGTTGATCAGGCCCTTCCAGCCTACCGTGGTGCGGGGCTTTTCGAAGTACACGCGCATCACGATTTCCAGCTCACCGGCATGTTTGTCGCGCAGCGGCTTCAGGCGGCGGGCGTATTCCAGCGCAGCGGCCGGGTCGTGGATGGAGCAAGGGCCGATGATGACCAGCAGCCGGTCGTCGTCCCCCGCGATGATCTGGCGGATGGCGCTGCGGGTGTCCTTGATCAACGCCTCCACCGGCGTGTCGGCGATCGGGAAAAAGCGGATCAGGTGCTCGGGCGGCGGCAGCGGCGTGACGTCCTTGATGCGCTGGTCGTCGGTCTGGCTGGTCTTTTCAGACAAGGCCAGACGGTCATCGTTGGTGTGCAGGGACTTGGGGCTCATGGTCGTGCTTTCCTGAGGTGCCGGGGTGCTAACGGTCTAGGGCTTTGGCTCCGGCAACAAAAAACCGCCGGGGCCGCCGGCGGTTTCTGGGGGGTGCGTGTGCGTCGTTTCAGTTACGCGTTTGCCTCTCCAGCCGCCAAGCGGTGCGAGAACCAAAAGTACGTAAAGTAAAACGCTGCGGGACGCATGGCGCGAAATGTAGCACGGGGCTCATGTCGCCCGGCTGACAGGCCGTGCAGCCAAACCGCTCCGCCCAACGGGCTTCGCAGCGCAGCCGACCAACGGCCCTCCCAGGCTTCCATCTCAGAAGCTGTAGCCCAAGCCCAAGGTCAGCTGCGGCACCGCGCGGATCTTGCCCACGCCGTCGCGCAGTTCGGCCAGTTCGGCGTCGATGTCGGCCTGGCTGACCTGCTGCGCCGCCGGCCCCGACAAGGCGTAGGACACCGTGGCCTTGCCGATCTTGGCGCCCACGTCCATCGAAAAGCGCAGCCCGCTGCCGCTGCTGTGGCCCCAGCCGAAGCCGACATAGGGCGTGCTGGACGGAAACTTCACCTGCACGCGAAATTGGTCGGCCGCCGTGGTGTTGTAGGTGGTGTTGCCGATCGTCAAGGTGCCGCCCGCGCCCGTGGCCAGAAGGTCCAGCTTGTACTGGTTGCTGGTGATGCCGGTGGTCAGGCGAAAGTTGCCTGCAAAGGGAAACCAGTCGGCCAGCAGCGCCGCGCGGTTGGACTTGAGCTTGGCGTCGTAGGTGATGCCGTCTTCGGTGCGGCGTTCGCTGCGTTCACCCAGCGTGGCGACGTCTGCGCGCAAGCCGAACAGCGGCCCCAGCGGTTGGGCGTAGCCGAGCATCACGCCGGGCACACCGATCTTGGTGTACAGCTCGCCAGCCTGGGCTGCGCCGGTGCTCATCGCCAGCGCGGTGCTCAGGGTCAAAAGGGTGCGGTGGAACATGTGAGGTCCTGGGTCAGTGGATTCAGGACGTTATTCTGGGCAACGTCTTTGCGCGCCGCACCGCCAAACAGGTGGATGAACCACGGCCTTTACCGAAGCCAGCGACCCGGCCGCCAAGCTGCGTTGGATCAGTACGACTGGGCCTCGAAGCCGGCTGACACCAGGCGCGACACCACCTCTTGCACATGCGCCAGGTTGCGCGTTTGCAGCACCAGTTCCACTTCAACGCTCTGCACCGAGAGCATGCTGAAAGCCCGCTGGTGGTGAACTTCGTCGATGTTAGCGCCCGCTTCAGCGACGACGGCGGTGATCCGCGCCAGCACCCCAGGGGTGTCGCGTGCATTGACCTTGATGCGCGCCAGCCGCCCGGCGCGCACCAGGCCGCGTTCCAGAATGGCGGCCAGCAGCAGCGGGTCGATGTTGCCGCCGCACAGCACCAGGCCGACGTTCTTGCCGGCAAAGCGGCCAGGGTCCTTCAGCAGTGCGGCCAAGCCCGCAGCACCGGCGCCTTCGACCAGCGTCTTTTCGATCTCGAGCAGCATCACGATGGCCTGCTCGATGTCGCCTTCGTCCACCAGAACCAGGTCGTCGACATGCTGACGCACCAGCTCGCGCGTGATCTGCCCGGGCTGGCCTACTGCAATGCCTTCGGCGATGGTGCTGGCGCCCTGCGGGTGCTGCGTGCCCTTGACCACGTTGACCATGGCCGGAAAGCGCGCGGTCTGCACGCCCACGATCTGCACGCTGGGTTTGATGGCGCGCACCGCGGTGGCGATGCCGCTGATCAGCCCGCCGCCGCCCACCGCGATGACCAGCGTGTCCAGCTCGGGCTGGGCGCGCAACATCTCGATGCCGATGGTGCCTTGGCCGGCGATCACCGCTTCGTCGTCAAAGGGGTGGACGAAGGTCAGGCCCTGCTCGGTCGCCATCTGCATCGCGCGGTCACGGGCCTGGTCAAAGGTGTCGCCGTGCAACACCACTTCGGCACCAAAACCTCGGGTGCGTTCCACCTTCACGGTGGGGGTGTGCTGGGGCATCACGATCACCGCGCGCAAGCCCAGGCGCTGGGCGTGGTGGGCTACGCCCTGGGCGTGGTTGCCAGCGCTGGCCGCGATGACGCCTTTGATCGGCACGCCCGATTCGATCAGCGTGGCCAGCTTGTTCAGCGCGCCGCGCTCCTTGAACGACGCGGTGAACTGCAGGTTTTCAAACTTCAAAAAGACCCTGCAGCCCAGAATCTGACCCAGCGTGCGCGACTCCACGCAGGGGGTGTCCAGCACTTGGCCTTGCAGCCGCAGCGCGGCGGCTTCAATGTCGCGCAGCGACAAACTCAAGCCGTGCCGCCCACGGTGATGCGGTCGATGCGCAGCGTGGGCTGGCCCACACCCACCGGCACGCTCTGGCCTTCTTTGCCGCACACGCCCACGCCGGTGTCCAGCTGCAGGTCGTTGCCGATCATGCTGATGCGGTTCATGGCCTCGGGGCCGTTGCCGATGAGGGTGGCGCCTTTCACCGGATACAGGATCTTGCCGTTTTCAACCCAGAACGCCTCGCTGGCACTGAAGACAAACTTGCCGCTGGTGATGTCGACCTGGCCACCGCCGAAGTTGGTGGCGTAGATGCCGCGCTTCAGGCTGGCCAGGATCTCTTCCTTGCTGCGCTGGCCGGCCAGCATGTAGGTGTTGGTCATGCGTGGCATCGGCAGGTTGGCATAACTTTCGCGGCGGCCGTTGCCGGTGGGTTTGACGCCCGACAGGCGCGCATTCAGGCTGTCTTGCATGTAGCCGCGCAGGATGCCGTCTTCGATCAGCACGTTGCGCTGCGTAGCGTGGCCTTCGTCGTCGACGTTGAGGCTGCCGCGGCGGTCGGGGATGGTGCCGTCGTCCAGCACCGTCACACCCTTGGCGGCCACGCGCTGGCCCACGCGGCCGGCAAAGGTGCTGCTGCCCTTGCGGTTGAAGTCACCTTCCAGGCCATGGCCCACGGCTTCGTGCAGCAGCACACCGGGCCAGCCCGGCCCCAGCACCACGGTCATTTCACCCGCTGCCACGGCGCGGCTTTCCAGGTTGATGAGCGCGGCCTTGACGGCGTGGTCGACGTATTCCTGGATCACGGCGTCGCTGAAGTAGCCCAGGCCAAACCGGCCACCGCCGCCGCCGCTGCCGACTTCACGGCGCACTTCGCCAGCCACGGTTTGTTCGGCGATGACGGTGACGTTCAGGCGCACCAGCGGGCGCACGTCGGCGGCGCGTGTGCCGTCGGCGCGGGCCACCAGCACCACGTCGTACTCGGCGCCCACACTGGCCATCACCTGCGCGATGCGCGGGTCTTTGGCGCGGGCCATCTTTTCAACCTTTTCCAGCAGCGCGACCTTTTGTGTGCTGTCCAGGCTGCCGATCGGGTCGGTGGGGCCGTAAAGCACCCGGCTCCTGGCCATCTTGGCGGGCCGGGCCAGCTTGACGCGTTTGTCCTGCCCGGCCGCGGCGATGGTGCGCACGGTGCGGGCGGCGTCGAGCAGCGAGTCCACGCTGAGGTCGTCCGAGTACGCAAAAGCGGTCTTCTCGCCGGCCACCGCGCGCACGCCCACGCCCTGGTCGATGCTGAAGCTGCCGCTCTTGACGATGCCCTCTTCCAGGCTCCAGCCTTCGTGGCGGGTGGTCTGGAAATACAGGTCGGCGTCGTCCACGCGGTGTTCGCCAATCAGCGCCAGCGCTTGGGACAGCGTGGCTTCCGACAGGCCAAAGGGCTCCAGCATCAGCTGCTGGGCAATGGCCAGGCGTTCGAGGGTGGGTTCGCGAGCAATCATCAGGCCAGCCCTTGGGGGTGCAGAAGAGGCGCAGATTGTAGGAGGGGCACCTGGCCTGCAAGGGCGGCCCTGGGAGTGACCCTGCTGGCGTGGCCGGGTGCCGGGTGTTCGCAGTTCTTTACGCGGGCTTCACCTTGCCCCGTGCTCGCCACCCGCTGCGGCGGCGTTGAACCGACAAGCCGTGCAGCAGCGGCCGTGAACCCAACCTTCAAGGACACCCATGCGACTCATCTCTGCCCTCATCGCCACCACCCTGAGCCTGACTTCGGCCGCGGTTTTTGCCCAAGCCGCGTCGTCGCCCACCGCCACGCCCCGTGTCGACCAGCGCCAGGCCAACCAGCAACAGCGCATCGAGCAAGGCAAGGCCAGCGGCGAGCTCACCAAGCCCGAAGCGCGCCGCCTGCAGCACCAGCAAGCCCACATTCAACATGCCGAAGACAAGGCCAAGGCCGACGGCACCGTGACGGCTGGCGAGCGCAAGCACCTGCACCACATGCAAGACCACGCCAGCAAGCGCATCCATCGCCAAAAACACGACGCACAGCACCGTGGTGCTGCGGCCAGCGGTGCGGCCGGTCAGAAGTAAAGGCTGAGCGGGCTCGTCAGGCGCGCAGCGCTCAAGCGGCAGGCCCTTGCGGTGGGTCCGCCGGCAGCGCGGCCGCATGGGAGCGGCGACCTTGCTCGCGCCGCGCCACCCACAGCGTGGCCGCGCAGATCAACACGCCACCGACCAGGGTGGTCTGCGCGGGCACGTCGCCAAACATCAGCCAACCCAACGCCGCGGCCCAGACCAGGTCCAGGAACTTGACCGATTGGGTCGACGAAATGTCGGCCGCCCGGAAACTGCGCGTCAGGCAGTAGTGCCCCGCGCTGCCCATGGCGCCGCACAGCACAAAGCCCAGCCATTGCCACAGCGTGGGTGCCTGCCACACCCACAGCGCCATCGGCAGACTGAAGATGGTGACGCTCAAGGCCTGCCAGAACACGATGACGCCGGTGGTCTCGGTGCGGGTCAGCACCTTGGTGATCAGGAAGGACGCCGCAAAGACCGGCGCCGAGGCCAGCATCAAGAGGTGGTGGCCGCCGCCGCTGCCACCACCGGCGCCCAGCATGAGCTTGGGCCCCAGCACGATCATCACGCCGATGAAGCCCACGCCTGTGGCCAGCCAGCGTTCCCAGTGCATGGGTTCGCGCAAGAACCAGAAGGCGCCCATCATGATGAACAGCGGCCCGGTGAAGCCGATGGCCGTGGTGTCGGCCAAGGGAATGTGCGGCAGTGCGGTGAACCACAACACCAGCCCCAGCGTGTGCACGGCGCCGCGCCAGAACTGGCCCGCCGGGTTTTGCGGTCGGTAAGCCGCCGCGCCGGCGTGCCACAGCATCGGCAGCAAGACGAGCACACCAAACAGGTAGCGCAGGAACTGCGTCTGCATCGGATGCAACTGCTGCGCCAGGCCGCGCATGGTGCCGTTCAGCACACAAAAGATGGCGCCACTGGCAGCCGCCCACATCAAGCCGCGTACCGCGGGTGACAAAGTGGCGGCGTGCGCCTGCAGCCTCATGTGCGCCCGTCTGGCAGCTTTACGCGGCATCACCCGCCTTGCGTTCAGCCAGGGCCTGGGCGTAGAGCGCGTTGCGCGGTGTGCCGGTAATCTCGGCGGCCAGGGCCACGGCCTGCTTCAAAGGCAGGTCACGCATCAGCACACGCAAGGTGCGCAGGGCAACAGGTGGCACCGTTTCGTCGCTGGGCGCTGCGCTGGGCAGCGCGTGCAGCACCAGTACAAATTCACCGCGTTCGCGGTTGGCGTCGGCCGCCTGCCAGCGCTGCAGCTCGTCGGCTGTCAGGGTGACGATGGTTTCAAACTGCTTGGTCAGTTCTCGGCACAAGGTCACCCGCCGCTGCGGCGCTGCGGCGGCCAGCTCGGCCAGCAACGTGGTTATGCGGTGCGGTGCTTCAAACAGCACCTGAGTGCCGTTTTGCGCCAGCAGCGTGGTCAAGGCGGCCTGCCGCTCGCCGCCTTTGGCTGGCAAGAAGCCGACGAAGCTGAAACCGCGCCCGGTGGTGTCACCCGCTGCGCTGAGCGCGGCCAAGGCGCTGCTGGGCCCGGGCAGTGGCACCACGCGGTAGCCGGCCTGGGCGACCAGGGCCACCAGCACCGCGCCGGGGTCGCTGATGGCCGGCGTGCCGGCGTCGCTGATGCAGGCCACCGACTCCCCCGCGGCCAGGCGGGTCAGCACCGCATCGGCGGCCTCGCGTTCGTTGTGTGCATGCAAGGCCAGCAAGGGCTTGTGCAGACCCAGGTGGCGCAGCAGCTGGGCGCCGACCCGCGTGTCTTCACAGGCCACCGCGTCCACCCGCCCCAGCACGTGCACGGCGCGCAGCGTCACATCGGCCAGGTTGCCGATCGGCGTGGCCACCACGTAGAGTGTGGACGGCACATGGCTTTGGCCGCCGGCGGCTTCAAGCGCGGCGCGTTGCAGCAGGGAGTGATCGATGTTCAAGTCGCAGGCAGATGACAGGCCGAAAAACGACAGGCCGAAAAACGAGCCGCAAGACAAGCCGGGGCAAGCGGCAGAAGACCAGGCGCTTAAATGGCTGCTGCGCCAGGGCCTGACGCTGGTGCAGCGCAATTATCGGGTGGCGCGCGGCCCACGGGCGCGCGGCGGCGAGATCGACCTGATCATGCGCGAGCGCGATGGCACGCTGGTCTTTGTGGAAGTGCGCCAGCGTACTGCAGGAGCGCATGGTGGTGCGGCGGCCAGTGTCTCGCCTGCCAAGCAGCGCAGCTTGCGACTGGCGGCGCAGCACTTCTTGCTGCGGCTGAGCAGCCTGCCACCTTGTCGGTTTGACGTGGTGGCCATCGATGGCGATGACCTGCAATGGCTGCAGGCCGCGTTCGAGGGCCGTTGAGCAACAGGCCCGACGCGTGAAACGCTTGGGAACCGAGGCCGCGAAACCGCGTCATATCATCGGTGACCATGCTTGAACAGCGCATCCAACAGCAGTTTTTCGACAGCGCTGACCTTCAGTACCGCTGCGCCGACACCTTGGCGCGACCGGTCGCCGAGGCCGCCACCACACTCCTGGCCGCCATCACCGGCGGGGGCAAGGTGATGGTGTGTGGCAACGGGTCAGGTGCCTTGCTGGCGCCCTACCTGGCGCGTTTGTTCACCGGCCGCTTCGAGCGCGACCGCCCCCCGTTGGCCGCCTTGGCGCTGGGCACCACCATGGGCGTGGCGCCAGCCCAGGAGGTGCGCGCGCTGGGCTTGCCGGGTGACGTGCTGCTGTTCATTGACGACGCCGACGGCAACAGCACGTCGGTGATTTCTGCCGCACAGGCCAAGGACATGACCATCGTGGTCATTGCCGGGCGCAGTGCGTCGGCTTTTGGCGAACTGTTGGCCGAAACCGATGTGCTGGTGGCGGTGCCACACGAACGCGGCGCGCGGGTCGCCGAACTGCAACTTCTGGTGCTGCACTGCCTGTGCGATGCAGTCGATTACCAACTGATGGGAGACCAAGAATCGTGACCACCCCTGTTTTGCGTTCGTCTTTGCGTTCGCCTTTGCGCGTCGCTCCACGCCCCGCACTGCTTCGCTTGTCGGCGACTGTGGCGCTGGTCGGCGTGCTCGGCGGCGGCCTTTCGGCCTGTGCGCCTTTGCTCTTGGGCGGGGCGGTGCTGGGCGGTGGGATGGTGGTGTCAGACCGCCGCACCGCAGGTATTCAACTCGAGGACGAGAGCATCGAACTGCGCGCTGGCTCGCGCGTGCGCGAACTGGCCACCCTGGGCCAGATCAGCGTCACCAGCTACAACCGCCTGGTCTTGCTGACTGGCGAAGTGCCTGCGGCGGAGCAGCGCGCTCAGGTCGAGCAGGTCGTGGCCAAGGTGGAAAACGTGCGCGGCGTGGTCAATGAACTGGTGGTGGCGCCCAACAGTTCACTCAGCTCACGCACCGCCGACAACGGCCTGGCGACCAAGGTCAAGCTGACCCTGGTCGACGCCAAGGACGTGCAAGCCAACGCCTACAAGGTGGTGGCCGAGCGCCGGGTGGTCTACCTGATGGGCCGCGTCACCGAGCGGGAGGCAACGCGGGGCGCCGAGCTGGCCAGCCAGGTCAGTGGCGTCGAAAAGGTGGTCAAGGTGTTTGAGATCATTGGCGAGAAGGACCTCTCCAAGCCCAGCAGCAACGCGCCGGCCCCCGTCACCAATGCTTCACCCACGGTGCCGCCGCAGTAGGCCCAACGGTTCGACGGGGGGCTTGGGACCGATCAGGGCTTCAAGCGGCGAATCAGGCTGGAGGTGTCCCAGCGCCGACCGCCCATGCCTTGCACGTCGGCATAGAACTGGTCCACCAAAGCCGTGACCGGCAGTTTGGCGCCGTTGCGGCGGGCTTCGTCGAGCACCAGGCCCAGGTCCTTGCGCATCCAGTCCACGGCAAAACCAAAGTCGAACTGGTCTTGCACCATGGTCTTGCTGCGGTTGTCCATCTGCCAGCTCTGCGCGGCGCCCTTGCCAATGACGTCCAGCACCTGCGGCATGTCCAGCCCCGCACGCTGTCCAAAAGCCAGCGCTTCGGCCAGGCCCTGCACCAGGCCGGCAATGCAGATCTGGTTGACCATCTTGGCCAACTGGCCTGAGCCGCTGGCGCCCAGCCAGGTGACGGCCTTGGCAAAGCACATCGCCACGGGTTGCATGGCGGCAAACGCGGCTGCGTCGCCACCACACATGACGGTGAGCGCGCCATTGACCGCACCCGCTTGGCCGCCTGAAACCGGCGCGTCGATGAAGTTCAGGCCCTGGCCCTGGGCTGCTGCAAAGAGCTCGCGGGCGACCTCGGCCGAGGCCGTGGTGTGGTCGACGAACACCGCGCCGGCCTTCATGCCGGCAAACGCACCGTCGGGGCCCAGCGTGACGCTGCGCAGGTCGGCGTCGTTGCCCACGCAGGCGAACACGATGTCGGCGCCGCCCCCATGGGCGGCCGCTTCACGCGGTGTGGCGGCCGCCGTGCCTCCGTACTGTGCGGCCCAGGCTGCAGACTTGGTGGCCGTGCGGTTGTAGACCGTGACCGCATGCCCGGCTCGCGCCAGATGGCCGGCCATGGGATGGCCCATCACGCCCAGGCCCAGAAAGGCCACGCGACGTGCGGCAGTGGATTCGTAGCTTCGAGTGTTCATGGCCGGCATGCTGCCATGAAACAAGGCGGTTCAAGCCGGCGCCGCTGGCGCGGGGCTTCACACCATCTTCATGTGCTCGGTGCCGGCGGCCAGGTCGGTGTTGCGCGCCCGCGCGCTTTGCAGCTTGATCTGCAGGCGCAGATCGTTGACGCTGTCGGCATTGCGCAGCGCGTCTTCATAGGTGACGTGGCGGCCTTCGTACAGGTCAAACAGGCTCTGGTCGAAGGTCTGCATGCCCAGTGCGCGGCTGCGCGTCATCAGGTCCTTGATCTCGGCGTTCTCGCCCTTGAAGATCAGGTCGCCCACCAGGGGCGTGTTGAGCAGGATTTCAACCGCCGCCACGCGGCCGCGGCCCTGCTCGCGTGGCAACAGGCGCTGGCTGACCAGGGCCTTGAGGTTGAGCGAAAGGTCCATCAGCAGCTGTTGCCGGCGCTCTTCAGGAAAGAAGTTGATGATGCGGTCCAGAGCCTGGTTGGCGCTGTTGGCGTGCAGGGTGCACAGACACAGGTGGCCGGTTTCGGCAAAGGCCACGGCGTGTTCCATCGTTTCGCGGTCGCGCACCTCACCCATCAAGATCACATCGGGGGCCTGGCGCAAGGTGTTCTTCAGCGCGGCTTCCCAGCTGTCGGTGTCGATGCCCAGCTCGCGCTGCGTGATGATGCAGTTCTTGTGGGCGTGCACGAACTCCACCGGGTCTTCGACGGTGATGATGTGGCCGTAGCTGTTTTCGTTGCGGTGGTCGACGATGGCCGCCAGCGACGTGCTCTTGCCCGAGCCGGTGGCGCCCACAAAGATGACCAGCCCGCGCTTGGTCATGCTGACTTCTTTGAGCACCACCGGCAGGCCCAGGCCGTCGATGGTGGGCAACGTGGCCGGAATGGTGCGGAACACCAGCCCCACCTGCCCTTGCTGCACAAAGGCATTGACACGAAAGCGCCCGACACCGGCCGGGCTGATGGCGAAGTTGCACTCTTTGGTGCGCTCGAACTCGGCACCTTGTTTGTCGTTCATCACCGCGCGCGTCAGCGCCAGTGTGTGTTGGCCGGTCAGCGGCTGCGGGCTGACCTTGGTGACCTTGCCGTCGACCTTGATCGCGGGCGGGAAGTCGGCCGTCAGAAACAGGTCGGAGCCATTGCGGCTGATCATCAGGCGCAGCAGGTCGTTGACGAACTTGGATGCTTGGTCGCGTTCCATCTGGTTTACCTGCCGTTCATCCGGGGAAGTTTTCGGGGATCTTGGCCTTGGACCGCGCTTCCGCGGGCGAAACCAGGTTGCGGCGCACCAGGTCGGACAGGTTCTGGTCCAGCGTCTGCATGCCCATGTTCTGGCCGGTCTGGATCGAGCTGTACATCTGGGCAATCTTGTTTTCGCGGATCAGGTTCTTGATGGCGCTGGTGGCGACCATGATTTCATGCGCCGCCACGCGCCCGCTGCCGTCCTTCAGTTTGCACAGGCTCTGCGAGATCACGGCCACCAGCGATTCCGACAACATCGCGCGCACCATGTCCTTCTCTGCTGCAGGAAAGACATCCACCACGCGGTCCACGGTCTTGGCCGCGCTGCTGGTGTGCAGGGTGCCGAAGACGAGGTGGCCGGTTTCGGCCGCGGTCAGTGCCAGGCGGATGGTTTCCAGGTCGCGCATCTCGCCCACCAGGATGGCGTCCGGGTCCTCGCGCAGCGCGCTGCGCAGCGCGTTGGCAAAGCTCAGCGTGTGCGGGCCGACCTCCCGTTGATTGACGAGACATTTTTTGCTCTCGTGCACGAACTCGATCGGGTCTTCCACCGTCAGCACGTGGCCGTACTGGTTTTCGTTCAGGTGGTTGACCATTGCCGCCAGCGTGGTGCTCTTGCCCGAGCCGGTCGGCCCGGTCACCAGCACCAGCCCGCGCGGGCGCAGCGCCAGGTCGGCGAAGATCTTCGGTGTGTTCAGCTGTTCCAGGCTGAGGATCTTGCTGGGAATGGTGCGGAACACCGCGCCGGCGCCGCGGTTCTGGTTGAAGGCGTTGACGCGGAAGCGGGCCAGGCCCGGGATCTCGAACAAGCAGCGCCGCGATTACGAGGAATTCCTCGAAACCGACTTTT
>JANMHH010000261.1:0-1661 GCA_031375065.1 Rubrivivax sp. | reverse complement strand
GCTTGAAACCGCGCGAGGTGGTGGCCGAATTCGACGGTTACCTGCACGACGAGTTGGACCTGGTACGGGAAGCCGCCAACGCCACGCAACTGCGGCGCAACATGGCAGGCCTGGAACTGGTGCTGGTGCCCGAAATGGTGTGGGAGCTGTGCACCCCCAGCGTGATGGTGATGCAGCGCATGCAGGGCGTGCCCATCAGCCAGATCGAGCGCATCCGCGCCGCCGGCGTGGACATTCCCAAGCTGGCGCGCGACGGAGTCACCCTCTTTTTCACGCAGGTTTTCAGGGACGGCTTTTTCCACGCCGACATGCACCCCGGCAACATCCAGGTCAGCCTGGATCCGGCCACCTTCGGGCGCTACATCGCACTGGATTTCGGCATCATCGGCACGCTCACCGAGACCGATAAAGAGTACCTGGCCTACAACTTCATCGCCTTCTTCCGCCGTGACTACAAGCGGGTGGCCGAGCTGCACATCGAAAGCGGCTGGGTACCCGCCAACACCCGGGTCAACGAACTGGAAGGGGCCATCCGGGCGGTGTGCGAGCCCCACTTCGACCGCCCTTTGAAGGACATTTCGCTGGGTCAGGTGCTGATGCGCCTGTTTCAGACCTCGCGCCGCTTCAACGTTGAAATCCAGCCGCAGCTGGTGCTGCTGCAAAAGACCTTGCTCAACATCGAGGGCCTGGGTCGCCAACTCGACCCTGAACTGGACCTGTGGAGCACGGCCAAGCCCTTCCTGGAACGGTGGATGAACGAGCAGATTGGCTGGAAGGGGCTGGTCGAGCGTCTGCAGAACGAAGCGCCGCGGTATGCCCAGTTGTTGCCTGAACTGCCGCGCCTGCTGCACCAGGCACTGCGCCACCAAGCCCAGCCAGCCGAAAGCCCGGCCCTGCGCGAACTGTTGGCTGAACAGCGCCGGACCAACTGGCTGCTTCAGGCGCTGCTGTGGGCAGCCCTTGGCTTCACAGCAGGCTTGCTGGCGATGCGCTGGTTGGGGCCGCATTGGCTTTGAGACCGCGCTGACGCGGTTTTGAGCGGCGGCACCGTGAAAACCCGGCCCGTCCTATAATTTAGGGTTTTGGCCTTTCGAATCAACGGTTTGGCGGCGGTTGGCCTGGTTGGCTGACGGTCGAGACGGAAACACGGCGCAAAGCCGGTCAACTTATGCCCATCTATGCTTACCGCTGCAGCGATTGCGGCCACGCCCAAGACGTGCTTCAGAGAATGTCAGACCCGGTCTTGACGGTCTGTCCGTCCTGTGGCGCCAACAGCTACACCAAGCAGGTCACGGCGGCCGGTTTTCAGCTCAAGGGATCGGGCTGGTATGTCACCGACTTTCGCGGCGGCAACTCGGCTGCGCCGAAGGCCGCCGATGAAGGCGACCCCGCCAAGCCGGCTGACAAGGCCGTCGAAAAGGGCAGCGACAAGGGCAGCGACAAAGCCGATGCCAAGCCCGCTGCACCCAGCGCCGACAAAGCCGCAGCTCCTGCACCCGCGGCTGCCCCCGCACCCGCATCCGCCCCTGCCGCAGCAGCCCCCACGCCTGGCGCGGGCAGCTGAACTGCGCGTTTTGAGTCCAAGCTCTTGAAGAAATACCTCGTTGCCGGCCTGCTGGTGTGGCTGCCATTGGCCATCACGATCTGGGTCTTGACCTGGT
>JANMHH010000244.1:0-3907 GCA_031375065.1 Rubrivivax sp. | reverse complement strand
CGACAAAGGTGGCGCCGGTCTGACGCGCCAGCAGATCGCCGACCAGTTCGACAAGCTGCAGGCCCAGGTCAGCATCAGCGGCACCGGTGAAAGCCTGCACGCCAGCATCAGCACCAAGCGCGACCGCCTGCCCGCCGTCATTGAACTGCTGGGCAAACTGCTGCGGCAACCGGCGTTCGAGGCGGGCCCGCTGGAAGAAGCGCGTCGTCAATGGCTGGCCAGCGTGGAAAGCCAGCGCAAAGAGCCGTCGGCCGTCATCGGCAACCGCCTGGGCCGCCATGGCAACCCCTACCCCCGTGGCGACCTGCGCTATGTGCAGACGTTTGAAGAGACCGAAGCCGACATCCAGGCGGTGACGCTGGAACAGGTCAAGGCCTTTCATCAGCGCTTCTACAGCGCCGCCAAAGGCGAGTTTGCAGCGGTGGGCGACATGGACACGGCAGCCGTGCGTCAGGCGCTGGACCGGGCCTTCGGCAACTGGCGCCAGCCGGCTGCCGGGCCCCAGGCCCAGGCCCGCGTGCCGCGCCCGCTGACGGCCGGCCCGCCACAGCGTTTTGTCGAAATCACGCCCGACAAGGCCAACGCCAACCTGCAGGGCCAGCTGGCACTGCCCATCAACGACAGCCACCCCGACCATGCTGCGCTGATGATGGCCAACTACGTTTTTGGGCTGGGCGGCAGCTCGCGCTTGTGGACCCGCATCCGCGAAACCGACGGTTTGAGCTACGACGTGCGCTCGGTGCTCAGCTGGGGCAAGCTCGACGTGGCCACCGATTGGACCGTGACGGCCATCTTCGCGCCGCAAAACCAGCCCAAAGTGGAAGCGGCCTTCCAGGAAGAACTGGCACGCTCGCTGAAAGACGGCTTCACCCAGGCCGAATTGGACGAAGGCCGCTCTGGGCTGCTCAACTTCCGCCGCTTGGCGCGCGCGCAAGATGCCGGTGTGACGGAACAGATTTCGGGCAACCTCTACGTCAACCGCACCTTTGGCTTTGCGCAAAAGGTGGACGAAGCGCTGGCCAAGCTGACCCTGGCCGACATCAACGCCGCTTGGCGCAAGCACATCGACCCGCAGCGCCTGGTGATGGCCTGGGGTGGTGACTTCAAGCAACCCTGAATCACGCCGATCGGGCCCCCACCATGAGCAGTGACGACAGCCGCGAACGCGCCGAGCAACGCACCCTGCTGATGCCCCGGCGCGATCAGGGCAGCGACCTCAAGCGGGGCCATGCGTTGCAGGAGTTTGTGGTGGAGCAACTGCTGGGCATGGGCGGCTACAGCATGGTCTACCTGGCGCGCGACACCAAGCTGGACCGCCAGGTGGCGATCAAGGAATACCTGCCCGGCACCCTGGCTGCGCGCTTGCCCAGCGGCGAGGTGGCGGCACGCCTGCCGCGTTTTGAAGAGTCCTATCAGAAAGGTCTGCAGAGCTTCATCGGCGAAGCGCGATTGCTGGGCTCTTTTGACCATCCTTCTCTGGTCAAGGTGTATCGGTTCTGGGCCGACAACGGCACCGCCTACATGGCCATGCCCTACTACAACGGCATCACGCTGAAGAAGTGGCTCACCGACCTGGGTGCGCCGCCCAGCGAGGCTTGGTTGCGCCGCCTGGCCGAGCCGTTGATGGAGGCCTTGAAGGTGTTGCACCACAACGGCTGCGTGCACCGCGACGTGGCGCCCGACAACATCCTGATGCTCTACGACCGCAAGGGCGGCAACTACCTGGAGCAGGCGCCGCGCCCGGTGCTGCTGGACTTTGGCGCGGCGCGCCGGGTGGCGGCCGAGGCCACGCAAAACCTCACGTCCATCCTGAAAAGCGGCTACTCGCCGGTGGAGCAGTACGACAACGAAGCGCAACTGCGCCAAGGCCCCTGGAGCGACGTCTACGCGCTGTGCGCCGTGCTCTACGCGGCGGCCATCGGCAAGGTGCCCAACGCGTCCATCGCACGCCTGGTGCGTGATGACCTGATCCCGGCCCGGGTGGCCGGACGCGGCCGCTACAGCCAGGCTTTTTTGGCGGCGATCGATGCGGGCCTGTCGGTGCGGCCCGAGCAGCGCCCGCAGACCATGGCTGAGCTGCAGGCCTGGTTCAGCCGCCCGGAGCCCGCTGCGCCCGAGCGCACCGTGCCCGTGCCCGAGGCCGCCGGCGTTGACCTGCCACTGGACGCCGAGCCGACGGCTGCTGCCAGGTCGGCGGCCAAGCCAGGCAGCTCAGGCTCAGGGCCTTGGGTCTGGGTGATTCTGGCGCTGGCCGTTGCGGTGGTGGCTGCGGCGCTGTTCGCACGGCGCGATTGAACGGCACCCGAGTGCCAGGCGAACACCGGTCCCTCAGCCGTTGCTGATGCCCGAAGCCACATGCCCGGCAGGCACGTGCGCGGCGGCGTTTTCGATGTGACCGGTCTGGTCGTCGAAGAAGAAGTCGGGCTCGAACTCACGCAGGAAAGTGCCCTTGGGCAGGCCGCCCAGGAACATCGCCTCGTCGACGTTGACCTGCCATTGCATCAAGGTGCGAATGGCGCGTTCGTGCGCCGGCGCGCTGCGCGCCGTGACCAGCGCGGTGCGCAGCCGCATGCCACTTTCGGGCAAGCGTTGCAGCCGGTGCAGGGCCTCCAGCAGCGGCTTGAAGGGGCCGGGTGCCAGCGGCGTGCCGGCACGGTCACGTTCGTGGCTTTGAAAGGCGTCCAGGCCCTGGGCTTGATAGACCCGCTCGGCTTCGTCGGAAAACAGCACCGCGTCGCCGTCAAAGGCAATCCGCACCTCGTCGGGGTGGGCCACGCTGGCGCGGGCGCTTTGTGGGTAGACGCGGGCGGCGGGCACGCCCACCGCCAGGGCCTGGCGCACGTCGGCTTCGTTGGTGCTGAGAAACAGGTTGGCGGCCAGCGGCCGCAGGTAACGCCAAGGCGGCTGGCCGCGCGTGAAGACACCGCGCTGAACCGGCAAACCGTAGTGCTGGGCCGAGCGAAAGACGCGCATGCCCGACACCGGGTCGTTGCGCGACAGGATCACCACCTCGACCCGCGGCTGCCCGCCGACGTTGAAGGCCAGCAGCTTGTTGACCAGTGAAAAGGCCACCCCTGGGCGCGCCGGCTGCTCCAGGCGCTGCAACTGCAACTGCATGTAGGCGTGGTCGTCGCTGGCTTCGAAGACGCTGTTCTCTTCTTCAAAGTCGAACAGCGCCCGTGACGAGATGGCAACGACCAATTGGCCTTCCAGGGTGGTGGGCATGGTGGGCGTGGCGCGAAGGTGGGCGGGTGGTGGGGTCCGGTCGGCTGAAGCGCTGTCGTGCGCCCATGTGGTGAACGTCACGACAGCCATGTTACGGCGCCCGTGCCGTCACACCGCTGCCACACCGCCCCTGCACAGTGCAGGGCTGTTGTTGCCGAAGGCGAGCCCCATGACCAACACCAGCATGAAGACCCTGCCACGCCCCGAAGACCGCCGCCGCGGCGACCTGGAGCGTTGGGTGGGTTGCAGGGGTCCACAACCCCACTGGCGCAGCGAAGGCTTTGCCGAGGACATGGTGTTGCCACCTGCCGCCGCTGGCGAGTCCGCGTCGTCAACCGAGCCTTTCCGGTCCTCACTGAGGCGATTCACCCGACCCTTGCTCTGGACAGACCGTTTGAGCTTGGCCCGCAGCTGACCTTTCACGGCGCGTCACAATCGATCCCGCCAGGGCACCGTGCCCGGCGATTCAGGTCAAAGGGGTCAAGCGCGTGGGTCGAGCCAGGGTTCTGAAAGGGTCGCTGCTGGCGCTTTGTTGGTTGTGCCTGTGCCCCTTGGCAGGTGCGGCCGGTAAAGCCCATCAACATGGCGTGGCGCACCTGGACGTGGCGGTCGACGGCTTGCGCGTCAGCCTGGAGCTGGACACCCCGCTGGACAACCTGATCGGTTTTGAGCGCGCACCGCG
>JANMHH010000115.1:0-1620 GCA_031375065.1 Rubrivivax sp. | reverse complement strand
TGGCCGAACAGCTGGCCGGCCGCTTTGCCGAGCGCATCGGCCAGCGCCTGCTGGCGCCTGGCGCCCGCCTGCCGTCGGTGCGCGACTGCGCCCAGCGCCACGGCGTCAGCCCCAGCACGGTGGTGGGCGCCTATGACCTGCTGCAGGCGCGCGGCCTGGTGCAAGCGCGGCCGCAACGCGGCTTTTTTGTGCGCGACGCCAGCCCGCCACCACCGCCAACACGTCGTGAGCACGGCCCGCGGCCGGCACCGGTGGACGCCACCGCGCTGATCCGCAGCATGTTCCAGGCCCAAGGCGGCCTGCCCGCACCGGGCATGGGCACACTGCCCGAAGACTGGCTCGACGCCGAGCTGCTGCAGCGCACGCTGCGCAAGGTCTGCCAGACACCGCAGGCCTGGTTGCGCTATGGCGACCCGGCCGGCAACGCTGCGCTGCGCCAGGCCCTGGTGCAACGCCTGGCGGACCTGGGCGTGCACGCCACGACCGCCCAGGTGGTGACCACCGTGGGCGCCACCCACGCGCTGGACCTGGTCAGCCGCACCCTGCTGCAGCCGGGCGACGCGGTGCTGGTCGACGAGCCCGGCTGGGCCGTGGAATACGCGCGCCTGACCCGCCTGGGCATGCGGCTGCTGCCGGTTCCGCGCACCGACAACGGCCTCGACCTGGCGGTCATGGAAGCGCTGCTGCGCGAACACCGGCCGCGCCTGTACGTCACCGTCTCGGTGCTGCACAACCCCACCGGCAACAGCCTGACGCCGGCAACCGCACACCAGCTGCTGCGCCTAGCCGAGGCCCACGACCTGACCATCGTCGAAGACGACACCTACAGCTGGCTGGCACCCAATCACGCCACCCGCCTGGCGCAGCTGGACGGCCTGCGCCGAACGGTCTACATCAGTGGCTTTTCCAAGATCCTGACACCGCAGTGGCGGGTGGGCTTTGTGGCCGCCGCACCGGCGCTGGCCGACCGCCTGATCGACACCAAATTGCTGGCCAGCCTGACCACCCCTGGGCCGCTGGAAGAAGCCGTGGGCTTGTGCCTGTCACAGGGTCTGCTGCGCCGCCACGCCGAACGGGTTGTGGGGCGGCTGGACGCAGCGCGTGCCCGCACCGTTCGCCTGGCCCAAGCGGCGGGTTGCCGCTTTGCGGCCCCACCGGCAGGCCTGTTTGGCTGGGTCGACGTGGGCACCGACACCGAAGCACTGGCGCAGCAGCTGCTGGACGAAGGCTGGCTGATCGCGCCGGGCACGTTGTTCCACGCCACGCCCAGGCCCACATCATTGATGCGGGTGAACTTTGCGACCACGCAGGACGCACGCTTCTGGCAGCGCCTGCAAAGCTTGCGTGGCGCAGGGCCGCGGCGCGAGGCCTGATACGAGTTGGTTTTCTTTCGCGCTCGTCGGGGTTGGTAGGCGATGGCTGCTTGCGGCGCATGGTGGTCGTTCGGTACGCGGACATCAGCGCGTCGCGGCAGGCGGCGCCCTGTGGGGGCTCATGCTGTGTCGGTCGGCTTCGCCGACTGCCCTGCGGTGCTCGCGCGCTGGGCGTGCCGCAGAACTCGCTGCACTCACTTCGTTCGTTACGCTCAAACAGGCTGCGGCAAGTCAGTTTTTGATGCGC
>JANMHH010000209.1:0-6320 GCA_031375065.1 Rubrivivax sp. | reverse complement strand
GCACTGCATGACGCCGTGGCCAGCATGAGCGCCGAGGTCTTGCGCTACCGCGGCCTGCACGCTGTGCGCGAGCCGCTGTTGCAGTGGCTGGCCGCGCGGGCCAGCGCGGCCTGAGGTGCAAACCCACGCCATCGTGGCGGGCCAGTGGCGCCCAGCGTCCGCATCCAGCACCCTGGCGCTGCAGGCGTGGCGCGACCACGTCGTGCCGTTGTGGCGCGGCCAGGTCGACTTCGTGGTGCTCGACACCGGGTTTGCGGCAGGCGAACGGTTCTTGGCGCTTTGGCAGGCCTGGCGTCAGGACCCGCTGCGCTGCCAACGCCTGCACATCGTGGCGCTGGACGCGCATCCGTTGACCGCTGCAGACCTGCTTCTGGCCCACCAGGATTCGCCACGGGCGGAAAGGGCCCAGGCACTGATGCAGGCTTGGCCACCGCTGACGCCCAATCTGCACCTGCTGGACTTTGAGGCCGGCCAAGTCCGTTTGGCCCTGGGTTGGGGTGACGTGCCGAGCCTGCTGCGCTCGCTGCGCTTGCAAGCCCACGCCATTCACCTGGCGGGTGACGCGGCCGACTCCGAAGGCCAGAAGCCAACGCGCTGGCTCAAGTCCATCGCACGGCTTGCCGCGCCCCAGGCCGCTTTGTGGGCCGCGCAGACCGACCCCATGCTGCGCGCCGGCCTGCGGACGGCCGGATTCGAGCCGCTCGCAGAATCCGACGCCCAAGCCGACGCCCAAGCCGATGGCTGCAGTGTGTGGACAAAAGGCGCTCCACGCTTCGTGCCGCGACGCCTGCCCTCGGTTCAGGTCCCCGGCACCGATGCCATCGTGGTCGGCGCCGGCTTGGCCGGAGCCGCCGTGGCGCAGGCGCTGGCGCAACAGGGTTTGCAGGTCACCGTGTTGGAGCGTGAAGCCGGGCCGGCCCAGGGTGCGTCCGGCAACCCCGCAGGCCTCTTCCACGGCGCGCTGCACCCGCAAGACGGCCTCTACGCCCGCCTGTACCGCGCCGCTGCACTGGTGGCGGCCAGCACCTACCGCCAGGCCTTGCAGGGCGGCGCCGTGGCAGGCCAGGTGCAGGGCTTGCTGCGCCTGCAGACCGACGCCGCGGGCCTGCAAGGCATGCTGCACACCCTGCGCGCACAGGGCCTGCCCGGCGACTACCTGCAAGCGCTCAGCGCCACCGACGCGTCGACCCTGGCCGGTGTCAAGCTGCAGTCGCCCTGCTGGTTCTACCCCGGCGGCGGTTGGATCGTGCCGCCCGACTGGGTTCGTGCGGCACTGCGGTCACCCGGCATTGATTTGCGCACCAGCGCTGCGGTGCACCGCCTGCAACGGGCGGGGTCGCAGTGGCAACTGCTGGACGAAGCAGGCCGTGTGCTGGCGCAGAGCGCACGGGTGGTCCTGTGCAACGCCGGACAGGTCGCGCAGCTTTTGCAACCGTGGGGCGCCGACGCCTGGCCATTGACCCAGGCGCGGGGCCAGGTCACCCACTGGCCTTTGAAGACAGCACCGGCCTTGCGGCTGCCCGTGGCCGGCGAAGGCTACGCCCTGCCCTTGCCCAACGGCTTGCTGTGCGGCGCCACGCGCCAGGAAGAAGACAGCGACCCGGCGCTGCGGCCAGCGGACCACCTGCACAACGTTGAGCGGCTGCGCCGCCTGACCGGACTGACGCCACCGGACGACGCTGCGACGTGGCTGGGGCGCGTCGGTTGGCGGCTGCACAGCGACGACCGTTTGCCGATCGCCGGGCCCGTGCCGCTGCGGGTCATGCCGGCTGGCCAACGCCTGGATCAGGCGCGACTGTTGCCGCGTGAGCCGGGCTTGTTTGTGCTGACGGCGCTGGGCGCCCGTGGTTTGAGTCTGGCCCCGCTAATGGGCCGCCTGGTCGCGGCCCAGGCCACAGGAACACCCTGGCCGCTGGAGCAGGACCTGGTCGACGCGGTCGACCCCGGGCGCTGGGTCGTGCGGGCCGCCCGCCGTCAAAGCGCCATCGAGCCAGCGTAGCGCTGCCACCGGGACTTGAGGCCTTAAGGCCTTAAGGCCTTTTGGCCCTATGGCCTTATGGCCGGCGGTCGGCGCAGCGCACCCGCCCGAGTGGCGGTCAGCTGGGCTGACCCGGCTCCGGTTCTGCGTCGTCAGGCTCGTCGGCCAGCGGCGGCAATCCAGCGGCTTTGCGAGCGGCCTTTTCCTTTTCTTTCTCTTCTTTTTTCTTCTTCTTGGCCAGCTCGCGTTGGCGCTTTTCGAACGAATAGTTGGGTTTGGCCAAAACGCTTCCTTGGGTTTCGCGGGATGAAGGGACCGGGCCTGATTAGAACACCAGCGACTGCACGCCTTGTGCGGTACCGAGCAAACAGACCTGGGCGCGGTGGCGGGCAAAAATGCCGACACAGACCACACCCGGCCACTGGTTGACTTCGGCTTCCATGGCCAGTGGGTCGGTGATGGACAGACCGCGCACATCCAAAATGGGGTGGCCGTTGTCGGTGGTCACGCCGGGGCGCAAGGTGGCGGTGCCGCCGATGGCCGCAAAACGGCGCGCCACCTGGGCCGCAGCCATCGAGATCACCTCCACCGGCAGAGGGTAGGCGCCCAACACCGGCACGCGCTTGCTTTGGTCAACGATGCAGACAAACCGCTCGGCCAGATCGGCCACGATCTTTTCGCGCGTCAGCGCAGCGCCGCCGCCCTTGATCATGAAACCGGCGTGGTCGATCTCGTCAGCCCCGTCCACATAAACCGGCAGGCCGGTGACTCCGGACGCATCCAGCACCGCGATGCCATGCGCGCGCAATCGCAAGGTGCTCGCCTCCGAGCTGGAAACGGCACCCGGGATCTGGTGCTTGATGCTGGCCAGCGCGTCGATGAAGTGGTTGACCGTGCTGCCTGTCCCAACACCCACCAGTTGTCCGGGGACCACATAGGCCAGTGCGGCGCGCCCCACCAACCCCTTCAGTTCGTCTTGGTTCATGACGATGATTATCGATCGGCCGGGGCGGGCTGTTGCAAGCGCCATGGGCTGTGCAGGGCCCAGCGCTGGCACCCTGCCCTGTGGCCAATGGCCGTGCGTGGAGCCCTGCGCTGGCGCCTGAGACAATTGCACCCATGTTCGCTGTTCCCTACGCCCTGACCCGCCCCTTTCTGTTTGGCCTGGACCCCGAGGCCGCCCACGACCTGACGCTGGGCAGCATCGCGCGGCTGCAAAACAGCCCCGCGCAATGTCTGTGGGCGCAAGCCCGGGTGGCCGACCCTGTGACGGTGGCCGGTCTGAAGTTTCCCAACCGGGTGGGCCTGGCCGCCGGCCTGGACAAAAACGGCCGCTGCATCGACGGGCTGGGTGCGATGGGCTTTGGCTTCATCGAGGTCGGCACCGTCACCCCCAAAGGCCAGCCCGGCAACGACAAGCCGCGCATGTTCCGCCTGCCGGAGCGCCAGGCGCTGATCAACCGCCTGGGCTTCAACAACGATGGGCTGGAAGCCTTCTTGAGCAACGTGCAAAAGGCCCACAGCTTCCGCGCGGCCGGCGGCATCGTCGGCCTGAACATCGGCAAGAACGCCACCACGCCCATCGAACGCGCGGTCGACGACTACCTGACATGCCTGAGCGGCGTCTACCCGCACGCCGACTACGTCACCATCAACATCAGCAGCCCCAACACCCGCAACCTGCGCGAACTGCAAACCGACGCGGCGCTGGACTTCCTGCTGTCGCTGCTGCAAACGCGGCGCGAAGAACTGGCCCAGACGCACGGCAAGCGGGTGCCGATGTTCGTCAAGATCGCGCCCGACCTGGAACCCCAGCAGGTGGACGTGATTGCCGCCACGCTGCAAAAGAACCACATCGACGGCGTCATCGCCACCAACACCACGGTGGCGCGTGATGCGGTGCAAGGCCTGCCGCACGCCCGCGAGGTGGGCGGCTTGAGCGGCGCACCGGTGCTGGAAGCCAGCAACCGCATCATCCGGCTGCTGCGCCATGCGCTGGGCAACGCCTTCCCCATCATCGGCGTGGGCGGCGTGATGAGCGGCGCCGACGCTCGTTCGAAGATCGACGCCGGGGCGGACCTGGTGCAGATCTACACCGGCCTCATTTACAGCGGCCCGGCCTTGGTGAGCGAAGCGGCGCGGGCGGTGGCACGAGGCTGATCGCCCGCCGTCGGCCAAAACTCCTAAAAAACGTCCAGGGTCGGAAAGCGTGCATCGCCACTGATACACGACCACAGCACACAGGCCATCCCCAGGTCACCCGACCACAGCGTGTGACGGCCCATGCCGTGTTCAGCGCGCTGCCGCTCCACCTGATTCAAGCCGTGCATGGCCAGCGCGCGGGCGCGGTCCAGCCAAAGCGGGTCCTGGGTTCTGCGCCACAGCTTCAGCAGCGCCATCACGCTGCCCGCCGTGCCATGGCAAAAGGCCACACCCTTGACCAGCGGGCCGGCCCGCCAGACCAGTTCACCGGCGGCCACCAGCAGCGCGTCCCAAGCCGCAGCGTCGCTCAACTCGCGCGGCAGGCCTGCCAGACGGCAGATCAGGCCCGGTGCGCCATGGCAGTCCTGCACCAGGGGCAGCTTGCCGTGGACTCGTTCTTCGGTGGAAACGATGGGGTGCCAATTGACCGCCCCGTTGGCATGCAAGGCGGTGGCCTGCAGCATGTCCAGGGCGCGCGCAGCAAAGTCCTTGACTTGTTGCGGCGCCAACAACGCCGCGCCACGCACCGCCGGGAAGACGTTGCCGACAAAGCCGTGCCCTGCCCCCAGCATCACACTTTTGCGTCCGTAGAGGTCTTGCTCCCAGCCCCAGCGGTCGCCGGCCAAGGCAATGGGCTGCATCTCGTCCCAGATGATCTGCACCGCGTGTTGCACCAGCGCAGCCCAGTGGGCCTGGCCGGTGTGCTCAGCCATCGCGATGGCGGCCAGCACCGTGCCTGGCGAACCCCAGAGTTGCTCGCGTGCTGGGTTGTGCAGGTTGCGCTGCACCACGTGGTAAAGCCGCGCGGCCGTGCTGTCGCTGGGCGCCAGCTTCCATTCCAGCAACAGCAAGCCGGCTTCGCCCAGCAGGAACGTCGCGGTGCCATGGGGCGGTTGGCCCAGGTCCAACAGGTGCCGGTCGGTCAGGCCCTGCACAAACGGACGAAAGTCAATCCGCTGCGCTGTGGCGCCAGCGTCCACCAGATGCTGCAACGCCCAGATGGCACCGCCGGAGCCGTAGTAGGTCTCGTGCCGGCGCTCATCGGCTGAAGCCGGGTCGTCGCGGGGGTGAGGCACCCAGCCACTGGCAGGGTCGAAGGCGTCACAGGCTGCATCGGCCCAACGCGTGATGGCTTGGCGCGCGACCGCTTCGCTCCAGGGCGTGCCGTCCAGTGGCTCGTGGCGAGCCGGGTCAAACAGCACAGCCGATTCAGTCACCGCGCACCACCCCTTCGCGCCGCGGATCGGCGCCGCCAAACCATCCGGTGGCGGTGCGCTGGATGGCTTGCAAACCGCTGGTCAACTCCAGTTCGGTGACGGCGTGGCCGCGCGCGCGCAGCGCGTCCACGGTGGCTTTCGGAAAGAGGCCCTTTTCCAGCAAGGTCGGGCCGTTGAGCGAGCCAAAGTTGGGCAGGTCGATGGCGCGCTGGGCGTCCAGGCCCCACTGCAGGGTGCCGATCAGCGTCTTGGCGGTGAAGTGGATGATCACGGGGCCGCCAGGCGAGCCCAGGGTCATCATCAACTGGCCATTGGTTTTGTCGAACACCAGCGTGGGGCTCATGCTGGAGCGTGGGCGTTTGCCGGGTTCAACCCGGTTGGCGACGGGGCGGCCCTGGGCATCGGCGGGCGCGGCCGAAAAGTCGGTCATCTGGTTGTTGAGCATGAAGCCGCCGGGCAAGCCGGTGCCGCCATCGCTCATCACGCGGGCGCCGAAAAAAGCTTCGATGGTGGTGGTCATGGCCACCGCGCGGCCTTCGCCATCGACGATGCTGATGTGGCTGGTGCCGTATTCGGGCTGGTCGGGCATCGGTGCAAAACTGGTGCGCAGCGGCGCGGGAACACCCGGCTGCGCGACCTTCATGCTTTGCGCACCAATCAGTGCTGCGCGTTGGCGCAGGTAGCCGTCGGACAACAAGGACTTCCAGTCACCGCCCGGGGCTGGCACGAAGTCGGGGTCGGCCACGTACTGGGCGCGGTCGGCGTAGGCCAGGCGAGCGGCTTCGGTGTAGCTGTGCAGCCAATCGGCGCTCGGGATGCCTTGGACGAGTGCCTGGGGCGCCGAGGGGCTGCGCTCCAGCAAGCCCAGGATCTGCATCACCGCCAGATGACCCGACGACGGCGGCGGAAAACCACAAACGCGC
>JANMHH010000132.1:0-27783 GCA_031375065.1 Rubrivivax sp. | reverse complement strand
CACTGCTGCGTTTGCTGCTGCTGCACCGTTACAGCAACCTGGGCGCGCAGATCGCCTGCCCGGGCTGGCAGCAGGCGCCGTCGTTCGAAGCACTGGCCCAGCTGATCTGGCCTTGATCTGGCCTTGATCGGGCCATGACTCCGACGCTGAATCGACCGCGCGCCGAACCCGACCGAAGCAGGGTCCAGACGGCGTGGATCAGCCCCGCCGGGCGGGCAAAAAGCGGCTGTTGCGCAACAGCCCGGCCGACACCAGCGACACCAGCAGCCCCACCGGAAAAATCTCCACCAAGGTGATCGACATGCGGTACAGCGGCCGAGCGTATTTTTGCTTGAACGCATCCATCTCGGCGCTGAACTTGGCCAAGGCCTGGCCCGTCACGCCTTTGGCTTCTTCGGCCTTGACCATGGCTTTGGCGTACTCACCGGCAAAGTCCACGCCGGTCAGCGCCAGGGTGGCTTCCCAGGCCAGCACATAGCCCACGCTGGCCACCAGGCTGATGCCCATCCCCATGCCCAGCGCGGGCCAGAAGCGGATCACCCCGCCCAAGGTTTGATCGCGATGGCGCTTGATGGCGATGAAGACCGTGCTGAACGCCAGCAGCATGGTCGTGAAGCCGATGACCATGCCCCAGGGGTCGGGTGGCATGCCCTTGAGGACCATCGCCAGCACCACCATCGGCAAACCGACGATCAGGCTGGCGATGGCGCCATAAGTCCAGATGATTCTCAGCATGGGAACTCCCTCCAGTGGTGTCGAAGTCTGGATTGGCGCCTTTCGGGCTGGCGTCGGCAATCGGACATTTGGGCGATTCGCTTGAAATCGCCCGTTTTTGCGAGGTCAAGGCACCAGGCCGAGCTCGCGCGCCTTGCGTATGGCTTCGGTGCGACGCTTGGCGCCCAGCTTCTCGAACAGGTGCGTCACGTGGGTTTTCACGGTGTGGGGTGACACGTTCAGGCGCAAGGCGATCTCTTTGTTGGAGTAACCGGCCGCCAGTTCTTTCAACACGGTCAGTTCTCGTGGGCTGATGCCCAGCGACGCTTGGGCCTGAGGGTTGCCGTCGGCCGCGTCGGGCGGGGCTCTTCGACCCACCAGCTGCGTGCCCAGCGCCACGCCCAAAGCCAAAAAGCCCAGGGCCACCCAGAAGAGGTAGAGCTCGCCGGTGTGGGTGCGGGCCAGCAAACGGTACTCCAGCGCTTGCAAGGCGAAGGTCCCGATGGCCAACAGCGCACCGTAAAGAACCACCTGCTTCCACATCGCGATCAACTCAGCGCTGGCGTGGGGCCGTCGCTCAGGCCGCGGCCTGCAGCCCACTCTCAAAGTGGGCCCGCATCAGCCGCGCCGACGCTGCCGCGTCGCCAGCCAAAAGCGCCTTCAACAAAGCGCGGTGCTCAGCCAAGGAGTCGGCCAGCCGCCCTTGCTTGAAGAGGGAGTGGTGGCGGTTGAGCTTCATGACCTTGCGCAGGTCGGTCACCATCTGCGCGGCCCAGCGGTTGCCGGCCATCTGCAGCAGCGCCATGTGGAAGCGTTCGTTGGCCGCGAAGAAGCTGTCGCGTTGGCGGGCGTGCTTTTCCAACTGGTCGTGCAGCGCCAGCAGTTCTTCGCGCTGCTGCACGCTGGCCTGGGCGGCCACCACCGCGGCGGCGTCGCTTTCCAGCAGCGCCAACAGGTGGTAGACCTGCACCACGTCGTCGCGCGACATTTCGGTGACGTAAGCACCCCGTCGAACTTTCATCGTGACCAGGCCTTCCACCGCCAGCACCTTCAGCGCTTCGCGCAGCGGCGTGCGGCTGATGCCGTACTCGGTGCTGACCTTCATCTCGTCGATCCAACTGCCGGGCTCAAGCTGGCGCGCAAAGATTTGCTGGCGCAGGCGCTCGGCCACGTCCTGATACAGAGCGCGGCGGGTCAGGCTGGGCGGTTCGGGGGCTTGAAGAGCGGCCACGGGTGGGTTGGGGTTGATCGGTCGGGAAGGGGCAGACGGGGCTGCGGAGGGTAAAGAACAGCAGGAATTTTTGGAGTCCGCTGCCCTGCGGCTCGCAGCGTGTCAGTTTGTTGTGGCTTTTTGAATTCATAATTATGCATAATGCAGCCGCTCCGGCAAGTGCCCGTTCCACCGAAGATGAGAGTCCCATGACACAGCCCCGCCACCCTGTTGAGTTGCCCGCTGAACCGCCCGCGGAATTTGCAGCCGTCACCCTGGAGCAGTGGGCCCGAGCAGCCGCCAAGTCGGCCCCAGGAGGCAACGTCGAGGGCCTGAACTGGACCACACCAGAAGGCATTCAGGTCAAGCCGCTGTACACGGCCGCCGACACCGCAGGCCTGGCCCACACCAACACGCTGCCGGGGTTCGAGCCCTTCATTCGCGGCCCGCAGGCCACCATGTACGCCGTGCGGCCATGGACCATTCGCCAATACGCCGGCTTCTCCACCGCGGAAGACAGCAATGCGTTTTACCGGCAGGCGCTGGCCGCTGGCGGGCAGGGGGTCAGCGTGGCGTTCGACCTGGCCACCCACCGCGGCTACGACAGTGACCACCCGCGCGTGACCGGCGACGTCGGCAAGGCCGGCGTGGCCATCGACAGCGTGGAGGACATGAAGATCCTGTTCGACGGCATTCCGCTGGACAAGGTCAGCGTCAGCATGACCATGAACGGCGCCGTGTTGCCGGTGTTGGCGGGCTACGTGGTGGCGGCTGAGGAGCAGGGCGTTTCACAGGACAAGTTGAGCGGCACCATCCAGAACGACATCCTCAAGGAGTTCATGGTCCGCAACACCTACATCTATCCGCCCGAGCCCAGCATGCGCATCGTGGCCGACATCATCGAGTACACCGCGCAGCACTGCCCCAAGTTCAACTCGATCAGCATCAGCGGCTATCACATGCAAGAGGCCGGCGCCAACCAGGCGCTCGAACTGGCCTTCACGCTGGCCGACGGCAAGGAGTACGTCAAGACGGCCATCAACAAGGGCCTGGACGTTGACGACTTTGCCGGCCGCCTGAGTTTCTTCTGGGCCATCGGCATGAATTTCTATCTGGAAGTGGCCAAGATGCGCGCGGCGCGGCTGCTCTGGACCCGCATCATGAAAGGCTTCAACGCCAAGGCCCCCAAGAGCCTGATGCTTCGCACGCACTGCCAGACCAGTGGCTGGAGCCTGACCGAGCAAGACCCCTACAACAACGTGGTGCGCACCACCATCGAGGCCATGGCTGCCGTGTTTGGTGGCACGCAAAGCCTGCACACCAACAGCTTTGACGAAGCGATTGCGCTGCCCACCGAATTCAGCGCCCGCATTGCGCGCAACACCCAACTCATCGTCCAGGAAGAAACGCACATCACCAGCGTGGTCGACCCGTGGGCGGGCAGCTACATGATGGAAAGCCTGACGCAAGAGATGGCCGACAAGGCCTGGGCCATCATCGAAGAAGTCGAGGTCCTGGGTGGCATGACACGCTGCGTGGACAGCGGCTGGGCCAAGCTGAAGATCGAAGCCAGCGCCGCTGAAAAGCAGGCCCGCATCGACAGTGGCAAGGACGTCATCGTGGGCGTCAACAAATACAAGCTGGCCAAGGCCGACGCGATCGAGATCCGTGACGTTGACAACGTCAAAGTGCGCGAAGGTCAGATCGCCCGGCTGCAAACGATCCGAGCCACGCGCAACAGCGCCCTGGTGCAGGCTGCGCTGGACGCACTCACAACCGCAGCGGCCGACGGCAGCGGTAACCTGCTGGCGCTGAGCATCGCTGCCATGCGCGCTCGCGCCACCGTGGGCGAGGTCAGCGATGCGCTGGAAAAAGTCTACGGGCGCCACCGCGCCGACATTCAAAAGGTGACAGGGGTGTATGCAGCAGCCTACGACAGCGCCGAAGGCTGGGCCAAGCTCAAGGCCGAGATCGCCGCCTTTGGCACCGAGCACGGCCGCCGCCCACGCGTGATGATTGCCAAGCTGGGCCAGGACGGCCATGACCGCGGCGCCAAGGTGGTGGCCACGGCCTTTGCCGACTTGGGCTTCGACGTGGACATGGGGCCGTTGTTCCAGACCCCTGAAGAGTGCGCCCGCCAAGCCATCGAAAACGACGTGCACGCGGTGGGCGTCAGCACGCTGGCAGCCGGGCACAAGACCTTGGTGCCGGCCATCATCGCGTCGCTCAAGGCGCAGGGCGCAGACGACATCATCGTGTTTGTGGGCGGCGTCATACCGCAGCAGGACTACGACTTCCTCTATGGCGCTGGCGTCAAGGGCATCTACGGTCCCGGCACGCCCATTCCGGTCAGCGCCAAAGACGTGCTCGAGCAGATCAAGGCTGCGCAGGCTTGAAAATGGCGGCGCAGGCTCCTGTTCAGCCGCACCCGGCGCAAGGGCAGGCCCCCACACCGCTGCAGATATTGCTGCGGGCACCGCTGCAACTGCAGCCTGTGGTGGCGGCTGACTTTGAAGCCTTGCTCGGCTTGCGGGTGCGTGCCATGCGCCCCAGTCTGGAAGCGCTGGGCCGGTTTGCCCCTGAACGTGCCCGCGAGCGATTTGCCAGCACCTTTCTTCCGGAGCACATGCAGTACATCGTGGTGGGAGGTGAACGCGTGGGCTGCGTCACGCTGCGGCCCAAGCCTGCTGCGCTGCGTTTGGATCACCTCTACATCGAACCCACGGCCCAAGGTCATGGCCTGGGCGCCCAGGTGATGGACTGGGCCTGCGCGCAGGCCGATTGGCGCCAGCAGCCGCTGGAGCTGGCAGCCCTGCAGGGCAGCGCGGCCAACCGTTTTTACCTGCGCCACGGTTTCAAGGAAGTCGGCCGCAGCGACTTCGACATCGAGTACCGGCGTGATCCCTGCGCCAGCCCGGGCGACGTGGTGCGTCAGCTGTGGGCACACTTCCAGGCGCGCGATTGGGCCGCTGCGCGACAGCTGCTGCACAGCGACGCTGTCATCGACTGGCCCGCCAGCGGTGAGCGGCTGGTGGGCGCCGACTGCTTCATCGCCGTCAACGCCGAGTACCCCGAAGCCTGGACCCTTCACCTCTTGAGCGTGGACGCGCTGCAAGACGGCCGTGTGATGTCGATGGTGCGGGTGGACCATCCACCGCAGGCCTTTCTGGTGCAGTCCACCGTGCGCGTGCGAAACGGGCTGATCACCGCAGGCCTTGAGCTGTGGGCGACCTGCGAAGAGCCGCCGGCCTGGCGCACGCCCCAGCGATTTGCTGGTTTGACGCCGCTGCAGCGCCAGGTCGAAATATGACCACCCCGCTGCACCCCAGCGACCAGGCCCTGGTCGATCACATCCGCTTAGGCCCGGGCCCGGCGCAGCGCCGCGCCATCGCCAAGGCCATCACCTTGCTGGAGTCGACCCGCACCGACCATCGGCTGCGTGGTGATGCGCTGCTCAACGCCGTCTTGCCGGCCACCGGCAAGTCCTTTCGCCTGGGCCTCAGCGGTGTACCCGGCGTGGGCAAGAGCACCTTCATCGAAGCGCTTGGGCTTTACCTGCTGGAACAAGGACAGCGCGTGGCCGTGCTGACCGTCGACCCCAGCAGCAGCCTCAGTGGCGGCAGCATCCTGGGCGACAAGACGCGCATGGAACAGCTGTCGGTGCAGGAGCGCGCCTACATCCGCCCCAGCCCGGCCAGTGGCACGCTGGGTGGCGTGGCCGAGAAGACGCGCGAATCGATGTTGATCTGCGAAGCGGCAGGCTACGACGTGGTGATCGTCGAAACGGTGGGCGTGGGCCAGAGCGAAACCGCGGTGGCCGGCATGACCGACATGTTCGTGCTGCTGCAGCTGCCCAACGCCGGCGACGACCTGCAGGCCATCAAGAAGGGCGTGATGGAACTGGCCGACCTGGTGGTCATCAACAAGGCCGACCTGGACGAAGCCGCGGCAACCCGGGCGCGGGCCCAGATCACCAGCGCCATGCGCTTTCTGGGGCCGCACACGCACGCGCAGACATCGGTGATGCAGCTCAGTGCGCTCAAAGGCACCGGACTGCCCGAGTTCTGGCGCATGGTGACTCAGTTTCGCCAGCAACAACAAAGCGCGGGGCTTTTTGAACAGCGTCGGCGCGCGCAGGACCAGGCCTGGATGTGGGAACGCATCGAAGCCGGGCTGCGCCAGCGCTTCAAGCAACACGCGCGGGTGGCAGTGGCCCTACCCGAAGTGACCGCGCAGGTGCGGCAGGGGCAGCTGGCGGCGTCGGTCGCTGCCCGGCGCTTATTGGACCTGATGGACCTGATGGGCCCGATGGATTGAACGAGGAGAAAACAAGCATGCACGACATCATCGAACGGCTGGAACAAAAGCGCGGCGCCGCACGCCAAGGTGGCGGGGCCAAGCGCATCGCGTCCCAGCATGCCAAAGGCAAACTGACCGCGCGTGAACGACTGGAGCTGCTGCTCGACGAAGGCACCTTCGAAGAGTGGGACATGTTCGTCGAGCACCGCTGCACCGATTTCGGCATGCAGGACAACAAGATCCCGGGTGACGGCGTGGTCACCGGCTACGGCATGATCAACGGCCGCCTGGTCTTTGTGTACAGCCAGGACTTCACCGTCTTTGGTGGCGCGCTGAGCGAGTCGCACGCCGAGAAGATCTGCAAGGTCATGGACCAGGCCATGAAGGTCGGCGCACCGGTCATCGGCTTGAACGACAGCGGCGGCGCACGCATCCAGGAAGGGGTGGCTTCGCTGGGCGGATATGCCGAGGTCTTCCAGCGCAACGTAATGGCCAGCGGCGTGATCCCGCAGATCAGCCTGATCATGG
Organism: Rubrivivax sp.; assembly: GCA_031375065.1. GTDB lineage: Bacteria > Pseudomonadota > Gammaproteobacteria > Burkholderiales > Burkholderiaceae_C > Rubrivivax. The sequence goes on along the minus strand of JANMHH010000132.1, from coordinate 21,032 downwards.
GCCCGTGTGCCGGTGGTGCGGTGTATTCGCCCGCCATCACCGAGTTCATCTTCATGGTCAAGGACAGCAGCTACATGTTTGTCACCGGGCCCGAGGTGGTCAAGACGGTGACCCACGAAGAGGTCACCGCCGAAGAGCTGGGTGGCGCCACCACCCACACCAGCAAGAGCGGCGTGGCCGACCTGGCGTTTGAAAACGACGTGGAAGCCTTGATGATGCTGCGCCGTTTTTTCAACTACCTGCCGCTGAACAACCGCGACGGTGTGCCGGTGCGTCCCAGCGGCGACCCCGCCGAACGGCTGGACATGAGCCTGGACACACTGGTCCCTGAAAGCGCCAACCAACCCTATGACATCAAGGAGCTGATCCTCAAGACCGTTGACGATGGCGACTTCTTCGAACTGCAGCCCGACTACGCCAGGAACATCGTCATCGGCATGGCCCGCATGGCCGGCCGCACGGTGGGCATCGTGGCCAACAACCCGCAGGTGCTGGCCGGTTGCCTGGACATCAAGAGCAGCATCAAGGCCGCGCGCTTCGTGCGCTTTTGCGACGCCTTCGGCATCCCGGTGATCACCTTTGTCGACGTGCCGGGTTTCATGCCGGGCACGTCACAGGAGTACGGCGGCATCATCAAGCACGGTGCCAAGTTGTTGTATGCCTATGCCGAGTGCACCGTGCCCAAGGTCACGGTGATCACCCGCAAGGCCTATGGTGGCGCTTACGACGTGATGGCCTCCAAGCACTTGCGCGGTGACGTCAACTTCGCCTGGCCCCACGCTGAGATCGCGGTGATGGGCGCCAAGGGCGCGGTGGAAATCATCTTCCGTGAAGACAAGGGCGACCCGGCCAAGCTGGCCGCCAAGGAAGCCGAATACAAGGCCCGCTTTGCAAACCCCTTTGTGGCCGGCGCGCGCGGTTTCATCGACGACGTGATCCAGCCGCACGAGACGCGCAAGCGCATCTGCCGCTCGCTGGCCATGCTGAAAGACAAAAAACTGGAAAACCCGTGGCGCAAGCACGGGAACATTCCGCTTTGATGGTGAGGGAGACCCAGATGTTCACCAAGATATTGATTGCCAATCGAGGCGAAATCGCCTGCCGCGTGATCAAGACCGCCAAGAAAATGGGCATCGCCACCGTGGCGATCTATTCCGAAGCAGACAAAGACGCGCGGCATGTGGGGCTGGCCGATGAAGCCGTTTTACTGGGGCCGGCCCCGTCGCGCGAAAGCTACTTGGTGGCCGACAAGATCATCGCGGCCTGCCAACAGACCGGCGCGCAGGCGGTACACCCGGGCTACGGTTTCCTCAGCGAAAACCAGGACTTCGCCCGGCGTGTGGAAGAGGCCGGCATCGTCTTCATCGGCCCCAAGCACTACAGCATTGCGGCCATGGGCGACAAGATCGCATCCAAGAAGCTGGCCCTTGAGGCCCAGGTCAACACCATCCCCGGTTGGAACGAAGCCATCCTGTCACCCGAACAAGCGGTGCAGATTGCCAAGGACATTGGCTACCCGGTGATGATCAAGGCCAGTGCGGGCGGTGGTGGCAAGGGCTTGCGGGTGGCGTTCAACGACAAAGAAGCGTTCGAGGGCTTCAGCAGCTGCCGCAACGAAGCCAAGAACAGCTTTGGCGACGACCGCGTGTTCATCGAGAAGTTTGTCGAAAGCCCGCGCCACATCGAGATTCAGGTGGTGGGCGACTCGCAGGGCAACGTCATCTATCTCAATGAACGTGAATGCAGCATCCAGCGCCGCCACCAAAAGGTGATTGAAGAAGCGCCGTCGCCCTTCATCAGCGACGCCACGCGCCGGGCCATGGGCGAGCAGGCGGTGCAGCTGGCCAAGGCGGTGAAGTACCAGAGCGCGGGCACGGTGGAGTTTGTGGTCGGCAAGGACCAAAGCTTTTACTTCCTGGAGATGAACACGCGGCTGCAGGTCGAGCACCCGGTGACCGAATGCATCACCGGGCTCGATCTGGTGGAGCTGATGATCCGCGTGGCCGCCGGAGAGCCGCTGCCACTGACGCAGGCCGAGGTCAAGCGTGAAGGCTGGGCCATCGAGTGCCGCATCAACGCCGAAGACCCGTTTCGAAACTTTCTGCCGTCCACCGGCCGCCTGGTGCGTTATGCGCCGCCGGTCACGACCATGGAAGCCGCCATGCCGATGCCTGAAAACGGCGGCGTGCGGGTGGACACCGGTGTCTACGAAGGTGGCGAGATCCCGATGTTTTATGACTCGATGATCGCCAAGCTCATCGTGCACGGGCGTGACCGGCCTGAGGCCATCGCCAAGATGCGTGAGGCGCTCAATGGCTTTGTCATCCGCGGCATCAGCAGCAATATCCCTTTTCAAGCCGCGCTGCTGGGCCACCCGCGTTTTGCCAGCGGCGACTTCAACACCGGTTTCATCGCCGAGAACTACGGCAAGGGCTTCAGTGCCAACGACGTGGCCCACGACGACCCGCTGTTTCTGGTGGCTCTGGCCGCCTTTGTGCGACGCAAGGCGCGCGAGCGCTCGGCCGGCATCAGCGGGCAACTGCCGGGGCACGGTGTGGTGTCGCTGCCCGACCTGGTGGTGGTGGTTCTGGGCGCGGCCGGTGAGCATGTGCACCACCCCGTCACCATCGACGCCTTCGAGCCCGTGTCCGGCAAGGCCGACGTGGTGATTGCCGGGCGCCACTTTGCCATCCAGAGCACCACCAAGCTGGGTGAACTGCTGATGGCGGGCACCTGCAATGGCAAGGCCTTCACCGCGCAAGTGGAGCGCAGCGGCGTCAAGAACCCCTTGGGCATTCGCGTTTCCCACAACGGCGCGCAGATCGAAACGCTGGTGCTGCTGCCGCGTGCGGCCGAGCTCTTCAAGCTGATGCCGCACAAGGCACCGCCCGACCTGAGCAAGTTCTTGCTGTCGCCGATGCCGGGCCTGTTGGCCGACGTCAGCGTGCAGCCCGGTCAGAAGGTGCTGGCCGGGGAACGCCTGGCCGTCATCGAAGCCATGAAGATGGAAAACATCCTGGTGGCCGCGCAGGACGGCACCGTGGGCGAGGTGATGGTCAAGAAGGGCGAGAGCTTGAGCGTGGACCAACCTATCCTGAGTTTCGCCTGATGGACAGCAAACCGTTTCGCATTCTCGGCATCCAGCAGATTGCCATTGGCGGGCCCGACAAGCAGCGCTTGAAGTCGCTGTGGGTGGACATGCTGGGCCTCACCGTCAAGAGCACGTTCGTGAGCGAACGCGAGAACGTCGACGAGGACATCTGTGCGCTGGGGCAGGGCCCTTTTGCAGTGGAAGTCGACCTGATGCAGCCGCTGGACCCCGACAAGAAGCCCGCGGTGCACACCACGCCGCTCAACCACGTGGGCTTGTGGGTCGACGACCTGCAGCAGGCGGTGGTCTGGATGAGCGCGCACGGCGTGCGCTTCGCACCTGGAGGCATTCGCAAGGGTGCGGCTGGCCACGACATCTGCTTCATCCACCCCAAGGGCAACGAAGAGTTTCCGCTGGGCGGGGAAGGTGTGCTGATCGAGTTGGTGCAGGCCCCTCCCGACGTGGTGGCGGCGCTGGGCTGAAGGGCCAAGGCCAGCGCTTCAGCCGGGCTTGGCAGGGCGTTCCCAACCTTTTGGCCTGTGGACTGCCCGGCCGGCAGGTCGGCCGGTGACGCGGACTTGTTTTCTAGGTGCGCCCAGGAGCGCCTTTCATCCCTTCACGGAGTCCACATGTCTGCATTTGCTTTTGCACGAACCACCAGCCTGGTGCTGGTCGGCCTGTCCACCACCCTGGTTGGGGCTCAAACCAAGGCCGACGGCCAATGGCGCGGTGTGGGCGGCGCCGCGATGGCCGTGACCTCGGGCAACACCAGCAGCAGCTCGCTGTCGCTCAACGCCGACATGGCGCGCGCCACCACGGCCGACAAGCTGAGCTTCGGCGCCAACGCCAACTACGCGCGCAGCAAGGTCAACGGCTTGAGCACCACGTCGGCCAACAAGTGGGCCGGCTCTGGCCAGTACGACTACAACTTGTCGCCGCAGCTGTTCGTGTTTGGCAAGCTGGGGTTGGAAGGTGACGATCTGATCCAGTTGTCGCTGCGCAGCACGCTGGCCACGGGCCTGGGCTACAAGGTGGTCGACACCAAGGAAATGTCGTTCAACGTGTTTGGCGGCGCCGCCTACACAACCGACAAGTACGACACCGCTCAAACCATTGCCGGCAAGACCGGCAAGTCCTTTTCGCGCGCCAGCCTGTTCCTGGGCGAAGAGTCTTCGCACACGCTGTCGGCCAGCACTTCGTTCAAGCAGCGCCTGGAGCTTTACCCGGGGGGCTCGGGCGACAAGGCCTTCTTGGCCAAGTTCACCGCGGGTCTGGCGGTGGCGGTGAGCAGCACGCTGAACCTGTCGGTCGGCGTGGTCGACAACTACAACAGCAAACCGGCCACCGGCGCCAAGAAGAACGACCTGGGGATCTTCACCGGGGTCAACGTGAAGTTTGGCGCGCCTTGATGCGGGTGGCCCGCCGCTGCGCCTTCGGTGCGCCTGCCGTGCACCGATGGGTGGGCGATGGGCAGAGCGCCCATTCGGCGGCCGTCGGCCAGGTCTTGCGCGCAAGGCCCGAGCGGGCGTGAGGGTTCCAGCCGGGCGCTAGAGTCGGGTTTTGATCACCGCAAGGGACAACACCGATGAGTGCGCAATCACTGCTCGACCAGCTGCTGAAGACCGGCCTTTCCGCCGTCAATGACGCGCGCGGTTCGGTTCAACAGGCGCGTGAGCGCGGTGACCTGGACAAGTACGCCAAAGGCGCAGCCGCTGGTGGCGTCATGGCGCTGTTGCTGGGCACCCGAGGTGGTCGGCGCATCGGTGGCTCGGCGCTCAAGCTGGGCAGCGTGGCGGCCCTGGGCATGCTGGCCTGGAAGACCTACAACGACTGGCAAGCATCGCAGCAGGCTGCGGCGCCGGCCGGCGCAGCCGGTGCCCCTGCTGGCAGCAACACGGGTGCTGCGGTCTCCCCGCCACTCGCGCTGCCCGCACCGCAGGCTGAGGCGCACGGTCGTGTGCTGCTCAAGGCCATGATCGCGGCCGCCAAGTCCGACGGCCATCTGGACGAACGCGAGCGGCAATTGGTGGAAGCCGAGTTGACCCGCTCCGAAGCCGACCCCGCCGTGCGCACCTGGGTTGAGGCCGAGTTGCGCCGCCCGGTTGAGCCCGCCGACGTGGCCGCTGGCGCCACCACGCCCGAGCTGGCGGCCGAGGTCTATCTGGCCAGTCTGCTGGTGGTGGACGAAACCGGCACCATGGAACGCGCCTACCTGGACGCGCTGGCGCGCGAGCTGCGGCTGGACGACGGGCTGCGGCGGCAGTTGGAAGCGCGGGCCCAGCAGGGTTGATCGGACCTGCAGCGCGGGCGGGGCGGTCAGCGCGTGGCTGTTGGGTGACCCGCGGTGACGCCGACCGTGCGGCTCATCGAAATTTCCAGCCCAGCACCTTGTTGTGCAGGTTCTGAAAGTAGAGCCGGTCAGGCGTCTCGGTGACGCCCGTGCTCTGGGGGTACTTGCCCTGGGGGTCTTGCATGTCGACGTGGATCTGGCCGTCTTCGGTGAACGCAAAGACATGCCCGTAGGGCTTGGGCAGCGGCCACAGGAAACGCGGCAGGCGCAGGGTCACCGCACGCAAAAAGGGAAGTTCCGCCATGCGGTCGACCATCGGGCTGCGCGGACCCGACAAGCCCACCCAGATCAAACCGAATTGGCCCCGCATCAGGTTGTCGGGGTAACCCGGCAAGTTTTCCAGCAGCACGCTGGCCTGCTTTGAAGGCTGGCGCACGTCCAGCGCTCGGGCGCTGACGTCGACCTTCCAGATGCGGTAGCGGCCGGTCTCGGCCACCAACAGCGTTTGCTGGTCTTCGCTCAACGCCACGCCGTTGGCAAAGCTCAGGCCCTGGGCCACCACCCGGGTGCGCTGGTTGGCGGGGTTGTATTCCAGGATGCGACCGGTGGCCTGTTGCTCCAGGATGTCGAGCACTGCGGCCTCGAACGTGCCGCCCCACTCGCGCGGGGCAAAGCGCCTGGATGCGTCGCTGAAGTAGATCTTGCCGTTTTTGGCCACCACCACCGCGTCGGCGTAACGGATGGGGTCGCCGGCCACCTGGTTGCTCAGCAGGCTGGCCCTGCCGTTTTTGTCGATGGCCAGCAAGCCCAGCATGGCGTCGGCGGCAATCAAGTGGCCGTTGCCATCGAAGTCAAAACCCAACACGCGGCCGCCGGTGCGCGAAAAGACGATTTGTTCGGAACCGTCCGGGTTCATGCGCAGGATGCTGCCGCTGGCCACGGCAGCGTAGAGTTTGCCGTCCGGCCCCAGCGCCACGTGCTCGGGTCCGGATTCCTGGCCCAGCGGGATCAGCGTCAGGTTGCCCAGCCAGCGGTTGACGGCGTGCACGCCCACATAGCCCGGTGCGGGTGGCGCCTTCCATGCCACCGGCTGCACGGGTACCGGCCACAGGGCCAGGTAGGCGCCCAGGGTCAACAGGGCAGCCAAAATGCCCAGGGCCCATGCGGCGGTTGGAGCCAGTGTTTTCATGCAGGCTGCAGGGTACTGCAGGAACGAAGATCTAAGACGCTTGAATGCAGGACAGGTCGAGTTCAAATACAGCGATCCAATCCCAGACAATAGGCCGCAAACAGGCCGCAGGAGATCCAAAACCATGACCGCCCGAACCCTTTACGACAAGCTGTGGGACGAACACGTCGTCCACACCGAAGAAGACGGCACCGCCACGCTGTACATCGACCGCCACCTGGTGCACGAAGTCACCAGCCCGCAGGCGTTTGAGGGGCTGCGCCTGGCCGGGCGCAAGGTCTGGCGCGTCAGCAGCATCGTGGCCACCGCCGACCACAACACGCCAACCACCGGCTGGGCCGCTGGTTATGACGGCATTGCCGACCCGATCAGCAAACTGCAGATCACCACGCTGGACGACAACATCAAGGCCCACGGCGCGGCGGCCTACTTTCCGTTCCTGGACAAACGCCAGGGCATCGTGCACGTCATCGGGCCTGAAAACGGCGCCACGCTGCCGGGCATGACGGTGGTCTGCGGCGACAGCCACACCAGCACTCACGGCGCCTTTGGCGCGCTGGCCCATGGCATCGGCACCAGTGAAGTCGAACACGTGATGGCCACGCAGACGCTGCTGGCCAAGAAGGCCAAGAACCTGCTGGTCAAGGTCGAAGGCGCCATCGGGCGCGGCGTGACGGCCAAGGACATCGTGCTGGCCATCATCGGCAGGATCGGCACCGCTGGCGGCACCGGCAGCACGATCGAGTTTGCCGGCTCGGCCATCCGCGCCTTGAGCATGGAAGGCCGCATGACGGTGTGCAACATGGCCATTGAAGCCGGCGCCCGGGCCGGCCTGGTGGCGGTGGATGAAAAGACCATCGCCTACATCCACAACGGCGGCAAAGGCCGGCCCTTTTCGCCCAAGGGCGTGGAATGGGACCAGGCGGTGGCGCATTGGTCCACCTTGCACAGTGACGCAGGCGCGCACTTTGACGCGGTGGTTGAACTGGACGCCACGCAGATCCAGCCTCAGGTGACCTGGGGCACCAGCCCCGAGATGGTGGTGGGCGTGGACGGCCGCGTGCCCGACCCCGAAAAGGAAAAAGACCCGATCAAGCGCGACGCCATCGAGCGCGCCTTGGTCTACATGGGCCTGCAGCCCAACAAGGCCATCACCGACATCACCATCGACAAGGTTTTCATCGGCAGCTGCACCAACAGCCGCATCGAGGACCTGCGCGACGCGGCGGCGGTGGTCAAGCGCGCCGGCCAGCGGGTGGCCAGCAACGTGCGCGTGGCGATGGTGGTGCCGGGGTCGGGCCAGGTCAAGGCGCAGGCCGAAGCCGAGGGCCTGCACCACATCTTCACGGCGGCGGGCTTTGAGTGGCGCGAACCCGGCTGCAGCATGTGCCTGGCCATGAACGCCGACCGCCTGGAGCCGGGCGAGCGCTGTGCCAGCACCAGCAATCGCAACTTCGAAGGCCGCCAGGGCGCCGGTGGCCGCACCCACTTGGTCAGCCCGGCGATGGCGGCCGCAGCGGCGCTGAATGGCCACTTTGTCGACGTGCGCCGAATCGGCTGAACGGGAGTCTCACGATGCAAGCTTTCACCCTCCACCAGGGCCTGGTCGCGCCGATGGACCGCGACAACGTCGACACCGACGCCATCATCCCCAAGCAGTTCCTGAAGTCGATTGCCCGCTCGGGCTTCGGCCCCAACCTGTTTGACGCCTGGCGCTACCTGGACCCGGGCGAACCCGGGCAGGACCCGGCCAGCCGCAAGCCCAACCCCGACTTCATCTTGAACCAGCCGCGCTACCGGGGTGCCAGCGTGCTGCTGGCGCGCAGCAACTTTGGTTGCGGCTCCAGCCGCGAACACGCGCCCTGGGCGTTGGGGCAGTACGGCTTTCGCGCGTTGATCGCGCCGAGTTACGCGGACATCTTTTTCAACAATTGCTTCAAGAACGGCATCTTGCCCATCGTCTTGCCCACGTCTCAGGTGGCGCAGCTGTTTGACGAGGTCTTTGCGTTTCCGGGCTATCAGCTGACCATCGACCTGCCGCGCCAGGTGGTGGTCAAGCCCGATGGCAGCGAGCTGCCCTTTGATGTGCAGCCCTTTCGCAAGTACTGCCTGGTCAACGGCTTTGACGACATCGGCCTGACCCTGCGCCACACCGACAAGATCAAGGCCTTTGAAGCCGAGCGCCTGGCGCGCATGCCCTGGCTGGCGCAGCAGCAGATGTGACATGGCGGCCCTGATCCGCCTGTTTCACCGCTGGGTGCTGTCGCGGCCCTGGCTCACCTTTGTGGTGATGTGCAGCAGCTTCGGTTTGTTTGGCGCCGGCACGCTGAACATCTTCAACATGTTCAGCACCAACTGGGACATGATCACCCAGCAAGGCTTGATGGCCCTGGCCACCGGCACACTGAGCCAGCTGCTTGAGCTGTTGGGCACCTTGGCGCTGGCCATGTTTTTTTACACGATCTTCAAGGCCTGCGAAAACAGCCTGGTCCATCACCTCCTCAACCCCTCTGATAAAGACCCCCATTCATGAAGATCGCCATCCTGCCGGGCGACGGCATCGGCACCGAAATCGTTGAACAAGCCGTGCGCGTGCTGAACGCGCTGGACTTGAAGTTCGAGAGTGAAACCGCATTGGTCGGTGGCGCCGCCTTCGAGGCGCATGGCCACCCCTTGCCCGACAGCACCCTGCAGCTGGCCAAGGACGCCGACGCCATCCTCTTTGGCGCCGTGGGCGACTGGAAGTACGACAAGCTCGACCGCCCCTTGCGCCCTGAGCAAGCCATTCTGGGTTTGCGCAAGCACCTGGGCCTGTTTGCCAACTTCCGCCCTGCGCTCTGCTACGAGCAGTTGACGCATGCGTCCAGCCTCAAGCCCGAACTGGTGTCGGGGCTGGACATCCTGATCATCCGTGAGCTCACCGGCGACATCTACTTCGGCCAGCCGCGCGGGCGGCGCATCGCCACCGACGGCCACTTCCCCGGCGCCGAAGAAGCCTTCGACACCATGCGCTACAGCAAGCCCGAGATCGAGCGCATCGCCCACGTCGCTTTTCAGGCCGCACGCAAGCGCAGCAAAAAGGTCACCAGCGTCGACAAGGCCAACGTGCTGGAGACTTTTCAGTTCTGGAAGGACGTGGTCACCGAGGTGCACGCGCAGTACCCCGACGTGGAACTGCAGCACATGTACGTCGACAACGCCGCCATGCAGCTGGTCAAGGCGCCCAAGGCCTTTGACGTGGTGGTCACCGGCAACATGTTCGGCGACATCCTGTCGGACGAAGCCGCCATGCTGACCGGCAGCATCGGCATGTTGCCCAGTGCTTCGTTGGACAAGAACAACAAAGGGCTGTTTGAGCCCAGCCATGGCAGCGCGCCCGACATTGCCGGGCAGGGTGTTGCCAACCCGCTGGCTACAATCTTGTCTGCTGCCATGATGCTCCGTTACTCCCTCAACCAGGATCAAGCCGCCGACCGCATCGAGTCGGCGGTCAAGTCGGTGCTGTCGGATGGGTTGCGCACGCCCGACATCTGGAGCGCAGGGACGCGCAAAGTGGGCACCCGTGAAATGGGTGATGCCGTGGTGGCAGCCGTCGTTGGCAAAACCACGACCACCAAAACGATTACCAAGACCTAGCGTCTCGGACCGTCTCGCCCCACTTCTGGACCCCGGCGAAACGAGCCGGGAACCCCAGGGGTCCGACGCAACGGAAAGGCGAAACTGAAATGGCTCTTTCATCAAACCCTCGCGTCGGCCTAGTTGGCTGGCGTGGCATGGTCGGCTCGGTGCTGATGGACCGCATGCAGGCCGAAGGCGACTTCGCGCTGATCGAGCCGGTGTTCTTCAGCACCAGCAACGCCGGTGGTGCGCTGCCTGCGGCCATTGCAGGCCTGGCCAAGAACGAAGGCCGGCTGTTAGACGCCAACAACGTGGACGCCTTGAAGCGCTGTGACGTGATCATCACCGCGCAGGGCGGCGATTACACCAAGGCCGTCTACCCGCAGCTGCGCGCGGCAGGCTGGAAGGGCTACTGGATCGACGCGGCCAAGACGCTGCGCATGAACGACGACGCGGTGATCATCCTGGACCCGGTCAACTTGCCCGTCATCCAGACCGCTCTGTCCAAGGGGGTGAAGGACTACATTGGCGGCAATTGCACGGTGAGCTGCATGCTGATGGGCTTGGGTGCGCTGTTCAAGGCCGACCTGGTGGAGTGGATGACGGCCACCACCTACCAAGCCGCCAGCGGTGGCGGTGCGCAACACATGCGCGAGTTGCTCACGCAGTACGGCACCTTGAACGCGGCCGTGCGGCCGCTGCTGGACAACCCCGCCAGTGCCATTTTGGACATCGACCGTCAGATCGCCGCCACCCAACGCGGCCTGTCGGCCGAAGAGACCCAGAACTTCATGGTGCCGTTGGGCGGCAGTTTGATCCCCTGGATCGACAGCGACCGGGGTGATGGCACCAGCCTGGAAGAGTGGAAAGGTGGCGCCGAAACCAACAAGATCCTGGGTCGCGGCCCGGGCTTCGGCTCGGCCGCCGTGCCCATCGACAGCCTGTGTGTGCGGGTTGGCGCGATGCGCTGCCACAGCCAGGCGCTGACCATCAAGCTCAAGCGAGACGTCCCCTTGGCGGACGTTGAGGCCATGATCAAGGGCGACAACCGCTGGGTCAGCTATGTGCCCAACAACCGCATCGACACGGTCAAGGGACTGACCCCGGTGGCGGTCACCGGCACCATGAACATCGCAGTCGGCCGGGTGCGCAAGTTGGCGCTGGGCGAGCAGTACCTGGGCGCCTTCACCATCGGCGACCAGTTGCTGTGGGGCGCGGCAGAGCCGCTGCGGCGCATGCTGCGAATCCTGCTTCAAGGGTGAAAAAAGGCGTTGTCCACGGGCAACAGCGTGGTCATTGCGCAGAAACAAAGCATTTCACCCCTTAATCATCAGCTTCTGCGTGAGCTTGCGCGCGTATATGCTTGATACTGTTGTGATTTCCGCCGTTTTCCAGCCTGGCCTTGGGGTCAAGCAAGGGGCGGCTCAAAGAGAAGGCTGACGGCTGCTGCTTCATGGGCGGCCGAGTGCATGGGGGAAGTGCTTTGAAACAACGCTCGTCAAACACCGCGCGGTTTGCGCTCCAGGGTGTCGCCTTTGCGGTCGCCTGTCTTTGGGGCTCGCAGGCCGCCGCACTGGGGCTGGGTCGCCTCAACGTGCAATCGGCCCTGGGTGAATCGCTCAAAGCGGAAATCGAGGTCACCAGCATGACGCCTGAAGAGGCGTCTTCGCTGAAGCTGCGCATCGCACCGCCCGAGGCCTACCGGTCGGCCGGGGTTGAGTACAACCCGGTGCTGCCATCGACGCAGGTTCAATTGGTTTCTCGCCCGGGTGGCCGTTCGGTGCTGCGCATCACCAGCGACCGGGCGGTGGTGGAGCCGTTTGTCGACGTCATCGTCGAAGCCACCTGGTCCAGTGGCCGCTTGGTGCGTGAGTACACCATGCTGTTCGACCCCCCCGTCACGCGCCTGGGCGCAGCGCCGCCGCCCATCGCGTCACCGCTCATCTCGCCGGCGCCCGCACCGGCTGAAGCCGCGGCTCCACCGCCAGCACCAGCGCCGGCACCCGGCGCCCGCACCCAGCCGGTACGGCCCGCGCCCGCCGAGGCAGCTCCCCGGGTAACCTCACCAGCCCCTGCTGGCGGCAGCGACGACTACCGGGTCCGGGCTGGAGACTCTTTGTCGCGGATCGCCGGCAAGACCCAGCGGCCCGGTGTTTCGCTGGACCAAATGTTGGTGTCCATTTTCCGCGCCAACCCGCAGGCCTTTGTCGGCGACAACATGAACCGGCTGAAGGCGGGGGCGGTGCTCAGCGTGCCATCGGCCGACGAAGCCGGCAAGCTCACGCCGCAAGCGGCGCGTGAAGTCATTCAAGCGCAAAGCGCCGACTTTGGCGCTTACCGGCAACGCCTGGCGTCTGGGGTCACCACCACCACCACCGACGCGCCGGCTCGCCAGGCCAAAGGCCAGGTGCAGGCGCAGGTGGACGACCGCAAGCAGGCTGCGGCACCCACGCCCGACCGGCTGACCTTGTCGCAAGGTGGTGCCAAGGCGTCCGCGCCTGAAGCCCGGGTTTCCCGCGAAGCCGAACGCAAGGACAACGGAACCCGGCTGGCGGAGCTGGCCCGCAACGTCGACGATCTGAAAAAACTGCAAGGTGCCGCCAAGCCCGCTGTCGCGCCGGCAGCGCCGGCAGCGCCCGCTGCGCCTGCCGTGGCGGCTGCACCGTCGCCCGCGCCAGCGGTGGCGCCCACCGTGGTGGCTGCGGTTCCAACGCCGCCGGTCGCCGCGCCTGCGCCTGCGCCCATGGTGACGCCGGCACCGGCCGCCGCTTCTGCGCCGATGGCCGGCGCAGCCCCTGCGGCCACCGCCTCGGTCGCGGCCACGCCAGCACCCAAGCCCAAGGTGGCCGCAGCGCCCGCTCCGGCCCCGGAAGGGTTTCTGGATTCCTTAAGCGACAACTCTTTGCTGCTGCCCGCTGTTGGGGTGTTGGTGGCCTTGCTGGGCGGACTGGGGCTGTACCGCCTGCGCGGCAAGCTGCGCAAGCCGGCTGGCGAGACTTCTTTCCTGGAAAGCCGCCTGCAGCCCGACTCCTTCTTTGGCGCCAGCGGCGGCCAGCGCATCGACACCCGTGAGGCGGCCTCCAGCACCACCGGCAACAGCTCGTCGATGAGCTACTCGCTGTCGCAACTGGACGCCATTGGTGACGTGGACCCGGTGGCCGAGGCCGATGTGTACCTGGCCTATGGCCGCGACCTTCAAGCCGAGGAAATCCTGAAGGAGGCGATGCGCTCCACGCCAGAGCGCATGGCCATCCGCTCGAAGCTGCTGGAGGTCTACGCCAAGCGTCGCGATGCCAAAGGTTTCGAGTTGCTGGCCAGCCAGATGTTCAACCTGACCCGTGGCGAAGGCGAGGACTGGGTCAAGGCGCAGGAACTTGGCCGCACCATCGATCCGGACAACGTGCTCTACCAACCGGGCGGCCAGCCCGAAGAGGTGTTGGGTGCCAGTGGCCAGGTGGTCGAGCCCCTGGGTGCTTCCACGGTGCCTTACACGGCCCCTGCGCCAGCGCCCCAGTTCGAGCCTGCGGCCGACGCCACCTTGGACGGCATCGACCTGGACCTGGACCTGGTGAGCATGGACGCACCGACGATCAGCACCGAGACCACGCAGCCTTTCAGCACCGCAGCGCAGTTCGGCTCCGACGACACCTTGACGATCGAGATCCCCGGCGACGACCCCAAGACGGTGCCCGTGCAGCGCCCGGCCACGGCGAGCATCAACGCGGTGGCTGCGGCAGTGCCAACCACCATCGCGCTGAACAACAAACCACCGGCCCACGACGACGGGCTGGACTTCGATTTGGCTTCGCTGCCGGACCTGAGCCTGCCCGAAGAAGCCGGGCCGGCTTCCAAACATTCCGGTGAGACCAGCATGCTCGATCTTGGCGACTTCGGCACCGACGCGCCGGCGCTGGATTCGGGTGATGGCGGCGGTGAAAGCCCGCTGGCCCGCAAGCTCGAGCTGGCTGAAGAATTCCGCCAGATCGGCGACCTGGAAGGTGCTCGCGACCTGCTGGAGGAAGTGGTCGCCAAAGCCGACGGTCAATTGCAGGCCAAAGCGCAGAGCATGCTTGAAAAGCTGGCCTGAAGCCGGCCCTGCGCCCAGCCCAACCGCCGGCCGGCGGATCGCCCTGGGGGTGGCCTATTGCGGCCAAGCCTACCTGGGCTGGCAATCTCAGCCGGGTGGGCAAACCGTTCAGGATGCCCTTGAACGGGCGTTGACTGCCTTTGCCGCCAGACCGGTCAAAACGGTCTGTGCCGGGCGTACCGATACGGGCGTGCATGCACTCAACCAGGTGGTGCACCTGGACACCGAGATCGAGCGCGATCTGTCGTCCTGGGTGCGTGGCACCAACCGCTACCTGCCCAGCGATGTGGCGGTGCAGTGGGCGCGTCAAGTCGACCCCGGTTTTCATGCCCGCTTCAGCGCGCGCGGACGCCGCTACCGGTTTGTGGTGTTGCAGTCCCCGGTACGCCCGTCCCTGGAAACCGGTCTGGTGGGCTGGACCTTCAAGCCCCTGGATGGGCTGGCTATGCGGGAAGCTGCCCGCCATCTGGTGGGCGAGCATGACTTCAGCTCATTCCGTTCTTCCGAGTGCCAGTCGCCCACGCCCGTCAAGACGCTGCGCAGCATCGACATCGAACACCAGGGCGCCTACTGGCACTTCAACTTCGACGCCAACGCCTACCTGCACCACATGGTGCGCAACCTGATGGGCTGCTTGCTGGCCGTGGGCTGCGGCAAGCGCCCTTCTGCGTGGATGGCGCAGGTGCTGGCGGCACGTGACCGTGACGCGGCGGCGCCCACCTTTCCGCCCGATGGGCTGTATTTTTCAGGCCCGTACTACGATGCGGCGTGGAGCCTGCCTGAACATGTCAGCGCCCACGATTGGTTTTGAAACCGCTTCTGCGTTGGTGATGCCGGGCAGAGCCGCCGATCACGCAACACGCTTTCACCCGCCATGACCCGTACCCGCATCAAGATTTGCGGCCTGACCCGCGAGGCCGATGTCGACGCCGCCGTTGAAGCCGGCGCCGACGCGCTGGGCTTCGTGCTCTATGAGGCCAGCTCGCGCCACGTGACGCTGGCGCGCGCGGTGGAACTGATCGCCCGCCTGCCGCCCTTTGTCACCCCGGTGCTGTTGGTGGTGAACGCCAGCGCCGCCGAGCTGCAGCGCGCCTGCGTGGCCGTGCCGCACGCGCTGCTGCAGTTTCATGGCGACGAAACGCCGGCCGACTGCCGAGCCGCACAACGCCCCTACATCCGGGCCGCGCGCATGAGCCGCGGCTTCGATTTGTTAGACTTCGCGGCACGCTACGTTGGGGCTCAAGCCCTGCTGCTCGACGCCCATGTCGACGGCTATGGCGGCAGCGGGAAGGTATTCGATTGGTCACAGATTCCTCCAAACGTGCCCCTTCCGGTCGTTTTGTCTGGTGGGTTGAATCCTGCCAACGTGACCGATGGGGTGCTCAGCGTCCGGCCCAGCGCCGTTGACGTGAGCTCTGGCGTGGAAGTCAGCAAGAGCGTCAAGAGCGCCCTGCTGATGCGCCAGTTTTGTTTGGCGGTGCGGTCAGCCGACGAAAGGCTGGCCCGCCCGTAAAGAGTCAGGAATCCCCATGTTGAATTACCAGCAACCCGATGCCCGCGGGCACTTCGGTCCCTACGGTGGCACTTTTGTCGCCGAAACCCTGATCCACGCGCTGCATGAACTGGAAGCGGTCTACGCCAAGTACCGCAGCGACCCCGAGTTCATCGCCGAGTTCAAGCACGAGCTCAAGCACTTTGTGGGTCGTCCCAGCCCGATGTACCACGCTGCACGCTTGAGCCGCGAGCTGGGCGGGGCGCAGATCCACCTCAAGCGCGAGGACCTGAACCACACCGGCGCGCACAAGATCAACAACACCATCGGTCAGGCGCTGCTGGCCCGGCGCATGGGCAAACCGCGGGTGATTGCCGAAACCGGCGCCGGCCAACACGGCGTGGCCACGGCCACCATCTGTGCGCGCTACGGCATGGAATGCGTGGTCTACATGGGCAGCGAAGACGTCAAGCGCCAAAGCCCCAACGTCTACCGCATGCACCTGCTCGGGGCCCGGGTGGTGCCCGTCGACAGTGGCAGCAAGACGCTGAAAGACGCGCTGAACGAAGCGCTGCGCGACTGGGTCACCAACGTCGAGAACACCTTCTACATCATCGGCACCGTGGCCGGCCCGCACCCCTACCCGATGATGGTGCGCGACTTCCAAAGCGTCATCGGTGACGAGTGCCTGGTGCAGATGCCCCAGCAAATCGGCCGCCAGCCCGACGCGGTGATCGCCTGCGTGGGTGGTGGCAGCAACGCCATGGGCATGTTCTACCCTTACATCGGCCACGAAAAAACGCGGCTGATCGGTGTTGAAGCGGCCGGTCAAGGCTTGGCCAGTGGCAAACATTCGGCTTCGCTGACGGCGGGCTCACCAGGCGTCCTGCATGGCAACCGCACCTACCTGCTGCAGGACGCCAACGGCCAGATCACCGAAACCCATTCGATCTCGGCTGGCCTGGATTACCCCGGCGTAGGCCCCGAGCACGCTTACCTGAAAGACATCGGCCGCGCCGAATACGTGTCGATCGAAGACGGCGAGGCGCTGTCGGCCTTTCACCGCCTGTGCCGCACCGAAGGCATCATCCCGGCGCTGGAAAGCAGCCATGCCGTGGCCTACGCGATGAAGCTGGCCGCCACCCTGAAGCCGGACCAGCACTTGTTGGTCAACCTCAGCGGGCGCGGCGACAAGGACATCGGCACCGTGGCCGACCTGTCGGGCGCTGACTTCTACTGCCGGCCCTCGTGTCGCGGGCAAAGCGTGAAGGGCGGTGCGCAATGAGCCGCATCCAGGCCACGCTGGCCGCACTGAAGGCCGCCGGGCGCACCGCGCTGATCCCCTATGTGACCGCGGGCGACCCCTTCGTCGACGCCACACCCGACATCATGGTGGCGCTGGCCGAAGGCGGGGCCGACATCATCGAACTGGGTGTTCCCTTCAGCGACCCGATGGCCGACGGCCCGGTCATCCAGAAAGCCAGCGAGCGGGCCTTGGCGCGCGGTGTCGGTGCCACGCAGGTGCTGGACATGGTGCGCGCCTTTCGCTTGCGCAACAGCAGTACGCCGGTGGTGCTGATGGGTTACGCCAACCCGTTGGAGCGCTATGACCAGGGTCACGGCAAAGGCAGCTTCGTGCGCGACGCTGCAGCGGCCGGCGTGGACGGCTTGTTGGTGGTGGACTACCCACCCGAGGAGTGCGAGGAATTTGCCCATGACCTGAAGTCGGTCGGCCTGGACCTGATCTTCCTGCTGGCGCCGACCAGCACCGAGCAGCGCATGAAGCAGGTCGGGCGCATTGCCAGCGGTTATGTGTACTACGTGTCATTGAAGGGCGTCACAGGAGCCGGCCATCTGGACACCGCCGCCGTGGCCGAGATGGTGCCCAGGATCAAGGCCCACGTCAGCGTGCCGGTGGGGGTGGGGTTTGGCATCCGCGACGCCGCCACCGCGCGCGCCGTCGCGCAGGTGGCCGATGCGGTGGTGATCGGCTCCAAGCTGATCCAGATCCTGGAAACCCAGACCCGGCACAATGCAGCTCCTTCAGCCCGGGCTTTCATGGCGGAGATCCGCACCGCGCTGGACCTGCGTTGACCGTTTGACCACCCAGGCCGAGCAAGGCCATGCGCCAAGGCTCGGCCGGTGTAGCGCCGAAACCTACCCGGGCCGGCTGTTACGCTCACTCCCAAAGGGGTTCACATGAGTTGGCTTGAAAAACTGCTGCCACCCAAGATTCAGCCCACCGACCCGGCCGAGCGCCGCGCGGTGCCTGAAGGTCTGTGGATCAAATGCCCTTCTTGCGAGACGGTGCTTTACAAGACCGACCTGGAGCAAAACCTCAACGTCTGCCCCAAGTGCGACCACCATCACCGCATCGGTGCGCGGGCCCGCCTGGATGCCTTCCTGGACCCGGAAGGGCGCTGGGAAATCGGCCAGGAAGTCATGCCCGTTGATGCCCTGAAGTTCAAGGACAGCAAGAAGTACCCGCAGCGACTGAAGGCCGCCTTGGAAGCCACTGGCGAGACCGACGCCTTGGTGGTGGTGGGCGGCGCGGTGATGAGCGTGCCCCTGGTGGCGGCCTGCTTCGAGTTTGAATTCATGGGCGGCAGCATGGGCAGCGTGGTCGGCGAGCGCTTCGTGCGCGGCGTCGAAGCCGCCATCGAGCAAAAGGTGCCGTTTGTCAGTTTCACAGCCACCGGTGGCGCGCGCATGCAAGAGGGCTTGCTCAGCCTGTTGCAGATGGCCAAGACCAACGCCGCGCTGACCCGCCTGTCCAAGGCCCGTTTGCCTTACATCAGCGTGCTCACCGACCCCACCATGGGCGGCGTATCGGCCAGCTTTGCTTTTGTCGGCGACGTCGTCATTGCCGAACCCAAGGCCCTGATCGGTTTTGCCGGCCCGCGGGTGATTGAAAACACGGTGCGCGAAAAGCTGCCCGAAGGTTTTCAGCGCAGCGAATTTCTCCTGGGCACGGGCGCACTGGACATGATCTGCGACCGCCGCCAGTTGCGCGCCAACATCGCCCGCCAATTGGCGATGCTGCAGCGCCAGAGCGCGGACGCGGTGGCCTGACGCTTTTCCGCTGCGCAGGCCGATCAAGGGTTCGCTGCGCCCGCCGGTTCGACGTTCGGCTGCGCTTCTCGAACCCGGCTCAACAGCCAAGCGACGCCCCCCATCGATCCGGCGACACATTGCCCACCCCACATGTCTGAACTCCGTTCCTTGGCCGACTGGCTTGCGCATTGCACGGCGATGCACCCCAAGACCATGGACCTGTCGCTCGAGCGCACGCAGGAGGTGGCGCGCCGCCTGGGCATCCAGTTCACGGTGCCGGTCATCGTGGTGGCGGGCACCAATGGCAAGGGCTCGACCTGCGCGATGATTGACAGCATGGCGCGCCACGCCGGTTACCGGGTGGGCCTTTACCAAAAGCCCGAGCTGGTGCACTTCACGGAACGCTGCCGCATCGGTGGGCAGCCGGTCGCCGAAGAAGCGCTGACCACCCAATTCGCTGCGGTTGAAGCGGCCCGGGGCGAGCTGACACTGACCCAGTTCGAGTTCACCACGCTGGCCATCGTGCGCTTGTTGTCGATGGCCGAGTTGGACCTGATCGTGCTGGAAGTGGGCCTGGGTGGGCGCTACGACTCGGTCAACGCCTTTGATGCCGACGTGTCCGTCATCACCAGCATCGACCTCGACCACATGCAGTGGCTGGGGCCGGATCGGGAGTCGATCGGGCTGGAAAAAGCGCAAATCATGCGCAGCGGCCGCCCGGTGATCGTCAGCGACCCGGCGCCGCCGCAAAGCGTGGTCCGGCACGCGCAGGCCATCGGGGCCGATCTGTGGTTGGTCGGCCGCGATTTCAGTTTTGAAGGTGACCGGCAACAGTGGGGCTGGAGCGCTCGTCACGGTGAATTCAAGCGGCGCTACAGCGGCCTGTCGTACCCGGCCCTGCGGGGCGCCAACCAACTGCTCAACGCGGCCGGCGCGATCGCTGCGCTGTTGGCGCTGAAGGACCGCCTGCCCATCAATGCGCAGGCCGTTCGGACGGGTCTGGCCATGGTGGACCTGCCGGGCCGCTTCCAGATCGTGCCCGGTCAGCCCACGCTGGTTTTGGACGTGGCGCACAACCCGCACTCGGTGGCCGCCTTGTCGGTCAACCTGGACGCAATGGGTTACTTCCCGCAAACCCATGCCGTGTTTGGCGCCATGGCCGACAAGGACATCGCTTCGTTGCTGCGCCACATGGTGCCCTTGGTCGACGTCTGGCACTGCTGTGACCTGCCACTTGAGCGTGCCGCCAAAGCGGTGGACCTGGCCGGCCTCGTCAGCCAGATGGCGGCTGGCCGCATCGGAGGCCCACCGCAGGTCCACACCCACAGCGGCCCCAGCGCGGCTTTGCAAGCCGCCGCTGCGGCGGCAGACCCGGTCGATAGAATCGTGGTTTTTGGCTCGTTCCACACCGTGGGCGGCGTGCTCAAGGACGGCTTGCCCCGGTTCGCGGCGCCGCACTTGGCGGCGGCCGCAGCGGCCACCACCCTCCAGCCTCGCTGACCGCACCTGCGCATGCGCCTGCCCTTTTTTCGCGCTTCCAAGCCCGCCATCGAGTCCACCGGTTCGGTACTCGGCAAGGCCGGGTCGGCTGCCGCCGGATCGGCCAAAGACGCTTTGGGCCTGCACGCAGACGGGCCGCAGCAGGCGGCTCGCACGGGCGCACGGCGTCGTTTGATGGGCGCAGCGGTGCTGCTGGCCGTGGGCGTGATTGGATTCCCCATGCTGTTTGAGACCAAGCCCCGGCCGCTGCCCGTGGATCTGCCGATCTTGTTGGCGGAAGGGGCGGGGCGCAAGTCGTCGCCTGCCGCTTCCGCGCAGGCCTTGCCCAAGCCGCCGCCGGACGCGGGCGTTGAATCGGGGCCTGTTGGGCAGGCCGCTGTCATGCCATCGGATGGGGCGGCGGCGGCTTCCGCTGCGGTGACCTCAGGCCGCCCGGCCAGCGCGCCAAGTCCTGCGAACCTGAGCGCTTCACCGGTCCCTGCCAAACCCGCCAGTGAAGCGTTGACGCCAACCCGGGCCGCCCAGCCGGCTGTCAAGGCTTCTGCTGCGGCACCCCGTTTGGCAGATGCGGCTTTGCCTGCCGCTGCGGCGTCGCGACCTGCCACTGCCGCCAAGCTGCAACCGCCTGCTGTGGAAGCGGCCGCTGGCAACGGCAGATTTGTGGTCCAGGTTGGGGCCTACAACGACAGCGATCGACTGCGTGCTGCACGG
>JANMHH010000111.1:0-2202 GCA_031375065.1 Rubrivivax sp. | reverse complement strand
GCATTACCGCCTGGCCGAACTGCGCACCGAAGTCGAAGCGCTGCGCGCGCTGACCTACCGCGCGGTGGAGATGTACATCGGCGGCAAAGATGTCACCAAGCTGGCCAGCATGGCCAAGCTCAAGTGCGGCCGCCTGAGCCGTGAGGTCACCGACTCGTGCTTGCAGTACTGGGGCGGCATGGGCTTCACGGCCGACAACCCCATTTCGCAGGCTTTCCGTGATTCGCGCTTGATCAGCATCGGTGGTGGCGCCGACGAGGTGATGCTGAGCATCATCTGCAAGCTCGAGGGCACGCTGAAAAACAAGTCGGCGGCATGATCAGCATGACCGGGGTCAGCCTGTGAGCAACCAGACCTGCGCTGGCAAAAACGTCCGCTGGGCGGGTCGGCGTCAAGAGACATGGGTGCAGCCATGAGCGTTGAGATGGCCGAGTTCAAGACCTTGTCGCTGCGCCGCGACGGCCATGCGGGCGGCGTCTTGCACGTCACGCTCAACCGACCCGAGGTGCGCAACGCGATGTCGTTGGCCATGGTGCGCGAGCTGCGCACGGTGCTGGGTCAAGCCGAGATGCGCTGCGACACGCGCGTCATCGTGCTGCGGGGCGCTGGTGGCCACTTCAGCGCGGGCGCTGACCTGTCCGACATGGCCGCTGCTCGTATGAAGTTGGCAGACAACCCCAACGCGCTGATCGAAACCAACGCTGCGTTTGGTGAGCTGTGCGTGGCTTTTGCGCAGACCGGCATGGCCACTGTGGCGGTGGTTGAAGGTGTGTGCATGGGTGGGGGTTTTGGCCTGGCCTGTGTGGCCGACGTGACGCTGGCCGGCGAAACCGCCAGCTTTCGCCTGCCCGAGACCGGCCTGGGCGTGGTGCCCGCCCAGATCGGCCCGTTTTTGGTGGAGCGGCTGGGTTACGCCGAAGCCAAGCGCCTGGCGGTGACGGGCGCGCGGCTGAACGCGGCCGAGGCCTTGGCCTTGCGGCTGGTGCATGGTGTTCATTCGGGCGCAGCGTTGGACACAGCCCTGGCCCAGGTGTTGGTCGACATCTTGCAATGTGCCCCCGGCGCGGTGGCGGCCACCAAAGCCTTGATGGCCAAGGCGCGCTTTCAATCGCCCGCGTCGCTGGTGCAAGAAGCAGCGCAGGTTTTTTCCGCCGCAGCATTGGGACCTGAGGGGGTTGAAGGCACGACCGCGTTCTTGCAAAAGCGCAAAGCCAAGTGGTGCCCGGGAGTTGCTTCTTGAGCTTCAACAAGAGCTTCACCAAAATCCTGATCGCCAACCGGGGGGAGATCGGCTGCCGCGTGATCCGCACCGCGCACCGGTTGGGCTACCGAACCGTGGCGGTCTACAGCGACGCGGACGCGTCTGCGCCCCACGTTCAGCAAGCTGATGAGGCGGTTCACATCGGTGCCGCCCCGGCGGCCGATTCCTACTTGAACATCGCTGCCTTGCTGCAGGCGGCTGGGCGCGCGGGCGCTGACGCCGTGCACCCAGGCTACGGTTTCTTGTCAGAGCGCGCCGACTTTGCCCAGGCCTGCCTGGATGCGGGCCTGGTCTTCATCGGCCCGCCACCGGCTGCCATTCGCGCCATGGGCGACAAGGCTTTGGCCAAGCGCCGCATGATCGAAGCGGGCGTGCCGTGTGCGCCCGGCTACCTGGGCGAAGAGCAAGGCGATGCTGCTTTGACGGCGCAAGCAAAAAAGCTGGGCCTGCCGCTGCTGGTCAAAGCGGTGGCCGGCGGCGGCGGCCGCGGCATGCGCCTGGTGCGCGATTTCGCAGCGCTGCCCGAAGCCCTGGCCGGTGCCCGGCGCGAAGCCAGCAGCGCCTTTGGCGACGGCACCTTGATGTTGGAAAAGCTGATCGACAACGGCCGCCACATCGAGATCCAGGTGTTTGCCGATGCCCACGGCCACGCGGTGCACCTGGGTGAACGCGACTGCACGGCGCAGCGGCGGCGGCAAAAGGTGATTGAAGAAGCGCCGTCGCCGGTGGTCAGCCCGGCCCTGCGCGCCGCCATGGGGCGTGACGCCGTGGCCGCTGCATTGGCCGTGGGCTACCGCGGTGCGGGCACGGTGGAGTTCATCGTCGATGCCCAGCTGAACCACTTCTTCCTGGAGATGAACACGCGGCTGCAGGTCGAGCACCCGGTCACCGAATGCATCACCGGGCTGGACCTGGTGGAGTGGCAACTGCGCGTGGCCGCG
>JANMHH010000088.1:0-9252 GCA_031375065.1 Rubrivivax sp. | reverse complement strand
GAGCCCTGGGAACAAAAGCCGATCGGCAAGCCGGAGCACATCGCCAGCCCCTTGCAGATCATGACCGAAGGCCCGCTGGGCGGCGCGGCCTTCAACAACGAGTTTGGCCGGCCCAACCTGGGCGGCTATTTCCGCGTCTGGGAGCAAGACGTGGGCGGTGTGCGCCGGGGGTACCACAAGCCAATCATGATCGCCGGCGGGTTGGGGGCCATCAGCGCCAGCCAGGTCAAGAAGCTGCCCTTCAGCGCGGGCACCTTGCTGGTCCAGTTGGGCGGGCCGGGCATGCGCATCGGCATGGGCGGCGGCGCGGCCAGCAGCATGGCGGCCGGCACCAACACGGCGGCGCTGGACTTTGACAGCGTGCAGCGTGGCAACCCTGAAATCGAGCGCCGCGCGCAAGAGGTCATCAACCACTGCTGGAGTTTGGGTGAGTTGAATCCGGTGATGGCCATCCACGACGTGGGCGCCGGCGGCATCAGCAACGCGTTCCCCGAGCTGGTGGACGGCGCGGGCAAAGGCGCGCGCTTCGACATGCGCCAGGTGCCCCTGGAAGAAAGCGGCCTGGCGCCCAAGGAGATCTGGTGCAACGAAAGCCAGGAACGTTATGTGCTGGCGATCAACCCCGACCTGATGCCGCTGTTCACGCAGATGGCCGAGCGCGAGCGCTGCCCGTATGCGGTGGTGGGCGTCACCACCGAAGAGCGTGAATTGATCCTGGAAGACGGACCCGGCGGCCCGCGTGTGATCGACATGCCGATGGACGTGCTGTTGGGCAAGCCGCCCAAAACCCAGCGCGACGTGCAGCGTGTGCAGCGCCTGGAAGCGCCCTTGAACCTGACCGGCGTGAAGCTGGAGCAGGTGGCGCTGGACGTGCTGCGCCACCCCACCGTGGCCAGCAAGCGCTTTTTGGTGACCATCGGCGACCGCACCGTCGGCGGTTTGAACCACCGCGATCAGATGGTCGGCCCCTGGCAGGTGCCGGTGGCCGATTGCGCGGTGACCTTGGCCGACTTCGTGGGTTTTGCCGGCGAAGCCATGGCCATGGGCGAACGCACGCCGCTGGCGGCGCTGAATGCCCCCGCCAGCGGCCGCATGGCGGTGGGAGAGGCCATCACCAACTTGCTGGCCGCGCCGATCGAGCTGAGCCGCGTCAAGCTCAGCGCCAACTGGATGGCGGCCTGCGGCGAACCCGGCGAAGACGCTGCGCTGTTCGACACGGTCAAGGCGGTCGGCCTGGAACTCTGCCCGGCGCTGGGCGTGGGCATTCCGGTGGGCAAAGACTCGCTGTCGATGCGCACGCGCTGGCGCGAGTTGCAGGTCACGGCACCGGTCTCTCTGATCGTCACCGCATTCGCCAGCGTGGCCGACGTGCGCGGCACCCTGACGCCGCAGCTGCAGGCCGGCGACACCACATTGGTCTTGATCGATCTGGGTGGCGGTCGCCAGCGCCTGGCGGGCAGCATGTTGGCGCAGGTGCTGGGGCAGTTTGGTTGCCATCAGCAGGACGGGGTGCCCGACCTGGACGACGCGCAGCAGCTCAAGCAGCTGGTGTCTGCCATCAACACCTTGCGCGAGCAGGGCCGCATCCTGGCCTACCACGACATCAGCGACGGCGGCCTGTGGGCAGCGGTGTGCGAGATGGCTTTTGCGGGTCACATGGGGGTTAGCCTCAACGTCGACATCCTGGTCACGCCCAGCGACGGCATCAACGACAGCCGCGCCGAAGTGGGTGACGCCAAGAACTGGGCCGGCCAGGTCAGCGAGCGGCGCAACGAGCTGACGCTGCGGGCCTTGTTCAACGAAGAGCTGGGTGTCGTCATCCAGGTGCCCACCGCGCAGCGCGACGAAGTCATGGCCACGCTGCGCCAACACGGCCTGAGCCGCCACGCCCACGTCATCGGCAAGCCCAACGACCGCGCGGCGGTCGAGGTTTGGCGCGACGCCAAGTGCCAGTTCAGCGCACCGTTGCAGGCGCTGCACCAGCAATGGGACGACACCAGCTGGCGCATCAGCCGCCAACGTGACAACCCGGTCTGTGCCGACGCCGAACACCAGGCCGCCGGTCTGCCAGGCGACCCTGGCCTGCACCTGCTTTTGAGCTTCGACGCCAGCGACAACGTCGCCGCGCCCTATCTGCAGTTGACAAAGCCCCGCGTCGCCATCCTGCGCGAGCAGGGCGTGAACTCGCACATCGAGATGAGCTACGCGATGGCGTTGGCTGGATTCGAGACCTTTGACGTGCACATGACCGACCTGCAGGCTGGGCGCACGAAGCTGGCCGACTACCAAGGCCTGGTGGCCTGCGGTGGCTTCAGCTACGGCGACACGCTGGGCGCAGGCGAGGGCTGGGCCCGCAGCATCCTGTTCAACCCGCTGCTGGCGGATGCCTTTGCCGGCTTCTTCAACCGCAACGACACCTTCGGGCTGGGTGTGTGCAACGGCTGCCAGATGTTCGCGGCCCTGGCCAGCATCGTCCCCGGCGCCCAGGCCTGGCCCCAATTCACCCGCAACCGCAGCGAGCAATTTGAAGCGCGCCTGGCCATGGTCGAAATCCTGGACAGCCCCAGTCTGTTTTTCCAGGGCATGACCGGCAGCCGGCTGCCGATCGCCGTGGCTCACGGCGAAGGTTTTGCCGATTTCAGCCAACGTGGCGACGCCCAGACCGTGCACCGTGCGATGCGCTTCGTCGACAACCACGGTGCCGCCACCGAGGCCTACCCCTTCAACCCCAACGGCAGCCCCGGCGGTTTGACGGCGGTGACCACGCCTGATGGCCGTTTCACGGCGCTGATGCCCCACCCCGAACGGGTGTTCAGGAACGTGCAGATGAGCTGGACCTCGGGGCAGCGCGACCAGCACAGCCCGTGGACGCGTATCTTTGGCAACGCCCGTAAGTGGGTAGGTTGATTGGATAAGCACTCTTTGATGAACACCACCACGGCTTTTGTCCACCTGCGCACCCACACCGAGTACTCGGTGGTGGACGGCATGCTCCGCATCGACGACCTGGCCGCCGCCGCGCGGGCCGACGGTCAAGGGGCGCTGGCCATCACCGACCTGAACAATCTCTTTGGTGCGGTCAAGTTCTACAGCGCCTGTCGAGCCAAGGGCGTCAAGCCGCTGATTGGCGTGGACGTGCTGATGGAGCCCAACGGCGGCGAGCCCGGTGGCGACCGCCAGGCCAGCCGCCTGCTGCTGCTGGTGCAAAACAACCAGGGCTATCTGAACCTGTGCGAGTTGTTGGCGCGCGGCTGGGTCAGCAACGCGCAACGCGCGCAGGCCTGGATCAAGTGGGAATGGCTGCAGGAATTGGGCGGCGGCTTGCTGGCCCTGTCAGGCGGCGACCTGGGTGCGGTGGGCATGGCGCTGATGTCGGGCGAAACCGAGCGCGCCCAAGCGCTGGCTTTGCGCCTGGCCGCGCTGTTTCCGGGCCGCTTCTATCTCGAATTGCAGCGTGCCGGTTTGCCGGCCCACGAGCCGCACGTGCGCGCCGCCGTGCAACTGGCCGCACAGCTGCAGCTGCCGGTGGTAGCCACCCACCCCGTGCAGTTCCTGGAGCCCGACGACTTCGAGGCCCACGAAGCGCGGGTCTGCATTGCCGAAGGCGAAACGCTGGCCAACCCGCGTCGCGCCAAGCGGTTCACCCGTGACCAGCACTTCAAGACCCAGGCCCAGATGCAGGCGCTGTTCGCCGACATCCCTTCGGCTTTGGCCAATGCAGAGCAAATCGCCCAACGCTGCAACCTGACCCTGACCCTGGGCCAACCGCGCCTACCTGACTTTCCGACGCCGCTGGTGGACGGCCAGCGCATGCCCATCGAAGCCTTTTTCCGGCAGGCTTCGGTGGCTGGCCTGGAGCGGCGGCTGGCCGCGCTCTACCCCAACCCAGAGCGCCGCGACCTGGAGCGCGCGCGCTACCTGGAGCGCCTGGACTTCGAGCTCGCCGTGATCGTGGACAAGGGCTTTCCGGGCTACTTCTTGATCGTCTCGGACTTCATCGTCTGGGCCAAGGAAAACGGCTGCCCAGTCGGACCCGGCCGTGGCTCCGGCGCGGGTTCGCTGGTGGCCTATGCGCTCTTCATCACCGACCTCGACCCGCTGCAATACAACCTGCTGTTCGAGCGCTTCCTGAACCCCGAGCGGGTGTCGATGCCCGACTTCGACATCGACTTTTGCCAAGGCAATCGCGACCGGGTCATCGAGTACGTGAAGGACAAATACGGCCGCTCGGCCGTCAGCCAGATCGCCACTTTCGGCACCATGGCCAGCAAGGCCGCGCTGCGGGATGTGGGTCGCGTGCTGGGCATGGGTTACGGTCATGTCGACAGCGTGGCCAAGCTGGTGCCGGGCCTGCCCGGCAAGACCTACACCCTGGCGCCGCTGCCGTTGCCGCCGGCCGAGCCCGACCCGGGCGTGATCTACGTGCGCAAGGAAGTGCCTGAACTCGAGCAGCGCGAGAAGGCCGAAGAAGAGGTGGCTGAACTGCTGGCCCTGGCCACCCGCGTGGAAGGCCTGGTGCGCAACATCGGCATGCACGCTGGCGGCGTGCTGATTGCGCCGGGCAAGATCACCGACTTTTGTCCGCTGTACCAGCAGCCGGGCAGCGACAGCGCGGTCAGTCAGTTCGACAAGGACGACGTCGAGGCCATCGGCCTGGTCAAGTTCGACTTCCTGGGGCTGGCCACGCTGACCATCCTGGAGCTGGCCAAGACCTACATCCGCGCCCGCCGCAAGGACCGCGCCGACTTCAACTACGAGAGCCTGCCGCTCAACGACGGCAAGGTCTACAAGCTTTTTTCGGACGGCTTGACCGAAGCCGTGTTCCAGTTTGAAAGCCGCGGCATGCAAGGCATGTTGCGCGAGGCGCGACCCAACCGCATCGAAGACCTGTTTGCGCTGAACGCCATGTTCCGCCCGGGTCCGATGGAGAACATCCCCAGCTTTTGCGCGCGCAAGAACGGCAAGGAAGAGGTGGTCTACCCGCACAAGTTGCTGGAGCCCGTGCTGAGTGAGACCTACGGCATCTTTGTCTACCAGGAACAGGTGATGCTGGCCGCGCAGAAGATGGCCGGCTACTCGCTGGGCAGCGCCGATAACCTGCGCAAGGCCATGGGCAAGAAAAAGCCCGAGGAAATGGTCAAGCAGCGGGTGGTCTTTTTGCAGGGCGCCACCGACAAAGGCATCGCAGCGGACAAGGCCAACGAAGTTTTTGACCTGATGGAGAAGTTCGCCGGTTATGGCTTCAACAAGAGCCATGCCGCCGCCTACTCCCTGCTGGCGTATCACACGGCCTGGATCAAGGTGCACTGCACGGCGGAGTTTTATGCCGCCAACATGACGATCGAAGCCGACAACACCGACAAGCTCAAGGTGCTGCTGGCCGACGCCAAGATCTTCGGCGTGCGCTTTGATGCACCCGACATCAACCGCGGCACGCACCGCTTCGAGCCCATCGACGACAAGACCGTGCGCTACGGATTGGGTGCCGTCAAGGGCACCGGGCAGAGTGCCATCGAGGCCATCGTCGCGGCCCGCGAAGGCCGCTCGGGCGAAGGCGGCGGGCCCTTCCACAGCCTGTTTGATTTTTGCGCCCGGGTCGACCGCAAGGCCGTCAACAAGCGCGCCATTGAAGCGCTGATCAAGGCCGGCGCGTTCGACAGCCTGCACCCCGAAGGCCACGGCGGCCGATCGGCGCTGCTGGCCAGCGTCAGCCTGGCCATGGACTGGGCCGAAACCCAACAGGCCAATGTGCTGCAGGTGGGCCTCTTTGACATGGGCGACACGCATGGCAGCAGCACGCAGGAGCCGGCGCTGATGGTGTTGCCGGTGTGGGACATCCGCGAGCGCCTGCTGGCGGAAAAGGCGGCCTTGGGTTTTTACCTGTCAGGCCACATGTTCGACGCCTGGAAGGACGAGGTGCGGCGCTTTGCGCGTCTTGCCATCGGCGATTCGGTGGAGAGCCGTGAACCGCAGCTGCTGGCCGGCATCGTCACCGACCTGCGCACCGTCAATGGTCAGCGCGGCCGCGTGGTGATCTTCAAACTGGACGATGGCACCGAGAGCATCGAAGCCGTGGCCAACGACGAGCTTTTCGAGAGCCAGCGCGAACTGATGGCCGAAGACCAGTTGCTGATCATCCAGGGCAAGCTGCAGACCGACCGTTTCAGTGGCGGGCTGCGCCTGAACGTGACGCAGGTCTGGGACCTGGCCGCAGCGCGGGCGCGCTTTGGTCGCTACCTGAGTGTCGAACTCAATGGGGCTGTCCCGCCGGTGGCGGACGTGCTGAAGTTGTGGCCTGCCAAGCGGGTGGAGAGCGAACACGGAACCGTCACCCAGGGGCTGAGCATCCGCTTTCGCATCCGCCGGCCTGGTGCCATGGCCGACGTGGAACTGGGCGACGAGGCCCGCTTTTGGCCCAGCGATGAGGCCTTGGCGCGGTGGCGGGGCGTCGCGCACGGGGCTGCCGCTTACATTGCTTACGAGTGAGAGCAGGGTATCGCCTGCCAACCAAAGGCTGGTGGGCGGCGTTGAAGGTTGATCAAAAACCAGAAGACGGAGATCTCATGAAGACCACGAGCAAGTTTGCAGCTGTGCTGCTGGTGTTGGCGCCGATGTTGAATGCCAGTGCCGCCGAGGTGGGTGTATCGGTGCAGATCAGCCAGCCGGGCGTTTACGGGCGCATCGACATCGGCCGCTTCCCGCAGCCCCAGTTGGTGGTGGCACAGCCGGTGGTCATCACGCGGCCGGTGGTGGTGGTGCAGCAAGCGCCGCAGCCGGTCTACATGTGGGTGCCGCCCGGTCATCGCAAGAACTGGCGTAAGCACTGCGGCGCCTACAACGCCTGCGGCGTACCGGTCTACTTTGTCCAGGATCAGTGGTACGGCCAGCATGTCGACCCCAAAGGCAAAGGCCACGGCAAAGGTCATGACAAGGACCATGGCAAGGGCCAAGGCAAGGGCAAACACGGCGATTGATCACCCCAGGCCCGGCGCTACAGTCGGGCCTCATGTATGAAACACCGCTGACCGCCCTGGTACTGAGCGGCGGCGGTGCGCGAGCCGCTTACCAGGTGGGTGTGTTGCGCGCCCTCTCCCGCCTGCGGCGCGAATCACTGGGCCCCATGGCCCGCCTGCGCAACCCTTTTGGCGTGATTTGCGGCACCTCGGCAGGCGCCATCAACGCCGCGGCACTGGCAGCCAACGCAGACCGCTTTGAAGCGGCGGTGGAACTGCTGGCCCGGGTCTGGCAGAACTTCAGCACCGAACAGGTTTACCGTTCGGACTCGCTGGGCGTCATTCGCTCCGGTGCGCAGTGGCTGACCATGGTTTCGGTGGGCTGGGTGATTGCCCGTTGGCGCAGGGCCCGGCCGCGCTCCTTGCTGGACAACGCACCCTTGGCGGAGCTGCTCCAGCGGCTGGTGCCGCTGGAGCGCTTGCCGATGATGTTTGAACAAAAGCATTTGCATGCTTTTGCAGTCACGGCTTCCAGCTACACGAGTGGCGAGCACCATACGTTTTTCGATGCAGCCCAACCGATTGAGCCTTGGATGCGTTCGCAACGGGTGGCCATCCAGTCTCGTTTGTCCCAGGCGCACCTGCTGGCCTCTTCGGCCATTCCTTTTGTCTTTCCGGCCACGCAGCTGGAAGTCAACGGCGACGCAGGCTGGTTTGGCGACGGCTCGATGCGCCAGACGGCGCCGCTGTCGCCCGCGGTTCACCTGGGCGCGCAGCGCCTGCTGATCATCGGCGCGGGGCGCATGCAGGAACCGCAGGGCCGCGTGGCCACGGCCTTGGAGTATCCCAACCTGGCGCAGATTGCGGGCCACGCGATGGCCAGCATCTTTCTGGACGCGCTGGCGGTCGACATCGAACGCATGCGGCGGATCAACCGCACCTTGGCCTTGTTGCCCGAGGCGGTGTTGGCCGACTCGCAGCTCAGGCCCATCGAGGCCCTGGTGATTTCGCCCACGCAGCGCATCGATGACATCGCTTCGCGCCACCTGTCGGCCCTTCCCGCACCGGTGCGGGCCTTGCTGCGCGGCGTGGGTGTGAGTGGGCAGGGCCAGCAAGCGCGGGGCTCGGCGCTGGCCAGCTACCTGCTGTTTGAGGCGCCCTTCACCCAGGAGTTGATGGCGCTGGGCGAGGCCGACACCGTGGTCCGCAAGGACGAAGTCTTGCGGTTCTTTGGTTGGGACCTGATTGCGCAGGCCCGGCAGCGCCCAAACGCCACCGGGCTCGATCTGTTGTTGCCCTGATCGTTGCTGCAGTGCCAACGTGCACCGCAGTTCAGCTTGCCGCGTTCAAGCCTCTGGCTTGTCGGCCTTCTTGCTCTTCTTGGCCTTGGGCTCTGCACCTTCGGCCTTGGCGCTGCGGCTGCCCTTGTCAGCCGAGCCGGTCTTGCTGCCTTGGCCCGTGGGCATGGCCTGGCCATCGTAGGCAGCGCCCGAGACTGTCAGTCCGGCCTGCGAGAAGCGGGCTGCGTTGCCCGGGCCAATGCCGCCGACCCGGTCGACCAGGTCGCCCCAGTTTTTGAATTCGGCCGCTTGACGGGCCTTCAGGATCTTGCCCGAGAGGCCGGGGCCGATGCCCTTGACCGATTCCAGTTCGGCCTGCGTGGCCCGGTTGGCGTCGGCGGCAGCCCAGGCGTTGAAAGAGAAAGCAGTGAAGACAATGGCCAGCAAAGTGGCCTGCAGAGGTTTCAGCAGCGTGCGGATCATGGTGTGCTCCTTGAAGCGGGTTGAGGTTCATCACAACCCACCGGTTGCGGCTTTGAAGCTTCGTGCTGCAAGCTGGCCGGCGGGTTGGAATGAATTCTGCGAAGCTGTGTGTCAGAGGTCATTCCCCCGCTGCGGGGCAACACGAGGGCACCCGCTCGGGTGACGCCACACACCCCCCCGCCGGGGTGTCAACGCCGGTTCAGCACGCTTCGGGTGGCGTCCATCACGGCGCCCATCTCGGGCCACTGGCCATGGCCGCCCAGCACCTGCACGTCGTGGCCCCAAGGGCGCCAGAGCGTGGGGTTGCTGGGCCCCATCACCGAGATCAAGGGCGTGCCCACGGCCGCAGCCATGTGGCCCGGGCCGGTGTCGTTGCTGATCAGCAGCGCAGCGTCTTTCAGCAAGGCGGCATAAACGCCCAGGTTGACCCCGGGCAGCAAGGTGGCCAGCGGAAACTGCTCGCGGGCGATGCGCTCTTCTTCGCCGGGGCCCGGGCAAACGACCACGCTTCGCCCAACACTGCGCAGCCCCTGCGC